>JAHEYJ010000028.1 GCA_023251675.1 Bacteroidota bacterium
ATTGAATTTGCGTATCCACAGGGACTCTACCTTTCAAAAGTTATTTATCCTTTTTTAGATATTCCTGCAAGAAGTGGGTTTTCCCCTGTTACAAAACAACTGAATGAATATATCTATCTTTGATCCATAGATTTATTTCATGCTGAACCGGTTATTCCTTTTCATTTTATATTTCAGCATTCCGTCCTCCTTCCTGTATTCTCAGAATGAAACAAATAAACCCTACTTTATAATTACAAAAGACGGCAATGAGTATATCGGAAATGTAGAAATAGAAACAGATATTGATGTGACGCTCCGGCTGCGGAACAAAGAAAGGGTCGTTGTTCCGAAGGATGACATCGAATTGTTCGAACCTGTTACGGAAGATAATTTTCTCCGGGGAAAATATGTTCATCCCAACCGTTTTGCAAGTCATTATTTATTAGGATCAAGTGCTATTGGAACAGGAAAGGACCAACTCTTATTTAATACTTTTTATGGAACCTTCTGGACGCTGGATTATGGGATTACCGATAATTATTCCATTGGAATGAGTTCGGATATTATTGGAATGCCCCTATTGCTGAATGGGCAGGCAAATTATAAAGTGGGCAACCAGATGTATTTTGGGGCAACGGCAACAGCGGGCTGGATGAGCTGGGCGGATCCTTCCGTTTATTTCGGATACGGAGGGATAAAACTTACCAATGGTTCACGAAGCAATAACTACACGATCAGCGGTGGATATTTTTCTTTATCCTCATCCGCTAATCTTGGAACGTCACGGCCCAACAATGTATCGCTTGGTGATTTTGGATATGTGAATTTTTCAGCCATGAAACGTTATACAAAAAATATTTATGGAAGTTCAGAAGTATGGATCTTGAAAAGCCTGTATCTCAAACAGTCGCTCTACATGATAAATCTGGGAATGAAAGTCGTAAGGCACAATCACTCTGCCTGGACATTTTTTATAAGCACAGCCGTCTTATATGAATCGAGAAGAAACAATATAAACATCCTGCCGATTCCGTGCATTTCGTGGTCAAGAAAGTTTGGAGAAGAGATTAATTAATCAGAAAGTCTAATCTTTTTTCAGCTTCTCGATCGCCTCACGCGGATTCTTAGAGCCGAACACGGCATTGCCCGCTACAAGAACATCCGCGCCTTCTTTAATTAACAACGGAGCATTTTTCAGATCCACGCCTCCGTAGATCTCTATTTTAGCTTTTGATTTTTTTGTCCGAATTAGTTGACGGAGGTATTTTACTTTCTGGTAGGTTCCTTCAATGAATTTCTGTCCACCAAAACCGGGATTCACGCTCATCATGCAGACAAGATCGATCTCAGAAATTATATCCTGCAACACATTCACCGGCGTGTGCGGGTTGATCGCCACGCCCGCTTTCATTCCCAGGTCGCGGATGGCATGAACCGTTCGGTGAAGATGCGTGCATGCTTCGTAATGAACAGAAAGATGATCCGCGCCTGCATCTTTGAACGCCTGCAGATAATTATCCGGACTCACGATCATCAGATGCACATCGAGCGGCTTCTTTGCATGTTTCTTTATCGCTTTGATAACCGGAATGCCAAAAGAAATATTAGGAACGAAAAGGCCGTCCATCACATCCAGGTGAAACCAGTCGGCCTCACTGTTGTTGAGCATTTCAATATCACGCTGAAGGTTGGCGAAGTCGGCAGAAAGAATGGATGGTGCTACCAGGTGTTTCATATTACAAAGATAAAAACAAAATGAGAAGAAATTCCAAATAACAAAAAACAAATCACAAATAATATCGAAAATCCAAATTCAAAAAAATTTGAAATTTCGAATTTGAAATTTGTAATTTATTTGAAATTTGGCGCTTGAGTTTTGGTGCTTACCCAAGGTATGCTTTCAATAATTTGCTTCGTGAAGAATGTTTCAAACGGCGGATCGCTTTTTCTTTTATCTGGCGTACCCGTTCGCGGGTAAGGGCAAAACGCTCTCCGATCTCTTCCAGCGTCATGGCAGGCCCCCCGTGCAAACCAAAATATAACCGAAGCACATCGGCTTCGCGGTTTGACAATGTTCCAAGCGCGCGTTCAATTTCTTTGCGGAGCGATTCGCTCAGCAAACTTCCATCCGGTTTCGGAGAATCTTCACTGGTCAGTACTTCGTACATATTTCCCGCATCGTCTTCGCTGGAAAGCAACGGCGCATCCATGGAAATATGTTTTCCGGTATTGCGGATAGAATCCTTCACATCTTCCGGAAGCACGCCAAGCGTTTCTGCGATCTCATCGTGCGTAGGCTCACGTTCAAAAGCTTGTTCCAGTTTTGAAAAAACCTTATTCACTTTATTAATGGAACCAATTTTATTAAGAGGAAGCCGGACGATCCGGGCTTGTTCAGCCAATGCCTGGAGAATGGACTGGCGGATCCACCAAACCGCATAAGAAATAAATTTAAATCCCCGTGTTTCGTCAAAACGCTGGGCCGCTTTGATCAGGCCAAGATTGCCTTCATTGATCAGATCGGGTAAACTTAACCCCTGGTTCTGGTATTGCTTGGAAACGGAAACAACAAAACGAAGATTGGCTCTTACCATTTTGTCCAATGCAGAAACATCCCCGGCTTTTATTTTTTTGGCAAGCTCTACTTCTTCTTCCGCTGTGATCAATCCTTCGCGGCTGATCTCATGCAAGTATTTTTCCAACGATGCTGTTTCACGGTTGGTAATTTGCTTGGTGATCTTGAGCTGGCGCATAGGCGAAAATGAATCTGAGTTTAAATATACATATTATATTGCTTCGATAAAAATCAGGACAAATGTATGCGTAGATATGGAATAACCAAATTTTCTGAAATAAATAAAATTTGCGTGATTCATCCTATTCCCTACTTTTGCGCCGCAATGAACCAGGACAGCAATATCTTTTCCTCCGGCATCCTCCTTCCAGGAAACGCTGTTTCATTGCTTTTCTCTACAGCTTCTACTGCGACTACAACCCTTTGGGGTTAATTTGATTTTCCCTCCGTCAACCTTTTTGGCTTTTCGCTAAACGAACAAACCAATCCATTCACGCTTTATAATTATTAAAATGAAAAATATAAAAGTATTTGCGCCCGCCTCCGTCGCCAATGTGGGCTGCGGTTTTGATGTGCTGGGATTTGCGCTTGAAAATCCGGGAGATGAACTTATTCTCCGAAAGAAAAAATCAAAAGGGATAAACATCATTAATAGATCATCCTACAATTCCATATCGCTTGATCCTGAAAAAAACTGCGCCGGAAAACCTTTGCTTTCTTTTCTCAGGAGAATCCATTACAGTGAGGGGCTGGAGGTCACTTTCACCAGGAAAATAAAACCGAGGAGCGGGATCGGTTCCAGCGCCGCCAGCGCCGCAGCCAGCGTATTTGCCGCCAATGAACTTTTCGGGAAACCTTTTTCGGGAAAAGAATTGGTTGAGCTGGGAATGATCGGCGAGTCGGTTGCAAGCGGATCGTTTCATGCGGATAATGTAGCCCCTTCGCTTCTTGGCGGTTTTCTTTTGATCCGCAGCTACACTCCGCTGGATGTGGTAAAACTTTCTCATCCGGAAAATTTATACTGCGCTTTGGCTCATCCGGATATTGAAATAAAAACGATGGACGCAAGAAAGGTGCTGAAGAAAGTTGTTGATTTCAAAAAAGCCATCACGCAGTGGGGCAATGTGGCCGGACTTATCGCGGGCCTGGGGAGTTCTGATTTCTCACTGATCGGCCGTTCCATGGAAGATGTCATTGTAGAGCCGGTCCGCGCAGCGCTCATCCCGCATTATTTTGCTGTAAAGAAATCCGCCATGAAGAACGGCGCCCTGGGATGTGCCATTTCCGGCTCCGGCCCGACCGTCTTCGCTTTGTGCGATGGATTTGATAATGCAGAAAAAGCAAGCAGGGCCATGCAGCAAGTATTCCTGAAAAAAAATATTTCCTGCGACCGGTATGTTTCAAAAATAAATCCTCACGGCGCCATAATCCTGAACTGATATGAATTTCTACAGCACAAACAACCGATCATTAAAAGCAAATTTCAGAGAAGCCGTACTTAAAGGGCTTGCTCCTGACAACGGCTTATACCAGCCGGAATCCATTCCTGTTCTGAAGAAAGGATTTCTTCAAACGAAAAATCTTTCCCTTCAGGAAATCGGGTATGAGGCAGCAAAAAAATTTACCGGCAATGAAATTACAAACGAAGCATTGAATAAAATAATCACGGAGTCCCTGAATTTTCTGATTCCTGTATTTCCGATCTCTGACCATGTTCTGGTGATGGAATTATTCCATGGCCCGACACTGGCGTTTAAAGATGTGGGCGCCCGTTTCATGGCCAGGACACTTTCCCATTTTATAAAAAACAAAAAGAAAGAAATCACCGTCCTGGCAGCCACTTCCGGCGATACAGGAAGTGCGGTTGCCAGCGGATTTTACGGCGCAGAAGGCCTACGGGTTGTCATTCTTTACCCCTCTGGCGGGATCAGTCGCTTGCAAGAAAAACAAATGACCACGATGGGCAAAAACATAACCGCCCTTGAGGTCAGCGGAACGTTCGATGACTGCCAGCGTCTGGTTAAAAGGGCCTTCGCTGATGCTGATCTAAAAAAGAAACATTCCCTCACTTCAGCAAATTCCATAAACATCGCAAGGCTGATTCCGCAGATGTTCTATTATCTCTACGCCTATTCGTTCTTAAGAGAGAAGCAGAATATTGTTTTTTCTGTCCCCAGCGGTAATTTCGGAAACCTGACGGCCGGCCTGATGGCAAAAAAGATGGGCATGAAAGCGGATTTCATTGCAGCGACAAATTCAAATAATGTCGTTCCGGAATTTCTGGAAAGCGGAACTTTTACGCCTAAACCATCCCGGAAAACTTTGTCCAACGCAATGGATGTGGGCAACCCAAGCAATTTCTCACGGATACTGGATCTGTACAATAACGCGCATGAAGATATCCGGAAAGAGATCTGCGGATATTCGATTACTGATGAGGAAACAAAATCTACCATTAAAAGAATAGCGTTAGAGAAAAATTACCTTCTTGACCCTCATGGAGCGGTGGCCTATACCGCTTTAGAAAAACACATGAGCAAACAAACATTATCCAGATCAGAACAAACAACCGGGATCTTTTTGGCTACGGCTCATCCGGCAAAGTTCTGGGAAGTGGTGGAAGATGCGATCGGAAGAGCGATTATCCTGCCTGATACACTGAAGGCCTGTCTTGAAAAAGAAAAATCCGCAGTAAAAATTACCGCGGATTATAATTCTTTGAAAGAACTATTGTCTTAACGTCATGCAATAAGATTGCTTCGCCCCGATAAATATCGGGACTCGCAATGACGAATCAAATTACGCTTGTTGTTCTTTTCTCTCGGGTTTAGGAAGCAAAACTTTCCTTGAAAGCCTGAGCTTTCCGGTTTTCTTATCTACTTCAAGAAGTTTCACTTTTATCTGGTCCCCTTCTTTGAGGATGCCTTCGAGCGACTCCAGCCGCTTGTGATCTACTTCTGAAATGTGAAGGAGGCCTTCTTTGCCCGGCATGATCTCCACGAATGCTCCGTACGGCATGATGCTTTTCACGGTGCCGAGGTATTCATCGCCTGCTTCCGGAACGGAAGTAATACCTTTGATCTTGGCAACGGCTTTGTCGATTCCTTCTTTGTTGTCCGAGAAAATATCAATAACACCTTTCCCGTCAACTTCTTCGATCACTATAGTCGTACCGGTTTCGCGCTGCATCTCCTGGATGATCTTTCCACCAGGGCCGATAACGGCGCCGATGAATTCTTTTGCAATGACCAGTTGAACAATGCGCGGCGCATGCTCTTTATAATCCGTACGGGGAGCCGACATTGTTTTATTCATTTCACCCAATATGTGCAAACGACCTTGTTTCGCCTGGTCAAGTGCCTTGGCCATTACTTCAAAAGGTAATCCGTCCACTTTAAGGTCCATCTGCGTAGCGGTAATTCCGTCTTTGGTCCCGGTCACTTTGAAATCCATGTCGCCGAGGTGATCCTCATCGCCAAGAATATCAGAAAGCACTGCGAACTTGTTATTATCGGTGATCAGTCCCATGGCGATTCCGGAGACCGGTTTACTGATCTGCACGCCGGCATCCATCAGCGCAAGACTTCCGGCACAAACGGTGGCCATTGAAGACGAACCGTTTGATTCAAGAATATCAGACACCACGCGGATGGTATAAGGATTATCCTTCGGCATCACCTGCATGAGCGAACGATGCGCCAGGTTTCCGTGTCCGGTTTCCCTTCGGCTGGTTCCCATCATCCGTTTTACTTCGCCCGTTGAGAACGGCGGGAAGTTATAATGCAGCATGAATGATTTTTCTCCCTGGTAAACCGCTCCGTCAATAGTTGCGGTATCCATTTTTGTTCCGAGGGTAACAGTGGTCAGTGATTGCGTTTCACCCCGTGTGAAGATCGCCGAACCGTGGGTCATCGGGAGATACCCCACTTCGCTCCAGATCGGGCGGATGTCGGTGGTCTTTCTTCCATCCAGGCGGATGCCTTCGTTCAGTACAGCAGCACGCATGGCATCGTATTCAAGGTCGTGGTAATATTTCTTGACCAGCTTCTCTTTCATTTTCTTCTCTTCTTCCGTAAATTTCTGAGCAGCAAGGAATTCGTCGAGTACAGCGCCGAAAAGTTTTTTGCGGTCGGCTTTGCTCGGGTTGCCTGATTTAGCTACGGCGTAAATTTTATCGTATGTCGCTTTATGGACAGCATCCCTCAACGCTTCATCTTCAACAGGAGGATTGATGGCCCGCTTGGGTTTCTCCCCAACTTTCGCTGCCAGTTCTTTTATTGCGATGATCTGTTTTTTAATGGCCTCGTGTGCAAACTTGATGGCTTCGAGCAGATCGCTCTCAGAAACTTCTTTCATTTCTCCTTCCACCATACCGATGTTCTTTTCGGAAGCGGCAACGATGATATCGATATCGGCTCTCTGCAGATCAGAAATGGATGGGTTGATCACAAATTTTCCGTCAATTCGTGCGGCACGTACTTCAGAGATAGGCCCGTTAAAAGGAATATCTGAAACGGCCAGTGCGGCGGATGCAGCGAGGCCGGCATATGCATCCGGAGCAATATTCCGGTCAGCAGAGATAAGATAAATCAGGACCTGTGTTTCGTTGCGGTATCCTTCCGGGAAAAGCGGACGCAGCGCGCGGTCTACCAGGCGGCTGGTGAGGATTTCGTGTTCGCTGGGCCTTGCTTCTCGCTTGAAAAATCCTCCGGGGATCCTTCCTGCGGATGCGAATTTTTCCTGGTAATCTACCGATAAAGGAAAAAAGTCAATGTCTTCTTTGGGGGTAAGATTGGAAACAACCGTAGCAAGCAGCATGGTATCTCCAATGGTAACTACGACTGAACCATCGGCCTGGCGAGCCAGTTTTCCGGTTTCAAGTTTAACGATGCGCCCGTCTCCAAGGTCAAAAGAATGGGTAATGTGTTTTGTATTCATGATAAAATAAGTTAAATGTTAATGATCAATAGGAAATGAAAATGATACAATTAGCTAATTTGAATATTTGACAATTTATAAATGAAAACCAAATCTCATTTCCAAATTTTCAAATCAACTAATCTTCAAATTATTTTCTGATTTCCAGGGTTTTCAAAAGCGCGCGGTATTTATCAAGGCTGGTGCGCTTCATGTAGTCAAGCAGGTGTTTACGTTTGCTTACCAGTAAAAGAAGGGAACGTTGAGTCGCTTTATCTTTCTTGAGACGATTTAAATGCTCCGTAAGGTGATTGATCCGATGTGTAAAAAGGGCGATCTGCACTTCAGCAGATCCGCTGTCTTTTTCGGATTTGCCGTGTTTTTTTGCAAAATCCTTCTTGATTTCTTTTGTTAATGACATTGTTTGTGTTTTTGTTGTCCCCGCCCTTTGCGGGGTGTTATTTATTGTTTTTTGTGGATGGCAAAGATAATACAAGTTTTGAACCTGCAATGCCTCTTTTCAGGGCAGGAAAATGCAAATCAGAACCGGTATTTAGACCTACTTATCACCAACTCCATGTTATTTACTTCCCGGAATTAAAAGACTAAGCCCTTAAAAAAATAAATATTATTGCTAATTAATTCCAAACAACATAATTCCATGAAAAAATCAATTTTACTAAGTTTTATTTTTCTCCTTGGTTTGTCCGCTTTCGCACAAAACAAACTTACAGGGAAAGTTTTTGATGAAAACGGAAAACCACTCAGCGGCGCTTTCATCTTCGAGAAAGGAAGCATGAACGGAACCACTTCCGGTGCAGATGGAAGCTATTCCATTGGGTACAAAGATACCGCCTCCGTTATCGTTTTCAGCTATGTAGGATACCTGAAAAATCAAATTACGATAGAACACAGAAAGACCTATGACGCTGCCATGATCCTGAACAACATGCTGGGTTCAACAGAAATTGTCGGTACCCGCAGGCCGGGCAGAACACAAACCGAAACAGCTGTTGGTGTAGATATTATTGACGTTTCAAAAATAGCAGGCTCAACAGGAACGGTTGAAGTGAACCAGCTTTTACAATACGCAGCGCCTTCTTTTAACTCCAATAAACAAAGCGGCGCCGATGGGGCCGACCATGTTGACCCGGCAACGTTAAGAGGATTAGGCCCTGACCAGACCCTTGTTCTTATAAACGGAAAACGCAGGCACCAGTCGTCATTGATAAATATTTTCGGAACCAGAGGCAGGGGAAATACCGGAACCGACCTGAATGCAATTCCGGTCTCTGCTATTGACCGCATTGAGATCCTCCGAGACGGAGCCAGTGCCCAATACGGATCGGACGCCATCGCCGGAGTGATCAATATCATCCTGAAATCAAATGTTGGCGAATTGACCGGTAATGTAACTTCAGGAATGAACAAGATGCAACCGCCTTCAAAGTATGCCATTATCAAACAGCCCAATCCTTATGACGGAGAAACATGGCAGTTCAGCGGAAACCAGGGAGTGAAGATCGGAAAAGACGGGTTTGCAAACTTCACGCTGAGTTCAGAAAGATGCAACGGAACCAACCGCCCTGCCCTTCCTGACTCCTTTCTTACAAATGGCATTTACCGGAATAATTTCGGCGATGCTGCATCGAATAATGCTTCTTTTTATATGAACTCGGAATTTTCTGCCGGAGACAATGCGGATGTATATGCATTTGGCGGATACAACTACCGGTTCACAGATGCCTATGCATGGACAAGAACTCCGGATGAAAACAGGAACGTAAAATCGATTTACCCGGAAGGATTTGATCCGAAGATCCAATCCGTTATTACTGACAAATCCATGTCAGCCGGTGTTCGGTCGAAACTCGGAAGCGGATGGAACATGGACCTTAACAATACCATGGGTTCTAACCGGTTCCATTTTATCATTGATCATACACTCAATTCTTCACTGGTAGACAAATCCCCTACCCGTTTTGATGCCGGCGGATTTTCATTAACTGAAAATACTTCATCTGTCAATCTCTCCAAAATGTTCACAGGGGTTTTGGAAGGATTGAACGTTGCCTTCGGTTCCGAAGTCAGAATGAACAACTACCAGATCTTTGCCGGAGAAGAAGGATCATGGAAAGATTACGGGCATGTTATTTTCAGCATCGACAGCCTATTTAATGACACCATGGCTTTTGTAGGACTGGATACTACGTATCGTCCCGGCGGATCACAGGGATTTCCAGGATTCCAACCTTCCAACGAAGTAAATGTTACCCGCACTAACCTTGCTGCCTATGTAGATGCGGAACTTGACGCAACAGAAAACCTGATGTTCGGACTTGCCGGCCGTTTTGAAGATTACAGCGACTTTGGAAGCACACAAACCGGAAAATTTGCTGTACGGTATAAGATCAGCAACTACGTTTCGCTTCGCGGTTCCTTCAGCAATGGTTTCCGCGCACCCTCGCTGGCACAGTTGTATTACAACACTACGTTCACCGATTTTGTTGCCGGAAAACCTGTTGACAAGATCATTGCAGCCAACAACAGCCCCATCACACGGGCGCTCGGAATTCCTTCTTTGAAAGAAGAAAAGTCACAAAATCTGAGCTATGGATTTGCGGTTAAATACAAATCCATATCACTTACGGTGGATGCTTACTCCATTAACATTAAAGACAGGATCGTTCTTACCGGCGCATTTTATGATTCTGATCCGATCATTGGCGCTGATCTGCAGGCGCTCAATGTTGGAGCGGCTCAGTTCTTTACCAATGCCGTTAACACCATAACACACGGCGTGGATGCGGTTGCAGGTTTTACTCCCATTCTTACTGATAAACAATCGCTCCGTCTTTCGGTTGCCGCCAATTTTAATACTATGAAAATTGATAAAGTTTACACGAACGATAAACTTAAAGGCAAGGAACAGACTTACTTTGGCTTGCGCGAACAATACTTCCTGCTGGCTTCAGCACCCAAAAGCAAACTAACGGCAGGAGCAGAGTTCACGCATGGCAAGCTGATGGCTGATGCGCACCTGAATATGTTCGGAAAAGTGGAGCTCATCAACTGGAATGATAACGGAGACAGCATTGTTGATCCGGGAGAAATGGATGTTTACAAATCAAAATTCACAGTTGACCTTTCACTCGGATACAACTTCAACAATATCCGTATCACCATTGGCGGAATGAACATCACCAACCAGTACCCTGATCAGCACGATCCTGCCATGACCGAATCAGGTGGATTGTGGGATGCAGTGCAAATGGGATTTGCAGGTGCATATTACTACACAAAGATTGGATTTAAGTTCTGAATAGATGCCCCGGCCCTAAAGGGAGAGGAATGAAAAAAAGAAAAATCCCGGTTCGTTAATTTACGAATCGGGATTTTTTTATTCTATAATGTCAAACACTCCATCCCTGAATTGCATTTCAATGCATTTACCATTCAAACAATACTCAATGTTCTTTCCGGTTTTGGGTAAAACATATTGGAACTCTAACGGCTCCTGGCTCTCATCATAATCGGGAACCAGCATTACGGGAAGTTTTTTCATTCCGGGAATTATCTTTTCGTTTTCAAGATTCTGATACGACCCATTCTTATAACTGCTGAAGCTGATAGATGATGAACAAACAGGACCGCATCCAAAATCCTCCGCCGCGATGAGCACAGAACCATCGCTCAGGTTCCAATAGGTCATCGTATAGGTCACATCCGCTCCGTTCGGTGCAAACTTGATATACCCGTTTACATTATCCAGCGCCAGGATCGTGAACTCCTGAGGATATTCGTACTGCTTTTTTAAAATGGCTATTACTTTTTCATATCCGGCATTGTCACCTTTATATTTCAAAATACTTGCTAAAAGGGAAAAGCCATCCTTAACAGCATATTTCTCTATTCCTTTTAACTTTTGAATCTTAGAATGTACCAAAGCAGAATCTGCTGCTGTAATGATTTTACTTGAATCAATCGCATCCAATAAAACTTCAGGCAAATTATTTTCATGGGAATAAATCCGGCAATCGTATCCAAAAAATAGAAAGAAAATTAAACAGAAAAAAAATTGAATTATTTTCATCCGGATTGATTTTCTGAACATTCGCAAGCAGAATATTTACTGAACAAGAAAGAGTCGGTTCAATTCTTAAAATACGCAAGCAGCTGTGCCAATTTCGCCTTGAGATCTTTGCGGCTCACGATCAGATCAAGAAATCCGTGCTCGAGAAGAAACTCCGATGTCTGAAAACCTTTGGGCAGATCCTTCTTGATCGTTTCTTTGATTACACGCGGACCGGCAAACCCAATGAGCGCTCCCGGTTCCGCAATGTTCAGGTCGCCCAGCATGGCAAATGAAGCGGTAACACCACCGGTTGTCGGGTCGGTCATCAAGGATATAAAAGGGATCTTTGCTTTATCCAGAAGGGTAAGTTTTGCAGCGGTTTTTGCCAGTTGCATCAATGAATAGGCTGCTTCCATCATCCGGGCACCGCCTGATTTTGAAATGATCATGAACGGCACTTTATGTTCGATGCAGAAGTCGACAGCCAGCGAAATTTTTTCTCCTACTACAGCGCCCATACTTCCGCCGATAAAAGAAAAATCCATGCAGGCTACCACCAGTTCGTTTCCATCCACTTTACCGGCTGCCGTTGCAATGGCGTCTTTCAGCCCGGTTTTTTTCTGGGTATCCACCAGGCGGTCTGTGTATTTTTTAGTATCGGTAAAATTCAGCGGATCAGCCGAATCCATATCCGGGTTTAACTCAAGGTATTCGTTATTGTCAAAAATAATTTCAAAATATTCTTTAGATCCGATCCGCTCATGATGCCCGCAATCAGGGCACACGTAAAGATTTTTCGCATGCTCATCGGCAGGAGATATCTTCTTGCACGAAGGGCATTTATGCCACAGGCCTTCCTTGGTTTCTTTTTTTTCCTTTGTGCGGGTGGTGATCCCTTTTGCTATTCGTTTATACCATGACATACTTTTACAATAAAAATTATTTATAAAATTCCCTGGATACCAATAACAAATAGGTTACAAATTTTACTAATACAAAACCTTGGAGCTATTCGTAACATAGGTTATTGATTCGTTAATTAGTAAGCAGAAAATTACGCTATAGAAATTTCTTTAGCTAAATATACATCCTGAATCGCGTTCAGCAAAATTATACCGTCTTTCATAGGTTTCTGAAATGCCTTTCTTCCGGATATCAATCCATGGCCGCCCGCGCGTTTGTTGATCACGGCTGTCATTACAGCATCCGCAAGGTCGCTGGCTCCTTTTGACTCTCCGCCTGAATTGATCAGGCCGATCCGGCCCATGTAGCAATTGGCGGCCTGGTAGCGGCAGAGGTCAATAGGATGATCTGAAGAAAGTTCTGAATATACTTTTGGATTCGTTTTACCAAAATTCAATGCGGTGAACCCCCCGTTATTAGTTGGAAGTTTTTGTTTAATGATATCAGCCTGAATAGTAACACCCAGATGATTGGCTTGTGCTGTTAAATCGGCTGCCGTATGATAATCCACTCCGTCTTTTTTGAAACCTGGATTTCTCAGGTAACACCAAAGCACTGTTGCCATTCCTAATTCATGTGCCCGCTCAAATGCCATTGCCACTTCTGTGATCTGGCGTGATGATTCAGCAGAACCAAAGTAGATAGTCGCTCCTACAGCAGCGGCTCCCATATTGAACGCGCTTTCTACTTTTCCGAACATGATCTGGTCAAATTTGTTAGGATAAGTGAGAAACTCGTTGTGATTGATCTTTACAATGAAAGGTATTTTATTTGCATATTTCTTTGACACAATGCCCAGCACGCCAAAAGTAGATGCCACTGCGTTACATCCTCCTTCCACCGCCAGCTTTACAATATTCTCCGGATCGAAATAGGCCGGATTGGGCGCAAACGATGCGCCGGCAGAATGTTCAATTCCCTGGTCAACAGGAAGAATGGATAAATACCCGGTCCCGGAAAGCCTTCCGTGGTTATACATCTTTTTAAGATTGTCAACCACCCTTGCGCTTCTGTTCGAAATTGAAAAGATCCTTTCCACAAAATCACCGCCGGGAAGATGCATCTGTTCTTTTGGGATCCCCTTACAGGTATGATTTAAAAGTTTATCGGCATTGGCGCCAAGCAGTTCGGTGATCTTTGATGAAGCAGCTACAGTAGACATGTGATTTATAGTTTGTCGTTTAAGGGTAGCAAATTTATTAATTATTCGTTGGGTTTATCAACATTCTTAGTTTAAAAAAAGAAGAATCTATCCTTGTTTTGATTTTTTCAAAAAGTTAATTTTATCTATGCACTTTTTAAAATATTTCTCTTTCACCCTTTTAGCAGTTATCATCACTTCTTGCGGAACAAGAAAGAGCGCAACTGCAAGTTCGTACAAAACGATCGAAGAAAAATATGCGCATTTGCTTGGAACAAAAACAGATAACATCTCTAATAAGAAACTTTATTCATTTATAGATGAATGGTACGGGTCGCCTTATCAATACGGAGGCAAAACAAAAAAAGGAGTTGATTGTTCCGGCTTTGCTTCCCTTCTTTTAAAAGAGGTCTTCGGAAAAGAAATAAGCGGATCATCATCAAGCTTCTATAAGCAAAGCAAAAACATTACTAAATCCGAGCTGAAAGAAGGCGACCTTGTTTTTTTTAAGATCGATTCAAAAGAGATCTCACATGTAGGTGTTTACCTTCAGAACAATAAATTTGTCCACGCCACAACAAAAGCGGGTGTGATGATCGATGACCTGGATGAAGATTATTACAAAAAATATTTCGTGGAAGCGGGGAGATTTTTGTGACCTACTCACTGATCATCAGCTTTCCGGATGAAAGGAAGCGATTCTCACTTTCAATTTTATAGAAATACAATCCTTCTGATAAACCGTTTGCATAAAAGATATAAGTCCCATTATTCATTCCACCGGCAACTGTTTCATTTCTCACTTCTCTTCCGAAAGAATCAAACAGAACCAATACCGCCAAAGAATTTTCAGGAAGATCATTAAATGAAAACGATGTGGAATAACTGAATGGATTAGGAAAAACATTCACCTCTGGATGCGGAGACACTTCCTCCGGCACCGATAAACCCAGGCAGGAGAACGACCCCATCCCGATAAAAACACCGGAGTCATAGATCCCGTCACCGGCATCGGCTATCGCAAATTTAAATTTGTAAGCATTTCCAGGGATCACATAAAGATTTTTTTGGATAACGGTTGTGAAACCATCGTACTGCACAGAGGTGCCGTTGCAATTCTCTACATAGTATGCACAATTATTACAAGGCCCGGCGGCGGGACAATTAGCGCTGAATCCATTATTTACATTATTGATAGAAACCGGGCTGAAAGAACCAGGAATCTGCGTCATATTATAACTTGAATAGGCCGGACCTGAAGGGTTTGAACCGGTGACAAATAATCCGAATGCATCATTATAACCCGCATTGACAAATTCCGGATATTCTTCAGAACCAAAAACAAATTTGACATACATACTGTCGCAATTCACGACCGCGTCAAATTGAAGAATGCAAACGTCATAGGTCGCAAGAGGCTCTATAGCTGAAATATCAGGATCTGAAAAATTCAAACCATTATCAATTCCTACACTAGCAGAATTGTTGGGGCCAACGGCGTTTATCAAATTACCGTTTGTTAATAATACGCCCGTAGAGATTCCAATATTTGAAGAGATTCCATTGAATGTACCGCTGGCTCCAGCCGGACAATTCAATATAGCATTTGACACAGCTATTCCTGAACCGGATAGTTGTTTTGCTAAAGTATCGGCATTACTTACTTGGTTTACTTGCAACTGAGCGTGTAAGTCTATAAGGAAAAAAGAAAAGATAATGCTTGTGACAGACCAACTTCTTATCAGGAGATATTTTATATTCATCAATCTCTGGATTTTACCTATTCATAACCAGGCTGAAGCAAAGGTCTGATAATTCAGAAACTTAGCGGAGCACAGAAACGTGCCCTATATACCTATGCTGTTTGTTGTAAATGTCCACAATATCCACTTTCCAGACATATACATCTTCCTCCACTAACTTGCCCGTTGCCTTCACTTTCCCATTCCATCCTTTAGTGATGTCATAGGATTCGAAGACTTTGTTTCCCCAACGGTCAAAAATCAGGATATGAAAATCTTTAATGTTTGTTCCATATCCTAAAAACATTTCATTCCAGCTATCAAAATTAGGAGTAAAAGAATTAGGAATATAAAATGTATAAGGCGCTTCTACCTTCAGGCATTTTACAATTGTATCCCTGCAACTGCCGCTCACATTGGAAATGGCGAGCGTGATACAATACGTGCCGGTATCGGTAAATGTATGGAATGGATTCTGGGTTTGTGAATTATTGTCGGTGCCGGATAAAACATCGTCAAATGTCCAGTACCAAAGGGAAGGGCTGCCGGATGACAGATCCACAAATACCACTGTAGGATCCAGTAAAGAGACCACATCCGGATTAAACGTAAAATCAGCAACAGGAGGAACTCCTCCGAGTACGGAAATGGATTGCTGCTGTGTACATCCGTTCGCGTCAGTAACAATAATTGTATAAACTCCAAACGCAAGCCCGGTAGCTATGGGCGATGTCTGTACAGGAGTAGTCAGCCATAAATAAGTATGAGGTGCTGCACCGCCCGAAGAAGAAACGGTAGCTGTTCCGTCATTTAATCCGCAGGAGGCCGGAGTGGAGGTTGTACTAATGGTCATTCCTTGCGGTTGAGTTATGGTTGCATTCTGCGTTACAGTGCAATGATTTGCATCCGAAATCGTAACTACATAACTACCCGCAATTAAATTGCTTGCCGTAGGGCTCGACTGAGTCGGAGTTGTATTCCAGGAATAAGTTATGGTTCCTGTTCCTCCGCTTCCGGATGCTGTTGCAGCACCATTATTTCCTCCAAAGCAGCTGACATTCGTTGTATTTGTAATGCTTCCGGTTACTGCCGATGGTTGAGTGATCGTTAAAGTAACAGACTGCACACAACCCGTTGCGTCAGAAATTTGGCAGGTATAACTTCCGGCGGGAACTCCGGTGATGGTAGGCCCGGTCTGCGGTGGCGTAGTGCTCCAGGCAAAAGTATAAGGCGGTGTTCCTCCGGAAGGGCTTGCTGTTGCTGACGCGTTATTACTTCCAAAACAAGTTTCATTTATCTGGCTGGATGTTGCATTAAAACCGCCGGAACCAAGAACCACGGCAGTGTCTTTATTATAAAAACATCCGGTCGCATCGTAAACAGTAACTATATAGGTGCCTGGAGCCAAACCAGAAGCGGTTGGTGAAGTCTGCGGCGGGGTTGTATTCCAGGAATACGTATAGGGCGGAACACCGCCTGATGCGTTAACCGTTGCCGTTCCGTTATTTGCAGTACAGGTAGAAGGCGTAGTGGCGTTTGTCAGAATGATCGGCGGCGGATTACAGGCAAGCGACTGCAATGCAAAGAACACGCCGGAGTCATAAATACCATCACCCGCATCTGCAATAGCCAGTTTAAAATGATAAGAAGCGCATGGAGAAACATTCAGTGATACGGCTATGGGTTTTGTAAATCCATCGTATTGAATGGTCTGGCCGGGAGGCGTTTCGTTATTTATATAATAAGAGGAGTTAACGGTAGAGTTTACATTATCAATACTAACCGGAATTGTTGTAGCAGGGATCAAAGCAACATTGTAACCGGTATAGGCTGGACCTGACGGGTTAGGGCCTGTCACAAAAATTCCAAATGCATCATTGTAACCAGCGTTGACAAATTCCAAATATTCTTCCGATCCGAATGAAAAAGTAAATGCAAGCGTGCTGCAAGAAGGTACTGCGTCAAACTCTAAAATACAAGCATCATAGGTTGCCAATGGTTCAATGGCGGTTAGGTTGGGATCTGAAAACATCACCAAATTATCGGTACCCGCACTGGGCAAATTATTAGGACCCACCGCATCGGTTACCTGGCCGGTAGTAAGCAATACGCCTGATGCAATATTAAGATTCGTAGCAGTGCCGTTAAAAGTTCCGCTTGCTCCGGCTGCGCAGTTAATAGTAGAATTTGAAATAATTACTCCTGAACCTGCCAGGGACTGAGCCAACTGGCTTGCATTACCATTGGCCGTTACCTGGAGCTGGCAAAAAGAAAAATTTGGAAAACAAACTGACAACCCAAATAACAATATGATTGACTTGATTTTCATTTGCAGAGCGAAAATATAAAAAAATAAATAAAACAAAAACTCATAAATCCCTCATTTTTCAACAAAACAATAAAGAAACCTTTAAGTATGCATTAAAATGACGTGCATTAATGAAAATAGTTGCCTTGATAACCTACCAAACCAACAGAAAAAGATAATGATGACTTAAAAATGCCGACTTATTTTGCCGGGCAAAATTATTTATAGCAAATGTATTAAGCAAATTAGAAAACAAAATTATTTCAATTTTTAGTCAATCCGAATTTGTTATAAATGCTTTGTAATCAGACCAATATGCTATTAATATGGCTTTTTCTAACATATCCATGAAAGCCATCAATCACTGCTTGGGCTCTAACATCAGTTCATGGATATATTTTACCGGCGAACTTCCATAACTCAGGAATTTCTCATTAAAATCCTTGAGATTGAACTTATCGCCGAGTTTCTTTTTCATTTCTTCACGGAGTTCAAATATCTCCGTATAGCCGGTAAAATAAGAATCAAGCTGAACTTGCGTCAAGGAAACCCTTTTCCATTTGTTTTCTGCTTCCTGCTGCTGCTGAAAGGCATCATCCACTAAAAATTTAATCGCGTCTTCCTTTTTCATTCCCAGGACATGCACACTGTAATCAAGAATGGTGTTGCATACGGATCTCAAATGCCATTTGTAATACATCAGCCACATTTCAGGTGTAGCTTCTCCAGCGCTTGCTGTAGAATCGTTGCCGAAACCCGCTTCCAGCATCAGTCGTTCTGAATAAACAGCCCATCCCTCAACCATGGCTCCGTTTCCGAATAGACTTTTTACCATGCTGGGCGATTGATTGCTGTAAATCAGTTGTGCATAATGGCCTGGGATCGCTTCATGAATGCTCAGTATCTGCAGAATGTAATAATTGTATTCACGAAGATAACTCTCGGCTTCTGCAGGTGAATAACCGGCCAGCGAACCTACATTGTAATAGGAATTTCCTTCTTTGTCATACGGCCCCGGAGAAGACATGGAAGCCCCCGCCACACCCGCCATATAGGCAGGCTCCTTCCTTACCACCAGCGGTTTTGCCGGATCCATATAAAGAAGATTCTTATCACTAACGAATTTTGTAAGCACCGGGATCTGCTTTTCGATCTCCGTTTGGAAGTCTTCCGCTTTCACATGCTTTTTAGAAATCTCATCAATAAGCATCTTGACCTGGTAATTGGAATAACCGCTCAGCCGTACATTCGGAAAATATTTATGGAATATTTTTTTTGTGATCTCGATCATCTCCGCCTGGATTTCATTTTTTCGCTGCAGCGCCTTCTTGTAAATTTCTTCCGCCGTGTACCGGGAAACAATATCATACTGAAACTTTTTTTCATACAGGTCTTTCCCGATACGGAAACTCCTTGCCGTTTCAGGCTTCAGTGTTTTGCGCAGCTCTTTCAACCAACCCACAAACGCATCGATCCCTTTCACCGATTCGTTTATTCTCGCCTCTATGTTCTTCTTTTCCTTCGCTTCCATAGTTGATCTCTTCAGCGAATCCATCAGCATCCCGGAAAACACTTCTTCTCCCCCTTTTATCTGGCCGATCGCCAGGTCGGTGTGTTCGATTGTCGGGTTCTTGATCATGGTCCTTGCAGTAGCATAGTAAGAATGAATATTTTCCATTCTCAGGTACAGCGCATGCATCTTTTCTTCGTTGGTTGCATTTTTATTCTGCAGAATATCTGCAAATGCTCCGCTCACATTATACGTTGCCGGGTTCCATTCATAATCACGGAATTCATTCACATTAAAAATAATTCCGTTCAGCATGTTTTCAAGGATATAATAATCCGTTTTGTTGGAGGAAGAAAGTTTCCACAGGTCAAACTTCTTCAATGCTTCCAGTTTCTTATCTGCAAAAGCAATTTCTTTCTGATGAAATGCCTCATCCGGGACAACCAAAATACTGTCGTACTTATGATATCCCTGCGAAGAAGCCCATCCGGGATACAATTTCCACAGATCATCGATAAACGTTTCGCTGAATTCATGAAATGGTTTATCCAAAGAAGAATCGGCAGAGGACAGCACGGCTGTTTTATCAGACGCATTCGGCGATCCGCATGAAAAGAGGAACACCGAAATGATTGCGAAAAAGAGAATGGGTTTCATTACGGAATTTTTGACGAATGTATATCATTTACAGAAACAAGTTACAGGTAAAAGAATACCGGGATCCGGCAATGGCCAATGCCCTGTTTCGTAAAAAAATTTAATACATTTGCCATCCTAAATTTCCCTCCATGAAAAAAATATTTTTCCTGTTTTTTTATTTTTCATTATTTCTTTTCCTTTCATGCGATAGGGCCAATAAGCAGCAAGCCGGCATTGGACTCCTTCCTTATCCAAAAGCCAAAAAAGTTGACACCGCTGATAATTATTTCGGTACAAAAATAACGGACCCTTACCGCTGGCTCGAAAACGACACGTCGGCCGAAACCGGTGAATGGGTGGAAGCAGAGAATAAAGTCGCTTTCGATTACCTCAGCAAAATTCCGTGCCGTGATGACCTGAAAAAACGCCTCACCCAGGTGTGGAACTTTGAAAAGTTCGGAGCTCCATTTAAAAAGGGAAAATATTATTTCTTTTATAAGAACGATGGACTTCAAAACCAAAGCGTTCTTTATGTACAGGAAGGATTAGCCGGTTCGCCGAAAGTCCTGATTGATCCCAACACGCTTTCTGCCGATGGCACAACCGCCCTGGCAGGAATCAGCATCCGTGAGGACGGAAAATACATTGCCTACAATCTTGCCAAATCGGGTTCCGATTGGAATGATATGGTTACCATGGAAATTGCAAGCGGAAAAGTTTTAACGGATACACTTCATTGGGTTAAATTCTCCAATGCAGCATGGCAAGGTGACGGTTTTTATTACAGCACCTTCCCTGCTCCATCGAACCATGCCTATTCCGGAAAAAACGAGAACAACAAAGCATTCTTTCACAAACTGGGAACCAAACAGAGTGAAGACAAAATGGTTTTTGAAGACCCGAAACATCCAAGCCGCAGCTGGAGCATCGGCGTAACAGATGACGGAAAGTTCATGGGACTTTGGGGCAACGAATCCACCAGCGGAACCTGTTTTGCCTTTAAAGAATCAAACGCAAAGAACTGGACATGGGTTGATACTACTTTTTCAAATGAATACAGTTTGATCGATAATATCGGCAGCAAACTTCTTATTCAAACAAACAAAAACGCACCCAAATGGCAGGTCGTACAGATTGATCCGTCCCATCCGCAACTTGACAACTGGAAAAAGATAATCCCGGAAAGCAGTGACCTGCTCGAAAGCACCACCCTCTGCAACGGAAAAATTGTTGCCAAATACCTGCACGATGTAACCAATAAATTATTTGTATACAATCTTGACGGAACGCAGGAAAAAGAAGTGCCGGTTCCCCCGCTCGGCGTTGTTGGATTCAGCAGCTCCATGAAAGACAGCATTGCTTTTTACTCATTTACAAATTACATAACACCCGCGGCTATTTACAAATACAACATCATTACAAATACTTCTGAAGTTTTTTTTAAGCCAAAAGTGGATTTTAATTCTGATGAATTCGAAAGCCGGCAGGTTTTTTACCCAAGCAAGGACGGGACAAAGATCCCGATGATCATTACGCACAAAAAAGGATTAAAGATGGATGGAAACAATCCCTGCTTCTTGTATGGCTATGGAGGTTTCAACATCAGCGTAACGCCTGCCTTCATTACCAATTCGGTTCCTTTTCTTGAAAATGGAGGTGTATATGCCGTAGCCAACATGCGAGGCGGAAATGAATATGGAGAAGAATGGCACAAAGGAGGAATCCTTTGCAACAAGCAAAATGTATTTGATGATTTCATAGCCGCTGCCGAATACCTGATCAAAGAAAAATACACTTCCTCTCAGAAACTTGCAATTCATGGCCGGTCCAACGGCGGACTGCTGATCGGAGCTGTTATGACGCAGCGCCCCGACCTGATGAAAGTGGCACTGCCGGGTGTGGGCGTGCTGGATATGCTTCGCTACCATAAATTCACGATCGGTTATTTCTGGGCAAGTGATTATGGAAGAAGCGATAACAAAGAACAGTTTGACTGCCTTGTAAAATATTCACCTCTACACAATGTAAAAGAAGTGGAATATCCTGCAACCCTGATCATGACAGCCGACCACGATGACCGGGTAGTGCCGGCGCACTCATTTAAGTTTGCGGCAACGGTGCAGGAAAAAAACAAGAGCAATAATCCCATCCTCATCCGGATTGACAAAAAAGCAGGACATGGCGCCGGAAAGCCCACCGCAAAACAAATTGATGAATGGGCGGATATATGGAGTTTTGTTTTTTATAATTTAGGGATGGATTTTGCTACGAAAGAAGCAGCAAATAAGGAATAATGGAATGTTGGAAAAATGGAAAATACAGTGATCGCAGAAAAAAAATATTAATACGATTAATAGAATCCCTGCAACGAAAAAAGAAAACAGGGGAATGGGAAGATAGTTTTGCCGGCAACTGACCCGCATTCCACTTTTCCACCATTCCACTATTCCGATTTTATGAACGACCAGTTGAAATTAAGATGGGTAATGATTTTCAGCACGCTTTTTATAGCGCTGAATACCTATTTTATTGCTAAGGAAGTTTTCTGGTTTATGGCTTTGCCGGTAGCGCTTATTGTTGTACTTACGGCGTTTCTTGCTTTGGATGTATTAATGCTGACCATTGTCTTTCTAACTCCTTTTTCGATCATTATTCAGCAAAATGATTTTGGCGCCGCCATTTCTATTCCCACGGAACCCTTGCTTTTCGGAGTAATGATCATTTACATACTACGGCTTTTTTATGAAGGAAAACTGGACCGGAAAATATTCTTTCATCCGGTCACCATTGCCATACTCCTCTATCTATGCTGGATTTTTTTTACGTGTATCACGAGTTCCCTGCCGGCGGTATCCTGGAAATTTTTTCTTTCGCGGTTATGGCTTGTCATTCCATTTTATTTTGTCACCCTTCACCTGTTCAAGGAAAAGAAAAACATGCGCAGGCACATCTGGCTTTACATGCTCTCATTTGCAGGCGTCATTATCTATACCGTAACCAACCACGCTTTGGCTGACTTTTCAGAAGAGGCGGCGCACATCTCCATGACGCCGTTTTATAACGATCATACTTCCTACGGAGCCATGCTTGCCATGTACATTCCCCCGCTTATTCTTTTTGTCTTTGATAAAGATTCCCCTCGAAACACCCGCCTGGCAGCCGGATTCCTTCTCCTCATTTTTTTAACCGGACTTGTATTCTCCTACACCCGCGCTGCATGGCTCAGCATGATCATTGCGTCAGGAGCTTTGGTCATTTATTTATTGCGTGTGAGAATAATTCCAATCCTGGTTGCAACCGGAATGATCGTCGGGTTGTTCTTCTACTACCAGACCGATATTATTATCTATCTCCAGTCGGGCCGCTATAAAAATACCGAGAACAGGAACATCGAACAACGGGTTCAATCCATCACCAACGTCACTACCGATGCATCCAATACCGAGCGCTTTAACCGGTGGGCATCGGCCATGCGTATGTTCAGGGAACGGCCTTTCTTCGGATGGGGACCCGGCACCTACCAGTTTCAATATGCTCCTTTCCAGATCTCGACTGAAAAAACTATTATTTCCACGAACTTCGGCGAGCGGGGAAATTCCCACAGCGAATACATCGGTCCGATGGCAGAGTCAGGCGTTCCCGGACTGCTTACGGTTTTAGGAATTCTCGTTACCACTTTACTGACTGCCGGAAAACTTATTTATCATTCTCCCCATAAAAAGACGCGCGTTTTTGCAATGGTCATTGCGCTGGGTCTTATCACGTATTTCGTTCACGGAACGCTGAATGATTTTCTGGATACCGATAAAGCATCCGCACCATTCTGGGGATTCATTGCCATGCTGGTAATGATGGATATTTCTGAAAAGGTAAAAGAAACGGATCAGCAGCAAAAAATATCGAACAAGGATTAACGATCTTTGTGAAAATTCTTGAAATCACACAGAAGAATGATCAATTGCAATACAATAAATCGAAAATCAAGAATCGACATTCCTTGTTCTTAAATCCTTTTCATATTGTTTTTGAATTATTTTTTCGATTTTGAATATCGAACAAGGATTAACGAGTTAGGATTTTAGAAGTACAAAAAAAAATTATATTGAGTATGCCGCACAACCACGAAGAAAAACATTTTAAAGGATCGGCAACGGTAAAAGACATCGTGATCGGCATGTCCGACGGGTTAACCGTTCCCTTCGCGCTGGCGGCGGGTTTGAGCGGCGCTGTCAAAGACAACACTATTATTATTACTGCAGGAATAGCAGAGATCATTGCCGGCTCCATTGCTATGGGACTGGGCGGATACCTTGCAGGGAAATCGGAAGCCGACCATTACGAATCAGAACTGAAAAGAGAGATCCATGAAGTGGAAGTGGTTCCCGAACGCGAAGAGCAGGAGATACGCGATATACTTTCCGAATACGGAATTTCTTCAGAGACCGGGGAAAAAGTGGTGAAAGAACTTTCAACCAACAAACAAAAATGGGTTGACTTCATGATGCGGTTTGAGCTGGGCCTGGAAAGACCAGATCCGAAACGCGCCACGCAAAGCGCAGCCACCATTGCCATTTCCTATATCGTGGGGGGATTTATTCCGCTGAGCTCTTATTTTTTCCTTTCCACTCCGCAGGACGGACTGATCGCCTCCATCGCTATTACGCTGGTGGTGCTTTTCATTTTCGGATACATTAAAACAAAATTTGTCGGGGAGAAACCGTTCGCGGGAGGTTTGCGAACCGTCTTGATTGGAGCGCTCGCCGCCTCAGCCGCTTACCTGATCGCGAAATGGGTGGGAGGGAATTAAAAAATCCTGCAAGTCAGCAGGGCAATGTCATCAAGATATTCTTTTGCTCCTTTGTGCGCTTTCACACCGTCAATGATGTGCTGGTTGATGTCTTTTATTTTAGCCGTGTGCGCTTCTTTCAGTAATATTTCTTTCAAACGTTTTACGCCAAACTCTTCGCCTTCCGCATTTTCCTGTTCCACTACTCCATCGGTATAGCAAAGCAACACGGCTTTGTGTTCAATGCTCACGACTCCTTCTTTCACTTTATTCAGATCTTCCAGCATGCCAAGCCCGGTACTTCCGATCTTCAGCATGACAATGGAATTATCGGGATTGATAAGAAGGGGAGGATTGTGCCCGGCATTCACATAGGTCAACATGCGGGTCATTATGTTATAGCGCGCCACAAAAAAAGTAATGAAACGTTCGCCTTGAGCGGTCTCATTCACTTTTACGTTCAATTCACGGACCAGTTCAGCCAGCGATTCAGCACGATGAAGCAGGCTGCGCATATTTGCCTGGAAATTACTCATCAGCAAAGCAGCTGAAATCCCTTTTCCGGAAACATCGGCCATGCAAAAAGCGACTTCCTGTTCGTTGATACGCACAAAATCATAATAATCGCCGCCGATCTGCTGGTGCGCAATATAAAAGGCATCCATCTCCAACTGCGAATCATTCGGCAATGAAGACGGAAAAAGCATGTGCTGCATCTGGGAGGCTACATCCAGTTCCTTTTTTACTTCTGCCTGGCGTATGCTATCGCGCGCCAGCCGTTTATTTTCAATAGCGACGACAAGAATATTGGTAAGTGTTTGGATAAAATTCAAGTGCTTCACGCTGGCGCCCATGCCGATCTGTTCTTCATCCAGGTCACCGATGAGCGCATAGGCCAGCGGCTGATCTTTATGAAAGACCGGAATGACCACTTCGACATTATGCTGCTGAAGCGCTTTCTGGATCGGAACCAACTCTCCGGATGTGGAAGAGAAATCCATCAATGTAATATCCTTGATGGGTTTTAAATATTTTTCAACTTCTGCTGAAGTAAAAGCGGCATTCATTCCGAATTTCAGAAACGGCCTCCATTCTCCGTCGTTTGCGTACAAAACAAGTTTTCCAACGTTCAGCTGATGCCGGAGAACCGACTCATAAATTTTCAGCAGTTCCGGCGTTTTGGTATTCGCGTTAATGGCTTTCGTCACTTCAAGCAAAGAAGCAAGTTTAAGATCCAGTTGTTTGGACTTTGACATTGATTTCACCGTTATTGGATCAGCCATTGGATTCATAAAGTTTCACTTTGTAAAAATACAACAAGTTTGTTAATTGATGTTTTTAACTTCCGCAACGGGCTTTGTATAAAAGACGGATGAAAAGCAAAAAGGTTGCTATCAAAAAAAGGAATATCTACTTGAAAATCTCAATGGAGAACTCGCGCAACCGGGTAACGGTTGTGTGATTTTTCATAATAAGGCGAGTTATGGTAAATGAAACTCATTTGCGCCATGTGATTGGAAGCGAAATTTTTGTCTGATTTTCTTTTTTCATCCAGTTGAGTCTTAAGTTTTGGATCATTTTTAAGGATCTCTTCCGCTTTCTCTTCAAATACATAATCCGAGAACCATTCCTTTTGCTGAAGAATGGCATCAAAGAAACCCCAGGCAAAAAAAGAATCTTCGCATCCGGGTTCCAGCGTTTCAACAATATAGCGGTTAGCCGATTGATCGGTTTCGATCAAATAATCTCCTTTGAAAAATTTCAGTTCCTGTTTTTCTGACCTCGTTTTGATTTTATAATGAACATAATGGCCTTCATACGGATTTTTTGAAGTCTCGAATCCGGAGATATAATATACAGAACAGGATATCGCAGTATCAGAATTCAGCTGCTTCATTTGAACTCCGTTCAGCTTCAGTCTTTCAATTACTTTCTGCCATGCCTGCGGCACAATGTATACATCCGCTTTGCTGACCGATTCAGAAGGTTTGTAATGATGGTAAAATGAAATCTTTTTTGTATAGGGTTTGCTGCGATCATAATACAAGCGAGGTAAACCGGTTATGGTACTCGGTTTGTGAATGGCTTCATACCCTTTGAAATCGATCGGATCGAAAACCGTGGTATCCAGTTCCCAGTTCAGCGGGAACTCTTTCTGCGTTTTAACGGATGCATCGGCCTGTGCTTTTAATTTACCGATCTTATCCGAAAACTTCTCGGTCGCCTGCAAAAGAGAAAAAATAAATTCATAGGTTGCCCATACCCGATCGTTATATGGTTTCCACATATGCGATTCTGAAACAAAACCGATCGTATTGAACTGCGCTGCATACCCGGTTGAGAAACGGGGCGTTTCAAGAAATTCGGTGATGCCGCTCTCCGGTGTTTCGTCTTTGGTTTCAACATACGGCGTCATTTCATATTGGCCCTGCTTCATTTTATCATACAGAACAGGAAGCATTTCTTTTACCATGAAATCCGAAAGGATCGGATTCAGCTTATCGTGCTGCGTTGCGATCAAGGTCATCACATATTGATAATCCGCTCCGTCAGAAGTATGTGTATCCACAAAAACATCCGGCTTCCACTTCTGAAAGATCTCCATGAACGATCGCGCATTTTTTGAATCTGCTTTCACGAAATCGCGGTTAAGGTCCAGGTTCTGCGCGTTGCCGCGAAATCCGTATTCTTCAGGACCGTTTTGATTGGCCCTTGAATATTTCCCGCGGTTAAGACATCCGTCAATATTATAGACCGGGATGATGCAGATAACCACATCGTCAGGAATTTCAGACGGTTTAGCCAGGAGTGTTTTCACCATTTCAACGCTGGCGTCAATGCCATCGGGTTCGCCGGGATGAATCCCGTTATTAATCAGAAGAATCCGTTTGTTCTTTTTCTTCAAAGAATCCGGATCGAACTCTTTGGTTTTGCTTATCACGAAAAGCTGAAGCGGCTTTCCAACGTCGGTTGTTCCGCAGGAAAAAAGTTTTACAAACGGGCTTTGCTTTGAAAACGATTCATAGGAAGAAACAATTTCAGAATAAGTCAGCGTTGTGTTATAAACCTTCCTGCTTCCGGTTTGTGAAAAGCAGGAAACAGCTATCAAAGAAAGAAAGAAGGAAATATTTTTCATTAAGATCCGGGATCAGAGTTTCTGAAAAAGTTCGGGCAGCTTTCGGATCATGGCCAGCTCGCGGAATTTCTTCATGGATTCATCCGCAGGACTGCCAAGATATGTTTTTCCGCCTTCTACATCTTTCGCTGGCGCTGATTGCCCAAGCAGCACCGCTCCTTTTCCAATTCGAATTTTACTCGGCACACCTACTTGCCCCCACAGAATCACATCATCTTCAATAATACATGCTCCGGATATTCCAACCTGTGAAGCGAATAAACAATTCTTGCCGACCTTGGTATCGTGTCCTACCTGGATATGGTTATCGATCTTGGTTCCCGCACCGATGACGGTTTTATCCGTAACGCCGCGGTCAATGCTGGAAAGTGCGCCGATCTCTACATTGTCCTCGATCACAACGGTGCCGACAGATAATAATTTATCATAACCGGCCGGGCGCTTTTTATAATAGAATGCATCCGCGCCAATGACAACTCCTGAATGCAGGATCACATTATTGCCAATGGTGCAATTGTCGTAGATGGTCACATGCGGATGGATCGTGCAGTTGTCGCCGATCTTCACATGATCACCGATAAAACAATTGGGCATAATACGCGTATTCTTACCGATAACGGCTGTATCACTGATCGGTTTTTGAGAAAATGAACGGGAAGAAAACTGGGAGGAGATCCGGTTGAATGCGCTGAACGGGTCGTCGGTAACCAACAATGCTTTCCCTGCAGGGCAATCGACTTTTTTATTGATAATGACTACCGTTGCTTTTGAATCCAGCGCTTTGCTATAGTATTTCGGATGATCTACAAATACGATATCGCCTTCACCAACAACATTTATTTCGTTAATGCCCGTTACTGCCAGATTTGCATCACCAACAATTTCCGCATTTACGAGCAATGCGATATCTTTTAATTTCTGTGGCCTGGAAAAAATCATGATCGAAATTACGGATTATTATTTTTCGGCTCGTCTTTTATATTAACGATCCCCTTGATATTCTTAATGACATATTTGGAGAAATCACGGTTTGATTCCAAACCGTTCCCCCATAATACTTCATCCTTCGTAGTGATCTTTACAAAAGCATCGGTGTATATACTGTCTTTCGGCTCATCCAGGATCAATCGTTCTGTATTCAGCTTGTCGCCTTTTACATTCACCACTTCCACGTTTCTTTTCGCTTCCATCTTTCCTTCTTTTTCATAACGAATGCCGTAATCCGCTTTCATCCATGCATTCACTTTCAATGAATCGTTATAAAAGAACATTTTCATTCCCTGCGGCATTTCTATATACGGTTTCTCGCCAGAATAGCGGTCCATTTGCGGCGCCGTTAACTTCATTTTAACTTTTGCGGAGTCGCCGTAAAGGATCTCTGCCTCTTTCATTGATTCTCCGTGAAGATTCTTAAATGACGTCACTTGTTTAATCGTCTGGATATCGGTCTGGCAGGAAGCAAAGAAGAGGTATAAGGTATAAGGTATAAG
>JAHEYJ010000029.1 GCA_023251675.1 Bacteroidota bacterium
AAGAAAAGGAAAAAAACTTTTAGCTGTTCTTATCGATCCGGATAAATTCAACCGCAAGGTCATTCACGAAGCAAATCGTTCAAAAGTTGATTTCCTCTTTATAGGAGGAAGCGGCTTGCGGAAGGAAAAGTTTCACCGGTGCATGAAAACCGTAAGCCGGATGACAAAAATCCCGCTGATCATCTTTCCGGGAGGAAGAGAACAGATATCTGAGAAAGCAGATGCCATCCTTCTTCTTTCACTGATCTCGGGGCGCAATCCCGACTACCTGATCGGGGAACATATCCGCGCAGCCCGGCAGCTGAAAAAATCAAAACTCGAAATTGTCCCTACCGGCTACATTCTTATAAACGGCGGAAAAAAATATTCCACACAAAAAGTCAGCCGGACTACGCCCATAAAATCTTCTGATACGGATCTTGCCGTTTCAACTGCGATCGCGGGTGAACTGCTGGGCATGAAACTGATCTTCCTGGAAGCAGGGAGCGGTGCCAGAAAAACACTGGGCAAAAAAATGATCCGGCAGGTTAAAAAGAGCATTTCATGCCCGTTGATTGTCGGCGGCGGTATTGATTCTCCGGAAAAGGCAAAGATCATTTTCCGGGCCGGCGCCGACTTGATCGTTGTCGGCAACAGTATTGAAAAAGATTGTACACTTGTAAAAAAAATAGCGGAAGCCATCCGATGAAATTGATCCTTATATCTCCTTCTGAACGAAAAGATACCGAACTGCCTTATTTATTGAACATGTTTGAGCAAGGTTTGAAGACCTATCATCTTCGCAAGATCAAGTTTTCAACCCGGGAACTGCAGCACTTCATAGAAGAAATCCCTGAAAAATACCATGACCGGATCGTGATCCATACCCACCATGAACTGGTGACAAAATTCAACCTGAAAGGGGTCTACATTTCCCGCTCGCATAAAAAAAGGAAGATGAGAACCTGGCTGCGTATGCAATGGTTTAAGATCAGAAAAAAAGAGTTTAAAGTTTCTGCAACATTAAGAAGCATTGAAGCGTTGCTGGATCATAATTCAAAATACGATTATGTTTTTCTTTCGCCTGTGTTTGACAGCCTGTCCGGAAATTTTCAGGCTGGTTTTTCCGAACACGATCTCCGGCATGCGTTGAAGAACACACAGTATAAAACAATAGCCCGTGGCGGCATTTCTGCCGGCAACCTTCAGAAATCCCATGAACTGGGCTTTAAGGGAGTTGCCTTCTACTCCAGTATATGGAAATCAAAAAATCCTTTACAGGAGTTTATGAAAGTAAAAGAAAAATTTACGGAACTGAATATCCCGATAGAATAGTCACTTCCAGGCATCAATTCCTCCTGCGAGATTATAGAGGTTTGTGAACCCGTATTTCTTTTCAAGAACTTCAATGGCACGTTTGCTCCGGCCGCCCATCTTGCAATGGATCACCACTTTTTTATCGCGCGCTATTTTTGATACGTGTTGTTCAATACTTCCCAGCGGTATATTCTCTCCGCTTATATTCAAAACCATATATTCCGATTGTTCCCTTACATCTATCAGTTGGAAATCAGCCCGGCTCTTAATCATTTTTTTTAGTTCATCCACAGAAATTTCCTTTACTCCAGCTGCATTTGCAACGCAAAACTGTTCGTAATCGGTCAACGAAGTGATCTTTAGGTTTACAGGATTTTTTTTAAACGAAACGATCTGTGTATGCATGCTGAGCGCATCCAGCACAAACAATTTTCCGGAGAGTACATTTCCGATCTCAAGAATTACTTTCAGCGCTTCATTTGCCATGATGGTTCCGATCATTCCCGGCAGAACGCCCAGCACGCCTACTTCCGAACAGTTCGGTACTTCTCCTGCGCCGGGCGGTTCAGGAAAAAGACAACGATACGTCGGACCGCTCTTATAATTGAAAACCGAAACCTGTCCTTCGAATTTAAAGATGGAACCAAATACCAGCGGCTTGTTCAACATTACACAGGCATCGTTTACCAGGTAGCGGGTTGGAAAATTATCGGAGCCGTCGATGACCAGGTTGTAATTTTTAATCAGGTCAAGTGCATTCGCAGATGTAAGACGTGAAATGTGAGATATGAGATTGACATTTGGGTTTTGTAATTTCAGTTTTTGGACTGCTACTTCTGCCTTCTGCCTGCTTACATCTTCCGTAGAGAATACTACCTGCCGCTGCAAGTTCGATTCATCTACGATATCATCATCCGCAATTCCGATCGTTCCGACACCGGCTGCGGTTAAATACTGCAAAACCGGACAACCCAGTCCGCCCGCACCGATCACAAGTACTTTTGCGCCTTTCAATTTTTCCTGCCCCTCCGTTCCTATCCCGGAAAGCAGGATGTGACGGGAGTAGCGATTTATTTCTTCTTTGGATAGCATTCCTTTTGTCAAACCGTCAAGGTTTTAAAAACCTTGACGGTTTCATATGCGTTTATAGTTTTTAAATTCTCCTATATGAATTCCGGTATTTTGATAAATTGAATTTAAAATTCTCAGCCGCAGCGACGGCCGCATGGCTTTGGTCTTGTCGAATTCAAATTTCCAATTCTGTTCTTTTATCCGTTCATGCATCACTTTTGGATGCGAACCTTTGAACTTCGCCAACGAATCAATCTTTGAATAATCGAATTCAGGCGCGACCACATTCTTTTCCACATACGCATCATCGTGCCAGAGCTTGTGGAACGATTCCCGTTTTTTTTGCTGTGTCAGCGGTGACTTCACCCAGCCGTAATGATGAATGAGCGCATCCACAAATTTCACCTTAAGTTTTTCTCCATCCCTTCGACTTCGCTCAGGGCAGGTCTTGCGGAAACTCATCGCGTCTTTCCACGAACGGATGTCCTTATCGTTTCGCACAACACGTACTTCTTTTTTGTTCCATTTACGCGAGTCGGCGTAATAATCAAATGTTCCGTAAAAATTAATATGATTGAATACCAATCCTTCCACCCTTTTGTCCTCTTTCCATTTTTCCATAGCCGCTTTTATCTTCGGCAGGTCATTTTCATGAAAACATTCATCGGCCTGGATGTAAAATGCCCAGTCGCTGTCGGGTGCTATTGCATCGAACGCTTTATTCGTTTCCACTGCCAGCACTTTTCCACCTTCGCGAAGCGAATCATCCCAAACCGTTTCGATTATTTTAATTTTTGGGGAACCGATCGACCGTATCAATCCAACCGAATCGTCTTCCGAATTTCCAACGGCTACAATGAATTCATCGCAGATCGGCAAAATAGATTTTATTCCTTCCACTACTGGATAGTCGTATTTAACAGCATTGCGCACAAATGTGAATCCGGAAACTTTCATGAAATCAAAGTTAATCATTAATTGGAAATCTTCGAAAAACGAAACCATACGAACAATACGAAAGGAGGGTTATGCTTATGCACACTTAGCGCCTTTGCGACTTAGCGGTAAATTTTTTCAGATTGAAAGAACTATTTTCCCGAAAATAATTTATAAATATTTTTTTCGTAATAATGTCCGCTGACTTTTCTTTTAAAACTCGAAACAGATGTTGACGGCCGGACTTCGATCCGCCGGATGCGCATCGGATCTTCTTTCCAATTGGCCGGCCCGAAAATAGTTGAGATCCCGTATTTATATCCTGCATCCCGAACCGCTTGCAGTGTTTCTTCGTTGTGCGCTCCAAACGGATAAGCAAAACTGATGCACGATTTTCCTGTTATTTCTTCCACATCTTTTTTACATCCTGCGATTTCATCAACCAGTTTCTCTTTCTTACAGTTTTTCAGATCAATATGGGTCCGCGTATGCCCGCCAAACTCAATACCGTAATCGCTCATCTCACGGATCCGTTCTTTCGACAGCATATGCAATTCGGGTTCGCCTTCTTTGATCGCCCATTCATTTCGGGTGTGCTTGGTAACCAAATAGATCACGCAAGTAAATCCGAATTCTTTCAGGATCGGAAAAAGTATTGTGTAATTATCTTCGTAACCGTCATCAAATGTCAGGATGACTTTTTTTTCCGGAGTAACGGTATCGATGTCTTTAAAAGTAATCGTTTCGTAGCCATGATCTTTTAAAAATTGCATCTGCATCCGGAAATCTTTATCATGCACATACAGTTTATGCTTCCCGATCTTCGAATGGGTATTTATTATACGGTGATATAGCAATATCGGAAGCTGATAATTCATTTTGAATATTGCTTTTCAATTTGCAATTTTGAATTTTGAATTTGAAATGTTTTTTCCCAATCCTTCCAAACGGCTTCGTACCCCTGCCTTCGGATCATCGCGGCTACTTCCTGTGCAGAACGGTCGTCGTGAATTTCAAATTGCTCCAGTGTTGCTTCTTCCATTGCATATCCGCCGGGATTGGTTTTGGACCCGGCGCTGACGGAGGTGATTCCCAGTTTGATTATGTTATCACGGAACTTCGGGCTTTCCCGCGTAGAAAGTGAAAGCTCCACTTCTTCATCCAGAATTCTATACGCACAGATGAGCTGCGTAAGTTCTTTGTCAGTCATGAAGTTGGTCGAAAGGCTGTTACCCCTCTCCTCTGGGAGAATGGCCAGGGGTGAGGCGTGAGGCCGCAGCCTCGGAAATGAAATTGAATATTTTGTCTGCCAGAAATTCTTTTCAAGATAATCGAGGTGCAGCGCGCAGAAAAAAGAATCCGTGCGCCAGTCTTCCAACCCGATCAGAACACCGATGCCGATCTTGTGAACGCCTGCACGTCCGAGACGCTCCGGCGTTTCGAGCCGGTATGAAAAATTTGATTTCTTACCTTTTGTATGATAGTCTGAATAATTTTCACGGTGATAGGTTTCCTGGTAAACCAAAACAGAATAAAGTCCGAGCGAAACCAGGTATTCATATTCATCCTGGTCCAACGGTTGGACTTCGATCGAAATATTAGAAAAGAAAGGGCGTACCAGGCTGATCGCATTGGCAAGATAATTTACGCCAACGGTTTTGTTCGCTTCACCGGTCACCAGCAGAACATGATCATATCCCATTGCTTTGATGGCGGCAACTTCCTTTAAAATCTCTTCGTCCGTTAAAGTACGTCTCGGAATTTTATTATCAAAGCTGAAACCGCAATACGTGCAAATGTTCTGGCATTCGTTGGAAAGATAGAGTGGCACGTACATCTGCAGTGTTTTGCCGAATCGTTTTTGTGAGATACGATGGCTGCGTACCGCCATTTCCTCCAGGTAACCGGCAGCAGCCGGTGAGATCAGCGCCATAAAATCGTCCAGCGTCCTTTTCCCGGCGCGGTTAAGCGCCTGTTCCACATCCGAAGCGTTTTTCGATAAGATACTCCGCTTCACTTCGTCGCGCGCGTATTGATTGAATATTTTTTCGAATGACATAATAAAGCAAATATATAGCAAAACAAATCACAAAACCGAAAAAACAAACCACAAACAAATCTTAAATTCCAAATTCAAAAAATCAAACTTGTTATGGCAAAAATCCGTGTTATAAAAGCTGTATACTGTGTATTCTTAGTGAAACTTTGTGCTCTTAGTGGCTTAGTGGTAAAAAAAATTACCACTAAGGAACGAAGTACACTAAGAAGCACTAAGGTGGAAATCTGTGTACATCCACTTGTTCGATACCATCTTTGCTTTTACTTATTTTGGTAACTTTGGACCACAAACCCCCAAAATAAAAAACTATGTTCACCGGACTTCTCCACATTCACTCCCTTTTCCGCTACCTCATTCTTATTTTCCTTCTGATCGCGATCTATAAAGCGTTCACCGGATGGCTTGGCAAAAAACCGTTTACCAAAAGCAACAAAACAATGAATTTGATGTCACTGATCTTTGCACACAGCCAGCTTCTTTTCGGGATCTGGGTGTATGCCCAAAGTCCCGTCGTGCAGTTTTCAAATTTATCGAACGCGACTAAAGAAGTTCGCTTCTTTACTATGGAACACGGCGTTATGATGATCATTGCCATCCTGCTCATCACACTCGGATATTCTCTTTCAAAAAAAGGAGCAACCGACGAAGCAAAACACAAACGGATCGCGATCTTCTATCTTCTTGCACTCATACTGATCTTAATCGCCATTCCATGGCCTTGCGGTCCTTTTGTTGTACGAGGATGGATGCCCGGCATGTAAATTTTTCTTCTTTCCGAAATAATTGCACTTGGCATACAAAAACGAAATACAAAAGCGGGCCGTTCTTATCGGGATCATCAACCGGCTGCAGGATGAGACGAAGATCAAGGAATACCTGGACGAACTTTCCTTTCTTGCCGATACCGCCGGGATCGCACCTGTGAAACGATTTACACAAAGTCTTTCCCGGCCCGACAAACATACATTCATCGGAAAAGGAAAAGCGGAGGAAGTAAAACAATATATTCTTCAGAATAAAATCGATGTGGTGATCTTTGACGATGAGATCTCTCCGTCCCAGCAAAAGAACCTTGAGATCGTTTTTGAAAAAAAAGTGATTGACCGGACCGGGCTGATACTTGAGATCTTTGCCCAGCGGGCGAAGACTTCGTACGCGAAGACTCAGGTGGAACTCGCCCAGCTCGAATACCTCTACCCGCGGCTGATGGGAATGTGGACGCACCTGGAACGCCAGCGCGGAGGAACGGGAACACGCGGAGGTGCGGGTGAAAAAGAAATTGAAACCGACCGGCGGATCGTCCGAAAGAAAATTCATGTGCTGAAAGAAAAACTGGTGGATATTGACCGGCAGATGGCTACACAGCGGAGAAACCGTGGCGAGATGATACGCGTGGCGCTTGTAGGCTATACCAACGTTGGGAAATCCACCTTGATGAACATTCTGGCCAAATCAGAAGTGTTTGCGGAAAATAAATTATTCGCCACCCTTGATACTACGGTCAGAAAGGTGGTCATTGACCGGGTTCCGTTTTTGCTTTCTGACACTGTAGGTTTTATTCGTAAACTCCCCCATCAGCTGGTGGAAAGTTTCAAATCAACACTGGATGAGGTGCGGGAAGCCGATGTGCTTCTTCACGTAGTGGATATTTCTCACCCTAAATTTGAAGATCAGATACGTGAAGTAAAGAAAACGCTGGCGGAGATCGGCGCCGGCGATAAAACGGTATTCACGGTTTTCAATAAGATTGACATACTCCGGAAAAATGAGGCCGGTGTACAGCGCATACTTCAAAATGAAGAGCAGTTCTTATGGGAAGGAGATAAGGAAATTCCAAAAAAAGAAATTACACTGGAAGAATTAAAGAACAGCTGGATCGCAAAAATGTTCGAGCCGTGCGTGTTTATTTCCGCGCATACAAAAGAAAATGCAGGCGAACTCAAACAAATATTGTTCGACCAGATAAAAGACCTGCATATGGAAAGATACCCGCACCAACTTCCATTTTAGGAATCCATTTTACTTTTTTTACATTTGCACCATGACCAAACGCTGGAAAGTAAAACCATCGGCAGAAAAAGAAATTGCTGAGCGTCTTGCAAAAGCCATCAACGTGAATCCTGTTGCCGCTAATTTGCTTATACACCGGGGCATTACTACTTTTGAAGAAGCAAAATTATTTTTCCGCCCGCAATTAGAACACCTGCACGATCCGTTCCTGATGAAGGATATGGATAAAGCCATCGTCCGGATCGAAGAAGCAATTTCAAAAGGAGAGAAGATCCTGGTTTACGGTGATTATGATGTTGATGGGACGACTTCCGTCGCGTTGGTTTATTCCTTCCTGAAAACGATCTATCCTAACCTTGATTATTATATTCCCGACCGCTACAAAGAAGGATACGGAATTTCTATTGCAGGAATTGACTTTGCAGCAGCAAATGATTTTAAACTCATCATTGCACTTGACTGCGGGATCAAAGCGATGGATAAAATAGCGTATGCTAATGGAAAGAAAATAGATTTTATTATCTGTGATCACCATCTGCCCGGAGAAACGATTCCAAATGCCGTTGCAGTTCTGGATCCGAAACGAAGAGATTGCACTTATCCTTACAAAGAACTTTCCGGCTGCGGTATCGGATTCAAACTCATACAGGCTTTTTCACAGAAAAAAAATATTCCTGTTGAATCACTGGAAGAATACCTTGACCTGGTAGCGATCAGCATTGCCGCCGACATTGTTCCTATTACCGGCGAGAACCGGATCCTTGCTTACCATGGACTGAAACGTCTCAACAGTTCTCCGCGGGAAGGGATCCGCGCCATGCTTGAACTTTCCAATATCAAAAAGGAACTCACCATAACAGATATTGTTTTTGTGATCGGCCCGCGCATCAATGCGGCCGGAAGAATGGAAAGCGGAAAGAAAGCCGTTGAACTGCTGATCTCTTCTTCTGCCGCTCATGCACTGGAATCGGGAAATTATCTGAACAAAAATAATTCTGACCGCAGGGACCTGGACATTTACACGACTCAGCAGGCCTTGCAGATGATCAATGAAAGTCCTACGCTGCAGTTACGGAAAACAACCGTCCTCTTCGACCCAAACTGGCATAAAGGAGTGATCGGCATTGTGGCTTCACGCCTGACGGAAACGTATTACCGCCCAACCGTCATGCTCACCCAGTCCAACGGAATTGTTTCCGGCTCCGCCCGTTCGGTAAAAGATTTTGATCTGTACGAAGCGCTCAGCGCGTGCAGTGATCTGCTGGAACAGTTCGGCGGCCATAAATTTGCAGCGGGACTTACGCTGAAACCTGAAAATGTTGAAGCCTTCTCAAAGAAATTTGAAGAAGTGGTTTCCTCAACGATCACGGATGAAATGCTGATCCCTGAAATTGAAATTGATGCTGCCATTGATTTCAGCGAGATCACCCCGGCGTTTTACAATATCCTTAAACAGTTCGCTCCGTTCGGCCCTGGAAATATGAACCCGATCTTCTTAACTGAAAATGTTTCCGATAAAGGATATGCAAACATTGTAGGATCCAATCATTTGAAAATGGACCTGATCCACAAAGGTTCAAAAACAGAAAGCCAAGCAGTGAAATTCCCAGCCATTGCATTTGGGATGGGCGAACATTATGAATTTGTGGCGAAGAAAAATCCTTTCCATGTTTGCTACCATATCAACGAGCAGCAATGGGAAGGGAAAACCTATTACCAGCTGAATGTGAAGGATATTAATAAGCCCGCATAAGGCTTATCCCTTTTTTCCTTTCTGGAATTTATCAACCTGCATTTTCAGGAGCGTATTGATCTCTTTCAGGTATTCGATCTCTTTAACCATTTCGCGGATCCTGTTCTCATTGTATGCTTTTACACCCGAAGGTTCAGCGGCCAATGCTTTGGATGTTCTTTTGGAGTCGGCGCTGTAATGCGTAAAAAAATCATGCTCCAGTACTTCGCTGATCTTTACAAGGAGGGAAGTGTCGATGCTCTGTTTATCAAATATGGAATAGATATTTCGCCGTGAGTAATTTATTTTCGACGCAAACTCCGTTACGGATAGGCCGCTTCGCTTGACTGCTTCCTGGATTTTTTTTCCGATGTGCATTTTCATTACGCAAAATTGACCAGTAATAACAGACCGGTGAAAATATAGTGAGAAGTATTAATGCACATCCTGTGATGAAATAATGCACGTATATACAAAAATACATTAATATCAGCCTTGCCGGCTGTCAAAATAATTTCTGAAATTTTCTGATCGGGTAAACGAAAAAGCTAAACTATCTCACCGTAAAATTAATGTAGATCGTTCCGCGCGCTTCCTCGCCGTTTGGGCTTTGATTGAAAAGAACTTTATTCAAAAGTCCGTCCTTTGCTTTTTTCCAGAGAAGAGAACTGGTAGTGGTGGATCCAATCAAAACAGGATCGGCCTTTACGATCTTTCCGTACCGGTCAACCAGGATTTCCACAGCTACAATTCCGGTTTCCTGCGAGTCATCGTAAATAGCAAGGTCGCCGATCATTTTTCTACCGCTGCCTTTTAACCTTCCGTGAACGCCGCCGCTTCCTTCAAACGGGCTGTACACATTTGAATTGAGCGTGCCGTTCGGATCGCCCTGGTTTCCGGGCGTATTGGTATTTCCATCTCCTGAATTTGAACCCGTTTTACTGTTTACTTTATTAAGCGCGTTCAGCAGATTCTGATCCGGCCGGGGTTCTTCCACTTTTACTTCGGAGTTTTTATTTTTTACAGGAGGGGAAGTAACATTATTTGCTTCCTCGCTCGATAACATTTTAGAGGCCGCATTGTCTTCCGGCTGGCTGATCGAGTTTTCTTTTTTCTTGTCATCAGCTACGGGCTGCATGGAATTATTATCACCCATGCCCCGTTCGTCAAATCCAAAATTTACTTCCAACCCACCCATGGCGCTGGTATCAAAAGGAGGAATAGGCGTAATGAATTTGATGAAGAGAAAAACGATCAGAAGCGTTGCGCCAAAAAGAAGTGTGATCCCTAACGAGATGTACCGGTTATTTCTTTCTATGCTGTATTCCATTTCTTATTCTTAAATTCCAAATTGTAAATGACAAATCTCAAATAGTTTTCAAAATACAAAATTCAAATTCCAAGTAGCACCCGTTTGAGTTTTTGGAAATTGATTTTGGGTTCTTATTTGTTAGTTGATGCTTGATCATTGTAATTTCCATATCAGCCTGCATTGGGCGGCTTTGTTCCCAATACCATTTTCACTTTAAGTTTTGCACCAATTTGCATTACGTTCACCAGGTCCTGAACGGTAAGTCCATTATCCACTTTCAGGATGACCGTCGGTTCTTTCATTTCCTTTATGGCCGCGATCAATTCACTTTCCAGGTTCAATACATCCACCGGTTTGTTGTTCAGATAATACTGAAGGTCTTTGGTCACCACCAGCGCAATGGGTTTTGTTTCGATCTGCTGATTGGCTTTTGAAGAAGGAAGATTTATTTTGATCACACTGGGATTGACAAGCGTGGAAAGGATCAAAAAGAATATCAGCAGAAAGAACATGATATCATTCAGCGAATCCGTGCTCACCTCCGCTCCTTCTTTATGTCGTCGTCTTATTTTCATAGCTCTACGAATTACGAATGGTCGAATTACGAATTTTTTTTTTTGCTTACGGCCTATTGTTAACCGTTATTTATTTGGTTCCTGCAGGATATCGATAAAGTCTGATGAAACTTTTTCCATGGCATTCACGCGTTTATCGACCATCATCTGCACGATGTAGTAACAGACGAAAGCAAAGATCCCGATCGTCAGGCCGGAAGCGCTGCTGATCATTTTCTGGTAAAGTCCTTCGGAGATCACATCGATCTCCACTGTTTTTGCCAGAGAGATCTTGTAAAAAATATTGATAACACCGATGATGGTTCCGATGAATCCCATCATGGGGGCAACCCGCCCGATGATGCTGAGTACCGAAACATTTTTTTCAAGCCGGTAAAGTTCCTGCTGCGCTACGCTTTGCATCGCCTCTTCGATCTCCTTCAATGGTTTGCCCAGGCGGCTCATTCCTTTGTCAACAATTGCCGCCTGCGGACCTTTCGTATGCTTGCACAAGGTCTTCGCCGCGTCAATATTTCCGCTGCTGAGCATATCCTTGATATTATTGATGAAATTGGAATCTGTTTTCCCGGTGCGGGAAATCGTAAGCAACCGCTCGATGAAAAAATAAATGGCCAAAAGCATCATGATCCCGATGGGAACCATCACCCATCCGCCTTTCATCAGCAGGTCGAAAAGAGAGAGCGTGGCCTGCGTGGGAGGCGGAACGGTCGGCATTGAATTCACAACTGCATTCGCCGCACTTCCGGAATCCGCAGGTGAAGTCACTATCTGTAAAAGAATGGAACTAAGCATATTGTTTCCTATTTAATATTGTATCAAAGTTACTTCGAAGCATTGGTGAAATCAAGAGGAACGGACGGACTTATTCACAGGCAAGTGTTAGTTTGATTCATAACGATAGTTGCGTAAAATTATTTCTACTTCCCCTTTTACCTTACTTTTGCTTCTGTATCCCTTTTGAATTTTAACTTTTGCCTTTTGACTTATCGCTATGAACCCCAACATCAACCCCGATCCTGAACAACTCTCTGCTGCTGAGAAGGAAATTGAAAAAACCCTTCGTCCGTCAGACTTCAAAGATTTTACGGGACAGGAAAAAGTAGTTGAGAACCTGAAAATATTCGTGCGCGCGGCAAAACAGCGAAATGAATCGCTCGATCACGTTCTGCTTCACGGGCCTCCGGGCCTGGGAAAGACAACCTTGTCCTATATAATTGCCAACGAACTCGGCGTAAATGTTCGCTCTACCTCCGGTCCAGTTCTTGAAAAACCCGGCGACCTTGCAGGATTGCTTACGAATCTTGAACCGAACGATGTACTTTTCATAGACGAGATCCACCGGCTCAATACAACCGTTGAAGAATATTTGTATTCCGCCATGGAAGATTACCGCATCGACATCATGCTCGACAGCGGCCCCAATGCGCGAAGTGTTCAGATAAAATTAAACCCGTTCACGCTTGTGGGAGCAACCACGCGCGCCGGTTTGCTTACTTCACCGCTGCGTTCACGCTTCAGCATCAATTTGCGGCTGGATTATTACGATGCAGCGCTCATCAAAAAAATAATTCTCCGATCCTCCAGCCTTCTCAATATCGGCATTGACGATAAAGCTTCGGATGAAATTTCACGAAGAAGCCGCGGCACGCCGCGAATTTCCAACGCGCTGCTCCGGCGCGTACGCGATTTCGCACAGATAAAAGGAGACGGCACGATCGATCTGAAAATTGCCGAATATGCGCTCAACGCGCTCAACGTTGACAAGCACGGACTGGATGAAATGGATAATAAAATTCTCAGCACGCTCATTGACAAATTTCAGGGCGGGCCGGTTGGAATCACCACGATCGCCACGGCGGTTGGAGAAGAAGCCGGCACGATTGAAGAAGTGTACGAACCATTTTTAATCCAGGAAGGTTATCTCAAGCGTACGCCGCGCGGAAGAGAAGCAACTGAACTTGCCTACAAGCACCAGGGAAAATTTCCGAACCAAAAAACCGGAAATCTTTTTTGATTTTTTGTCCCCCTCCAGAGGGGGATTAAGGGGGAGGAATTTGGCGCGCCCTTCGGCCGGGCTATCCACTCCAATCTGCGGTTGCCGTCATTGCGAGCGACTCGCCTTTGCGAAGCGCTTTGGCGGAGCAAGGAGCGAAGCAATCTCATTCTACAACCGCAGGATTACTGCTTCTATCCCTCGCGCAAAAACAATCAAATCATTATTGCGAAGTAAAAACAGTAGGTTCTATTTTCATTTTTACATCAATAGTAGTACAAAACACATCGCCCTTTTCTCTTTTGAAAAAGGTTTGCCCTTTATCATGGCTGATAAGGTGATTTTGTGGAAGTTGCAAATTAAAATATTCGAATTGTCTTCCAACCAAATTAAGTGTTGCCACTCCTATTTCATTCTCTCTTTGCTTATAGACTGAAGGATTCTCTATAGCTGGTTGATTAGGGATTATACCATAACGTATTAATACCTCGGATATAAAATGAATTGCGCCATGTAATAAATCTTGAAGTAGATAATCAACATTATCTGCTTTAATCATAAGAGATTTTCTTACTATATAATAATATCCTTTTTCATCTTCAAACCTAATTAAGACTAACAATTCGTTTATGTCATGGATTGAGTTAACTAATTTGTCATTTCTATTTAGTGTGTGGTGTTTTGAGGCATCACCAAAATTGCAAACAACATTGTAATCTTTCGATTTTTTGAAAAGTTCCTTTTTGAAATCAGAGACTCTTCTGATATTATAGTCATTTTCAATAAGTGCTTTTTTCTCTATATATAAATACTCTGCAATGTCATTTAAACTTTCTGCCACATGTCCAGCATTCAAAATATCTTTGTGCAAGCCTATTTCATTAGTATTAAAATATTCTAAAAACTGATTATAATTATGTAATACCTTTTCAGTAAAATGACTTCTTGTGTTTTTCATAACTTTTTTTATTTATACCACAAACCTACCTCCTTTTCCTGTTCTTACAAAATATTTCTTTTTGTTTTCGTCTCTTTGTACAATGTCCTCCCGCAAGTACGTTTCACTTATTGATCAAGAAAATAGCTTATCCGCTTTCTGCATAACATATAACTTACAGGAATAAAATTCAATCGAATATTTCATTCCTTTGCAAAAAAGAATTTCCGGTGAACAATTATTATATCATAACCATAAAAATCCATTTCGCATGTAAAACCAGTCGCCCCCTCAACCGCCACCGCCATGAACTTAATTGCCTTCAACATAAAAAAGATCCGCGAGTCAAAGAACCTCACGCAGGAATACCTGGCTTCGCGGCTGGGCATTTCGCAGAACGCCTATAGCCGGATCGAAAACAACCGCACGCGGCTGTCTACCGACCGCATGCGGGAGATCGCCGGCATCCTGGAAGTTTCCCTGCATGAATTTTTGCTTTCCGAGAATCATAACGAAAACCATTTAAAAGATCCGGTGTCCGGCCTGGCGGAATCGCAGAAAGAAAATTACAACCAGACCATCCTGATCTTAAAAGCGGAGATCGAACACCTCCGCAGGGAAAACATCCACCTGCTGGAACTGCTGGACGAGAAGATCTCGAAAAGGATGTAATGTCTTTTGCCTTTTATTCTCTTCGTATCTTTGAGCCGAAGTGGCAGCAACACACGATCGCACAATTTTAATCAAGCAAGAATCCCGGCGCCTGGGTTTTGACTTCTGCGGAATTTCCAAAGCGGAATTCCTGGAAGAAGAAGCGCCGCGCCTGGAAAAATGGCTGGAGGAAGGCAAGCAGGGCAAGATGAGCTACATGGAAAATTATTTTGACCTGCGCCTTGATCCAAAAAAATTAGTTCCGGGAGCGAAGTCGGTGGTTTCGGTTTTGCTGAATTATTTTCCTGCCTCACCCCTCGCTCCCCTCTCCCATGGGAGAGGGGAAGGGGGAGAGACAAAAATCTCCAAATACGCTTACGGAAAAGATTATCATTTCGTCATCAAGGAAAAATTATTTCAGCTGATCGATTTTATAAAGAAAAATATAGGTGATGTAAATGTCCGTGCGTTCGTTGATTCCGCGCCGGTGATGGACAAAGTGTGGGCAAAAAAAAGCGGGCTGGGCTGGATCGGGAAAAATTCCAACCTTATCACGAAAACAAACGGTTCATTCTTTTTTATTGCCGAACTTATTGTCGATCTGGAACTGGAATACGACGGTGAAATTCCTGATTACTGCGGAAGCTGCACCAAATGCATTGATGCCTGTCCGACGAATGCAATTTCACAACCGTATGTTGTCGACGGAAGCAAATGCATTTCCTATTTCACAATAGAATTGAAAGAAAACATTCCCGAAGGGATGAAAGGAAAATTCGATGACTGGATGTTCGGCTGCGATATCTGCCAGGATGTTTGTCCGTGGAATTCATTTTCAACTTCTCATCACGAACCGCACTTCAAACCCAAACAGGAAATATTGAACTTCACAAGAAAAGACTGGGAAGCAACTTCAGAAGAGGTTTTTAATAAAGTATTTGCCGATTCCCCCCTGATGAGACCGGGGTATAAAGGAATAAAAAGGAATCTGGAATTCTTACGCCTCACCTAAATCCTCTCCAAAGGAGAGGACTTCAAACATCCGCTATTTTTGCAGTACGTATTTCGCTCTTCCCTTCGGGAAGAGTCGGCGCAAGGCATTTAGCTTTTTGAAACGGTATGCCTGAACACCTCCAGGATAATATCCCTGTACATTCCGAAGTTAGCAAGGCACCATACATAAAGTAAGGTTTTCTCTTTCGGTTTAAGCCACTTCAGGGCTTTCATTAACTCCTTGCGAAAAAGCTTTTTATCAAAGCTTACCCGCTGAAGGATCATTTTTGACATTTCAAACATGGCTGACTATTTTAAAAAAATGGCGTTGACTTTTTAAAATCTTGGGAACTAAGGTACGTTATAAATGGCAAAAGTCAATACACAATAAATGTTAAAATCTTAAAACACTGAAATATAAATCCTTAAAACTATAAAAGTGAATAAGTACGGGTTATATTTTATGATAATAAACAGGTCAGTCTATTTGATTTTATATAAATTTGTCAAGCAAAATTGAGTTGTTTATGCAAAATACACCCATCGATTTTCTCCCCATCTTCCTCACCTTCCTTGTTGCTGCAGGATTTGTTGTGGCTGTGATGTTTATTTCACATAACCTTGGTCCCAAACGAAAATCTAAAATCAAACAGGACGTGTTTGAGTGCGGCATTGCTCCCCAGGGAAATGCGCGAATTCCTTTTTCAGTAAAATACTTTCTTGTAGCGATCTTATTTGTGCTTTTCGATGTAGAGGTAATCTTCATGTATCCATGGGCGGTCAATTTCAAAAACCTGGGGCTATTAGGATTTTTTGAAATGCTCCTGTTCATTGCTTTCTTCATGGTTGGGTTCTATTATATATTAAAGAAAGGTGCATTAAAGTGGGAGTAATCTTCGAAAAACGATCCCGATAGCTATCGGGAAGTACGAACAATACGAAATATACAGCCAAAAAGTATTACGATAAATGGCAGAAGAAAAAACACAAAAGATAACTATAGTCGATCCGCCGGAAGGGTATTCTCAACCTGGTTTCTTCACTACCTCGCTGGAAAAAGCGGTAGGCCTTGCAAGAAAAAATTCCGTTTGGCCCCAGCCCTTTGCCACTTCCTGCTGCGGCATTGAATTCATGGCCACGATGGCTCCGCACTATGACCTGGGAAGGTTCGGAAGTGAACGGTTAAGTTATTCTCCCCGCCAATCCGACCTGCTGATGGTGATGGGAACCATTTCAAAAAAGATGGGCCCCATTGTGCGCCAGGTTTACGAACAGATGGCTGAGCCAAAATGGGTGCTTGCCATGGGCGCCTGCGCTTCCACCGGAGGAATTTTTGATACTTACAGCGTGCTTCAGGGGATCGATAAAGTTGTTCCTGTTGATGTTTACGTACCCGGCTGCCCTCCCCGCCCCGAACAACTGATCGATGCTATTATGCAGATACAAGACATGGTAGGAAAAGAGTCGTTCAGAAAAAGAAGTTCACCGGAATATTTAGCATTGCAAAAAAAATACGGGCTGGAAACGCTGTAGAAATATGGAAAATCTGTTACAATATATCCAGGAAAAACTCCAGGCAAAATTCGGAGATGCAGTTGTTTCGTCTGAAATGAGCTATGATTTTCCGGTCTTTGCGGTCAAACGGGAAAAGCTCTTCGACATCATGAAGTTCCTGAAAGAAGATGCTGAAACACAGTTCGGGTTTCTTACTACTTTATGCGGAGTCCATTATCCCGACAACAAAGGACAGGAACTGGGCATGGTATATCATTTGCACAACATGCAGAAGAACTGGCGCATACGTGTAAAAACATTTTTCCCTATTAATGACCCTGAAGTTTCATCTGTTACTTCCCTTTTCCCTTCTGCCAACTGGCAGGAAAGACAGGAATATGATTTTTTCGGTATCCTTTTCAAAGGGCATCCCAACCTGAAACGGATCCTGAATATGGATGAGATGAACTATCACCCGATGCGAAAAGAATATGCCCTGGAAGACGGATTGAGGGATGATAAGGACGATCAAATGTTTGGGAGATAAGAGAGAAAGAGAGAAAAGTCAAAATTCAAAAGAAATACAGGTTTGGCGTACGAAAAGGATATAAAAGATAGGACAAAAAGATTCGGAGTAAGAACAATAAGACTTTGTGCAGGATTGCGTAAGAATAAAATTGATTTCCCGCTTGTTAATCAACTGCTGAGAAGCGGAACATCGGTCGGAGCAAACGTAATTGAAGCAAAGGCAAGCAGCACAAAGAAAGAGTTGATCCGGTTCTATGAAATAGCTCTTCGTTCTGCAAATGAATCTGAATACTGGATGGATATTATCAAAGAAGGTTACGAAATGGATACAGAAGTAATGAGTGACGATAAGAAGGAGTTACTTGAAATATCAAAAGTATTGGCATCAATTATCATTAACTTGAAAAAATAAAGTTGTATTGACTTTTGAATTTTGACTTAAAATCTTTTGACTTGTTTATATGGTAGAAGTAAAAAATAAAAAGGAAACGGCAGAGGTGCAGGAGAAACAATATTCCACCCTTAACCTCGGCCCGACCCATCCTGCAACGCACGGCATCTTTCAGAACATCCTGAAGATGGATGGGGAGATCATCATGGAGGCGGTACCCGAATGCGGATACATTCACCGCGCCTTCGAGAAAATTGCAGAGCATAAACCTTATTACCATATCCCTGTTCTTACCGATCGATTAAATTATTGTTCATCTCCCATCAACAATATGGGCTGGCACATGACGATGGAAAAACTCATCAAGTGTGAAGTTCCTAAACGTGCACAGTACCTCCGTGTGATCATTATGGAAATGTCTCGCATTGCCGACCACCTGGTATGCAACAGCATTATCGGGGTCGACAGCGGCGCCATGACTGTTTTCCTTTATGTGTTCCAGACCCGTGAACTCATCTATGAAATATTTGAAGAGATCTGCGGAGCGCGCCTGACCACCAACATCGGCCGTATCGGCGGCATGGAGCGTGACTTCAATGAAACCGCCTGGAAAAAAATACATAAGCTGGTGGATGAACTTCCTAAAGTCCTGAAAGAATTTGAAGCATTGCTGGTTCGCAACCGTATTTTCATGGACCGGACCATTGGCTGCGGAGAAGTAAGCGCTGAAATGGCATTAGGTTATGGCTTCACCGGCCCTAATCTTCGTGCCGCAGGAGTTGATTATGATGTGCGAGTGATGAACCCGTATTCTTCGTATGAAGATTTTAAATTCAATATTCCCGTAGGCAAAAGCGGGGATGTGTATGATCGTTTTATGGTACGCGAACAGGAAATGTGGGAATCACTGAGCATCATCAAGCAGGCGATCAAGAACATTCCCGACGGCCCCTTTCATGCCAATGTTCCCGACTGGTACTTGCCTCCAAAGGAGGATGTATATAATAAAATGGAAGCCCTCATCTATCATTTCAAAATTGTGATGGGCGAAGTGGAGGTTCCTAAAGGCGAAGTATATCACGCCGTTGAAGGTGGAAACGGAGAACTCGGTTTCTATTTGATCTCTGACGGCGGCCGGTGCGCTTACCGTTTGCATTTCAGAAGGCCCTGCTTTATTTATTACCAGGCGTATCCGGAGATCATCAAAGGCGGATTTTTATCCGATGCGATTTTGACGATGAGTGCGATGAATGTGATCGCGGGGGAACTGGATGCATAATGTGTTTTATTGAGTTCCCTTTACAAATTTTTTCATCCTGATATTTTTTCCATCATCCGCTTTCAGCAAATAAATTCCTTTTGCGATGGATGATTGAGGGACAGCAAACTGATGCTTGTTTTTTTCTGCAACTTCAGTAATAGAAAATATTTTTCTTCCGGTTATGTCAAGTATTTCAAAAATAAGGTGACTGCCGCCTTTACAGCTTATCTGAAAATACAGGATTCCGTTTTCAGAAAAGATATTTTCGATCGCCAGCGTGCCGGGCTCATCTGTATTTATTGAAATAGTTTTAGAATATTTTGTTTCACCGCCATTGTCCACTTGCTTGAGATGGTAAAATGAAGTTCCGGTTAATGGTTCCGGATCAACTGTTGAATATTCTTTCGTTGTTGAACTGTATCCTGCCGCCTGCACGGTTGCAATTTCTGAAAATGAAATGCCATCAGCGCTTCGTTCAACAGCAAAATAGTAAGAATTGATTTCAGAGGCGGTTTCCCATTTCAGATCCACATTTTTTCCGTTGTAATGAGCCGTAAAATCCAACAACTCCACCGGCAATGGATTATCAGGAGAGGAGGAAGCTAATGTGAATGGGCTGAAATCCGAAATCACATCGCTGGTTACCGAACCGGAAAGGGTTGCTCCGTTTGTATTCGTATTGCCTTCATCCTTCCATACTGAATCCTCCCAGTGCGCCACGCGCAAGTCGGGCAGAAAAGTAACTCCGCAGCTGTTTGCATCCCAGTCCAGAGAAATATTTTTCGACGCATCACCGGTATTTCTGCTGAGCACCCAGTACTCGCATGCGCTGATGTGGTCCAATCCGGAACCAACCGAGTCATTAAAAGCAGACCGGGGGTTGCTGTGAAAATATTCACATGTAAAATCGGAAATCCCCGCTGCGGATAAAGAAACAGACAGGGGCTGATAGTCCCCCTCCTTTCCCACGGGGAATGTAAATGAATTCAATCCGTTGTACCTTACCGGTCCGTCCACATAGGAAGAATTGCCTGCGCCGCTTACGCTTCCGGCAGAATTAATGGTTAGAAGATTTTCCGTGGAAGAATTTACTATTCCATTTGTAAAAGACAAAATTCCGTCAACGACAACTGACCTGTTCAGTGTTAATTCATTTAAAGATTTATTAATTATAAAATCAAGCAGGTTTAACGTCCCTGTCCCGTTTATGGTTTGGGTTTTTCCTCCTGAGAAAACCAGTTTTCTCGCTCCTGTCCCCGAAGAATAGTTTATTGCTCCATCAACTGTTAAGTTCCCCTGTATTTCAAATCCTGTTCCGTAATTCCGCAGCGTGCTTCCGCTGCGAACGATCAGGTCTCCACTGACAAGAACGGGAGATGTATGGGTGTTGTCGTTCAGAAAATTTACGGCATCTGTTCCTGCTCCTCCAATATCCAGTCGGCCTTTTATTTTCGGAAAATCGGAAGAACCGGTAAAAATGGAGCCTGCTCCAGTATTCCAAATAGTTCCGGAAGTGTTTTCAATAATGAGATTCGGATAGGTCATCGCTGTACCGGTGAAAGATGGATTTTCAGTTCCCGTCTTTCGTACGATCCAGTTTGCAGTGGAAGGAATGGCGGCAATCCCTTCGTAATAAGTATCCCGCCATTTGGAGGAGGAAGTATTTCGTGTTCGCAGCAACGTTCCGGATGAACCCAGTTTCCATGAGGCAGAATTTTTCCATACTATACTGTTGGGACTATTGTCCCGGAATTCACCATCAATAATAATATCTGCCCCCGGCCCATCATGAACGGTTAAAGCGGATCCGGCGGCATCTGCGTAGATTAAAGTTGCATTACTGTCCACCGTCAATTGATCAACCGTTATGCTTGAGTTAACCGCGACAGCATACGGGCTGCTAATAGTTATCTTACCATTTATACAGGAAGGCGACGCGACGGCATTTATCCATGTACTGCTGTCATCCGACTGTTCCCAGTTTCCTGGATTATCCCAGCCGCCGGTTGCCTTCGTTCTGAAAAAACAAACCGGGCCGTTTGCAGAAATAGAGATATCATCAATGGCGAGGCCATGATCCGTACCGTCATCATCCATATCTTTCCATCGAAACCAGATCTCCTGCCCCGGAGAAAGAATAATGGAGGAAAGTGTCGCTGTCAGAAAAGTTCTGCTGGCGGTATCATTCCCATCCAATTCATTCGGAGAACCGGAAGTCTTCGGTCCGGTAAAATCCAGTTCGTCAAGATCATTCCATGATCCATGCTCCAAACCCGCTGCATCGACCTGGTATTGGAAATCCAGTTTTTGTACTGATGGATTGGATGCGTTTCTCCATTGTTCTCCTGCATATGAAATTTCAAATTCAGTAAGGTCATTACAGGTATTATTCATTAACCGGATTCCAAAATAAATTGTTCCGGTTGAAGAAGAGACGAGCGAACCCAACGCACGATCGGTTTCAGGATGCATTGCAGCGACTCCAAAACTGTAAAGGGCTCCTGAATTTGATGAACCGTTTCCTGCACGATAAACCGATTCGCTGGAATACCATCCGGGCAAAGTGGAATTATTCATCCAGGCAATTCCCGCTCCGCTGCAGGAAAGCGAATTGAAATCCTGGGTGTAAGTACTTCCCCTTGAAGTAATAGGTACTTGTGCAATTAATGAAACAGGAAGAAGTGAATTGAGAAAGAGGATGTATCTCGTAACCGGAAATACATTCCTCCGAAAAATCGTTTGTTGCATGGCGATACAACGGGATTAATAAGAGTGAATAATTTGATTTCGGAAGTAAAATTATTGATTACACTCTGAACTATCAAATTTTTTCAGTTATACTTTATAATCTGAAAAATAAAGAAGGAATGAAAAAAAATCATTCCCATAGTAAAGAAGGCCTATCTTTATACCGGAAATACCATGATCAGAGAAACATCCTTCCAAATCAATAGTCCCGGTGAAGCGGATTGGAAATTAATTCAGCCGCTGATCGGGGAATTCAAACTTGACGACCAGGATCTGTCCATTGACCAGTTCATTGTCTGCAAGAAGGGACAAACGCTGATGGGTTTCGTCCGGATAAAAAAATATCCCGATTGCGACGAGCTGAGCTCATTGGGAGTTTTATCCGAACACCGGAAAAAAGGAATCGGCACCCTCCTGATTTTGGAACTACTAAAACGTTCCCCCGGCGATGTATATATTGTCACCGTGGTTCCGCATTACTTTGCAAAGATCGGTTTTGAAATAATCAATCCGTTTCCTTCCTCCCTGGTACAAAAACAAAAAGAATGCAAACTCACCTGCGGAAGCAAGTTGCCTTCTATTATGATCTATAAAAAATGAAATTGAATAAGGCCGAAATAATTCTTTATGTTGCCGATCAGCAGAAGAGCAGGGATTTTTATTCTGTCGTTTTGCAAAAGCAACCGTCTCTCGACGTTCCCGGCATGACAGAATTTGATCTTGCTGATAATTTAAAACTTGGTCTTATGTCTGAAAACGGAATTGCAAAAATTCTCGCAGGAAAAACTCCGCATCCCTCCACCGGAAATGGAATTCCGAGATGCGAATTATACCTGCATACTGACAACCTTGAAGAATCGTTTAACCTGGCAATAAAAAATGGGGCAAAAGAAATAAGCAAAATTCAAGACAGGGATTGGGGCGATACGGTTGGTTATGTTGCTGATCCTGATGGGCATATTATTGCATTCGCAAAACGAAAAAATAATTAGTCTTCTTACATTCCGGGAGCTGATTTTTGTCCTCCCCCTTCCCCCTCCATGAGGGGGACAAAACAGCCAACAGCACCAAATAAAAAAGCCCCATGTTTCCATGGAGCTTTCTTTTGATCCCGATAGCTATCGGGATTGACTTGGCTGTTCTCTTCCCTCTCTTACTTCGCGTCCGCCATAATTTTCTTTCCTTTCTCTTTGGCTTCATCAATGGTTCCGACAAGGTGGAATGCTGCTTCGGGCAGGTCATCCAGTTCCCCGTTCATGATCATATTGAAACCTTTGATGGTATCTTCAATGGAAACGAACGCGCCTTTCAGTCCGGTGAACGCTTCCGCCACGTGGAATGGCTGGGAAAGGAAACGCTGAATACGGCGTGCACGTCCAACCACGAGTTTATCTTCGTCCGAAAGTTCGTCCATACCAAGGATAGCAATGATGTCGAGCAATTCCTTGTAACGCTGAAGGATCATCTTCACACGCTGTGCACAATTATAATGTTCTTCACCCACAACAAGCGGGGTAAGGATCCGTGAAGTGGAATCGAGCGGATCCACCGCGGGATAAATTCCAAGCTCGGCAATTTTCCGTGACAGAACGGTAGTTGCATCCAGGTGAGCAAATGTAGTTGCCGGTGCCGGATCGGTCAGGTCATCCGCAGGCACATACACCGCCTGTACGGAAGTGATGGAACCGCGTTTGGTAGAAGTGATCCGCTCCTGCATTGTTCCCATTTCGGTCGCCAGCGTTGGCTGGTATCCTACTGCCGATGGCATACGTCCGAGCAGCGCCGATACTTCAGAACCCGCCTGCGTGAAACGGAAAATATTGTCGATGAAGAAAAGAATATCTCTTCCTCCTGATTTTTCGTCCCCGTCGCGGAAATATTCCGCAACCGTAAGACCGGAAAGCGCCACGCGCGCACGCGCGCCGGGAGGTTCGTTCATCTGCCCGAACACGAAAGTGGCTTTTGAATCTTTTAATCCGTTCATGTCCACTTTAGAAAGGTCCCATCCGCCTTTTTCCATGGAATGTTTGAACTCCGTTCCGTATTTCATAATATCAGCTTCGATCATCTCGCGGAGAAGATCGTTCCCTTCGCGGGTTCTTTCTCCCACACCGGCAAATACAGAAAGTCCGCCGTATCCTTTTGCGATATTGTTGATGAGCTCCTGGATCAATACAGTTTTTCCTACTCCCGCACCGCCGAACAAACCGATCTTTCCGCCTTTTGCATAGGGCTCGAGAAGGTCGATTACTTTAATTCCGGTGAAAAGAACTTCAGAAGAAGTAGAGAGGTCTTCGTATCTTGGTGGCTGGCGGTGAATGGCATAACCATTTTTCTTTTCAACCTGGGGAAGGCCGTCAATGGCATCACCCACCACATTGAAAAGTCGCCCGTTGATCTTTTCTCCTATCGGCATTTTGATAGTAGCGCCGGAGGCACGTACTTCGGTACCGCGGCTCACGCCATCGGTAGAATCCATCGCGATCGTACGAATGACATCTTCTCCTGTATGCTGCTGGCATTCAAGAATTACAACCACGCCATCCGGGCGAGTCACTTCAAGGGCCTCAAGAATGTTTGGGAGTTTAATATCCGCCCCTTCAAATCGTACGTCCACTACAGGGCCGATGATCTGAACTACTTTTCCGGTTTTTGACATATATTTTTATTTGATTATAGTACTTGGTTTTAGCTGTGCGAAAGTAACATTATTTGGAAAATACAAAGGAGAAAGTTTTGAAGTTATTTCCTACATTTGATAACAACAAATGAAAGTTTACGAAGGCATAGAGCAATTCAAAACAGTGAAGAACCCGGCTATAGCCATCGGTACGTTCGACGGTGTCCATATCGGCCATCAAAAGGTGATCGATCAGTTGAAGGAAGCTGCCGCATCCATCAAGGGCGAATCGGTGATACTTACATTTTATCCGCACCCGCGCATGGTGCTGTTCCCTGATGATGACGACCTTCCTGCCGGACAGACAGGTTTGAAATTGCTGAATACGGAAGAAGAGAAAAAAGAACTCCTGGAAAAGGCCGGCGTAGAGCATCTTATTATTTATCCGTTCACTAAAAAGTTCTCACGGATCAACTATACGGAATACGTTCGTGATATCCTTGTGAACAAACTGAAAGTAAAAAAGCTCATCATCGGTTACAACCACCAGTTCGGCAGAAACCGCGAAGGGACTTTTCAGAAACTGAAAATGCTGGCGCCGGTCTATAATTTTGAGCTGGAGCGTATCTCTGCGCTGGACATAAACAATATTGAGATCTCTTCTACCAAGATCCGAAAGGCACTTAACGGCGGCGATATTAAAACTGCAAATAAATTCCTGGGTTACGAATATTCGGTCAAAGGAAAAGTAGTGAAAGGAAAAAGCCTGGGCAAAACGATCGGCTTCCCCACTGCAAATATTCAAGTTGATGATAAGCATAAATTAATTCCTGCGGACGGCGTGTACGCAGCAACCGTTGAATATGAAAAGAAACGATTCAATGGGATGATGAATATTGGATTGAAACCTACCGTCAATACGGGTAACCGAACGGTGGAGGTGAATATCTTTGATTTTAATAAAGAAATTTACGGAGAAAATATTCGTATCTTTTTCCGTCAGAAACTAAGAGATGAAAAAAAATTCGAAAACCTGGAAGCGCTGAAGAAAGCGATCGAAGGAGACAAAGAAAAAACATTAAAGATTCTGAATGCATGAAGTGGTTGAATAAAATAGTACTCCTGCTGCTGCCACTGCTGCTGCCTACTTGCCTTTTCGCCCAGCTTCTCGATACCGCCGCACTGCTCGCTCAGCCCGTTTATGAAGATCTGAATAAAGCGCTTCAGGATCCGGATAAAGTGTACCGCCTTGATCTAAGAGGACAAAAGCTAAAAGAGGTCCCGCCGGAAATTTTTAAATTCAAAAACCTGCAGGATCTGGACCTAAGCCGGAACAAGCTGAAGTCCATACCTGAAACCATCGGCCTTCTTACCAACCTGCAGGTATTGAATGTTTCCTCCAACCAAATCGAATCGCTTCCCGATTCCATCGGCATGCTTAAGAACCTGAAAAAACTGATTGCGTTCAAAAATAACCTTACCGGCCTCCCAAGAGAGCTCGGCAATTGCGAAAACCTGGAAGTGCTTGATCTCTGGAGCAACGACCTGGCGATCTTTCCGGAAGAACTCAGCAAACTCAAAAAACTGCGCTGGGTCGATATGCGGGTAATAATACTGAATGATGAAGACCAGGAGAAGATCCGAAAACTCCTTCCCGACACCAAGATCTTTTTCTCTCCCAGCTGCAAGTGTGTAACAGGCGGATAACTATTTCCTTTTCAGTGAACTAATTTTTCCAAAACATTATTAAGGAAAAATCATTATTTCTTCGGATTTTTTTTCATCTTTGGCATAGAAAACTTGGGGGTGTCCGTTTGATGAGGACTGAGAAAAAACCCTTTGAACCTGAACAGGGTAATGCCTGCGAAGGGAAAAGCTGATTTCGGATCTTTTCCGGAATATTTCTTCTCACCTGCCTGCCTGGTTTTCAAGATTAAGAACATGAAGGTATTTGTAAACAACGAAGCCAAAGAATTTGATGGGAAGAGAACCGTTTCTCAGCTGATCGAAGTGCTCGGACTTTCCAGGAAGGGAATGGCCCTGGCAGTGAACAACGCCGTTGTTTCAAAATCGGACTGGGAAAAATTTAAACTGAACGAAAACGACAAGGTCACAATAATAAAAGCCACGCAGGGCGGATAAAATGATAGCTGAAAATAGTTATATGCTTGACCCTTCTATTGCTTCATTAAAAGAAAAAAAAGAGCAGGTTGATGCTATGAACCAACTGGCTTTTGATATCCGAAACAGTGATACGTCAAGATCTATTTCACTATGTCAGGAAGCTCAGAATATCTCTTCCGAAATAAATTATCCTGAAGGAAATGCCACTGCCCTCGCGAATGAAGGATTCTGCAATGTACAGATGTCCAATTACGAGCGTGCTCTTGAAAAATTATTAGAAGCGCTCAGGATCTTTGAGGAGCTGAAAAATGAAAAAGGAATCGCTCTTGCCAATTATAACCTCACACTGGTTTATTTCCGGCTCAGTGATTTCAACAAAGGCCTGGATACCATATCAAAAGCACTTGCCTATTATCAAAAAATAAATAACAAGCAGGAGATCGCACGCTGCAGGTTCCAGCAGGGATATTTATATGTGCATCTCAAAGACCCTGCAAGCGGGCTTGACTATTTTTCTCAGAGCCTGGAACTGAATCGTGAATTAAATAATAAAGAAGGAGAAGCGGCTGCACTCATGGGCCACGGGCAAGCGTATAATGCCTTGCGCGACTTTGAAAAAAGCAAGAAGTACCTGGAAGAAAGTATGACGATGCGCGATCAGATCAATGACAAAAGAGGATATGCGGCTGCCATGAATGCATACATGACCCTCTGCCTTGAAACAGGAAGATTTGAAGAAGCAGAACAAATATCTCTCAAAGGAATTAAACTCGCCACCGAGCTGGGCGATCGAATGGGAATTTCCCGTTTCATGCTCGACCTTGGAAAGATATATTTCAGTCAGAATAAAATTGAGGAAGGAGAGTGCAAGATCCTTGAAGCGCTGGAAAATGCAGAGAAGATCAATTTGCCCATGGCCATAGCTCCGGCACATTATTCTCTTTCCCAGATCTATGAGAAAAAAGGCGATTACAAAAATGCCCTTAAACATTTTCAGCTTTTTCATAAAGTGAGCGAGGAAACGGCCAGCACAGCTGCGGCTATGAAAGCAAGAAGCATTCAGCTGATCAGCAGGATCGAGAACGCACAAAAGGAAGCGGAGATAAACCACCTGAAAAATATAGAACTGAAGAATGCCTTTGATGTGATCGCCGAAAAAAATAAGGACATTACAGACAGCATCAACTACGCACAACGCATTCAGCAGGCGATGCTTCCTGACCTGGAAGAAATAAAAAAACAGTTGCCCGAATCGTTTGTCCTGTTCAAACCAAGAGATATTGTCTCCGGAGATTTTTATTGGTTTCATAGTACAAGCAGTTTTTTGTTTTTGGCCGCTGCCGATTGTACCGGGCACGGTGTTCCCGGCGCGTTCATGAGCATGATCGGGAGTTCATTGCTGAATGAGATCGTGGTAGAAAAGCAAATCCACACTCCGGGTTTGATATTAGACGAATTAAGAAAAGGAATTATCAAAGCGCTCAAACAGAAAAATGAAAACTCAAACAACCAGGATGGAATGGACATTGCCCTGGTAAGAATTGATCTGAATACATGCAGACTTGAATTTGCCGGGGCGAACAATCCTTTGTTCATTGTGCGGAATGGAAAAATGCTCGAGATTCCTGCAGACAAAATGCCCATCGGAACGTACATCGATATAGACAAACCGTTCACGAACCACGCCTCCGAACTTAGAAAAGGCGATGCGCTTTATCTTTTCTCAGATGGTTTTGCCGATCAGTTCGGCGGACCGAAAGGAAAGAAATTCTCCTGGAAGCGGACCGAAGAATTACTGTGCGAATTGCAGCATAAGAGAATGGAAGATCAAAAAAATATTTTAAACGAGTCCATTGAAGAATGGAAAAAAGAAACATCACAAACCGATGACATTTTAGTGATCGGAATAAAAATATAGGTGCGAATAGCGAAAAGCTGCGAATCTGCGAATAACAGCCATTCATTCGTAGATTCGAATAGATTCGTTATCCGTACTACAATAAAAATAAAAATAAAATATGAAAACAGAAAAATTACCTTCTGAAAAATCAATCACTACCACTCCATTTCCGGCATCGAAGAAAATTTATGTGAAAGGAAAGTTTCATGACATCAAAGTCGCGATGAGAGAAATAAAAATATCAAGTGGCGCGTCAAGTAAAAAAGTCCTCCCTGAAGGACAACCGCAGGTTGCGAGCGAAGCTCATTTAGGAGGGGCTTCTTTAGCCGTGTACGACACCAGCGGTCCGTATACCGATCCAAACATTTCCATTGATGTAAAAAAGGGATTAGCTCCGGTGCGCGAAAAATGGATCCTTGAACGCGGTGATGTGGAACAATTAAAAGATTCCTCTTCTGAATACGGTCGCCAGCGAATGAATGATAAATCACTTGACGCATTACGCTTCGAACATATCCGCAAACCATTGAAAGCAAAAAAAGGAATGAATGTTTCCCAAATGCATTATGCAAAAAAAGGGATCATCACTC
>JAHEYJ010000030.1:0-2124 GCA_023251675.1 Bacteroidota bacterium
TCTCCAGAAACCTGCTCGTGTATTCCCTCCCCTTTGGGGAGGGTTAGGGTGGGGTGGCGTTTTACTTGGCATCGCCATCGGATTCCGGATCACTTCCGGATTAATGCTGATCCCGTTCTGCCTGATGTTTTTTTCTTTTTCTAAAGAAGGGATCAAAAAAGCAGTTCTCCTGATCTGCATTACTAGCTGCATCGGCTTAGTATCATTCTTGCCTGTTCTTAGAACGTACGGACTTTCCTTTTTCACTTATAACGATCAGTTTCCATACCCGAACCTGCCAAAGGTGTTTTTCAAACTCACAATAGGAGTTTTCGGTTTTATAGGATTTCTAACGATCTGTTTTGCAAAAATTAAAATTGTCATTAACAGGATCCGTACAAAAAAAGGAATGTTACCCTCCGAGTTTCCGAAAAACTTCTTTTACGCGGCCGGTATCGGAATCGTCCTTTACCTGATATCCTATCTGCGCCTGCCTCAAAAATCAGCATACCTGATTCCGATGATCCCTTTTGTGATCCTGCTGGCTGGATTTTACCTTTCAGAACGTTCCTTTAGAATTTTCTGTGTGCTCATGACAATGTCCTCCTTTCTAATGAGCATGAATCTCACTGACCCGCTGCGGGGTTCTTCTCACTCCAAATTTGCTGCCACATTCCGCATGGCGGACCAGGAAATTTTCATTGACCCGTTCACCGGTCCGCTCTTTGCGGACTATTCAAAACGCCTGAACAAAATGGCCTATACAGAAACCGTATTTGAGAAAACGAGCAAAGAACAGAGAAAAATAATCCTTATCTGCGGATGGTGGTACAACGAACTGCAAGTGAGAAACTGGAGCCGCGATGAAAACAAAAATGTAAAGCTTGTTTTTTATATCGACAAAGAAACAATGAAAAAATATGCCGAAGATGGGTATGCGCTCTATTATCTCCCGGAACAAAATTTTTATAATGACCGGTTTTCTAAGACAGACGCTACCGATTCTCTTTCAAAACCCTATTTTTAGTTGTTAGTTTTACTAAGTTTGTTGCATGAAAAAATATTTAACCTTATTCTGCTCGGCATTAATGCTTCCATTCATTGCCTGCCAGCCACATAAGAACCTGGATGAATTTTCTTTTCTGACCGGAAAATGGCAGGCCGAACGCGACGGAATGCTTTTGCAGCAAATATGGAATAAAACAAATGCCGATACGATTTCGGGAGACGGCATTGTGCTGTCGGATAAAGACTCTTTGTACCATGAAAAGATCGCCATAAAAATTCTCAAGGGCGATTTCGTTTATGTAACTTCTTTGCCCAATGTCAAAGGGTCGGTTTTATATAAACTTATTTCCTCCGGAAAAAATACATGGACGTTTGAAAATAAAGAAAGGGATTTCCCTCAACAAATAGCTTACACTTACCATCCGCCTGATTCCATCATTGCCGTACTGGAAGGCGTTGATAAAGGAAAACAATCGCACGAGGAATTTCATCTCAAAAAGATTAATTGATGCCCGGCAGCAAATCAGAAAAGAGGGTCTTCCTGTCGATCATCCTGATTGCATCGGTTCTCCGATTCTGGAACTATTGGGGATGGTCCTATTCGCACGATGAACTGGGCGCGTTTATAAGGCTGCACTACTCTTCTTTCTCCGATCTCATAAGCGAAGGCGTACAAAACAACGATACCCATCCGGCTTTTGTACAGGTTTTGCTTTTTTTATGGACTTCCGTATTCGGTTTATCGGCGTTAGCCGTTCGGCTCCCATTCGTTCTGGCTGGGATTGGAAGTGTGGCGCTGGTTTATTTCATCGCAAGAAAATGGTTCGGGCCGGCTACTGCCTGTTTTTCCTCACTCACGATTGCCATTCTCGATTTTCCGATCCTCTATAGCCAGCTCGCGCGGCCTTATTCTTTCGGATTGTTTTTCTCCTTGCTGGCTGTTTGGTGCTGGACCCATTTATTATTCGGAGACAATAAAAAATATTATCTCAAAGCGGTTGGTTACGGGATGGCCACGGCACTCTGCATGTACACGCATTATTTTTCATTCTTCTTTGCCATGCTGGTTGCGTTAACCGGATTTGCCTTTCTGAACAAACAAACCTGGAAACCGTATTTGGCTTCCGGATTGATCGC
>JAHEYJ010000030.1:2134-29131 GCA_023251675.1 Bacteroidota bacterium
TCATCAGTTCGGCATGGGAGGAGTGGGAGAATGGCTGGCTAAACCCGAGAGCGATTACCTCTGGAAATTTGTTCAGTACGGGTTCAATGAATCGACCCTGGTGATCGTATTTCTTGCCGGAGTTTTCCTCCTTTCCATTTTAATATATCATATTGATATTTCCATTTCCAAATTTCATTTTGTCTGCATTGCCTGGTTTATGATCCCTTTTACCGCAGGATATTATTATTCCGTAATGATCAACCCGGTGCTGCAATATTCAACACTTTTATTTTCTTTCCCTTTTCTTCCGATATTTTTATTTTCCTTCCTGAAGGAAAGGCATGAAAAGATGAATTATATTCTTTTTATGTTAACCGGGATCGTCCTGCTTTACAGTACAGTGATTGAGCAGCGTTTTTTCAAAAGGGAATACTTCGGCGTTTTCAAAGAGATCAGCCAGGCGGTTACCGATCTGCAAAAGCAATACGGAAAAGAAAATCTAACCACCGTGCTGAATACGTCCAGTAAAGAAATCATGGATTTTTATTTTAAACAGAACGAGCAGCTTGTTTCGTATGATTTTTTTGCCGGTGACAGCCCCGATTGCACAGCGAAAATGCTTGACCGGATCGATTCGTGCAAAACGCCTTATTTTCTTTACTGCTGGTCCAACTTCAGAAGTCCGTATGAAATTCCGGAGCTGATAAAAAGAAAATATCCGTGCATCCTTTACGATGAGAAACATTTCAACTCCCAGATCACTTTATTCGGGAAAAATGATTCCTGCAAACGGGATACTGTTTTTTACCGCGCATTTGATTTCGAGAGAAACGCAAATGACTTTTCTTTTGATAAAACCAAAATGGATACGACGCATGCCAAATCCGGGAAGCATTCGCTTTTCATTGATTCAAAAAATGAATTCTGCATTACACTTAAAACACCTGTAAAAAATATTTTTCGCGAAGAAAGAAACTGTGTGAATATAAGTGCATGGATTTTTGCTTCCGACACGTTCAATGCCCAGGTCGTTGTGGATATCGGCCAGCCCGGCTCCCCCAAGCGTGACTGGCAGGCAAAACTGCTTCATGAATTCGTAACCAAAAAAGGAAACTGGCGGGAGCTTTTTACCACGTTTGAACTTCCTGCTTCCGCTTATCCTGACGACGAAGTAACGATCTATCTCTGGAACCCCGGAAAAAACAATTTTTACCTGGATGACTTTTCCATTTCATCATTTGCAGACAGCCGGTATGATTATTATGAAATTACTTACAGGAAATAATATTTTTATTTCCATTTCATTATTCTACATTTGCTGAAATTACGCCATATGAAAAATTGTCTTCCGATTTTCATACTTGCACTTTTTATCACCGGTTGTAAAAAAGACAGGGCGCTTCCTCCTGTTGCGGCTGAATTTCAAAGAACCTACGGCGATGCTGGAGATGAAGTCGCCTATTCAATTATAGAAACTCCTGATAAAAATTATCTCATTACCGGATCTACATCCAGTTATGGAAATGGGAATCAGGATGTTTATATCCTTAAAACAGACCAAAGCGGAAATGTGTTATGGCAAAAAACATTCGGCGGAGCAAATTATGATATCGCATTTTCTACTGTCGAAACAAAAGACGGTGATTATTTAACGGCCGGCGTTACAAAAAGCTTTACTTCCGGGGTGGGTCTTGATTTATATCTTGTAAAAACCGATAATACAGGCAGCCCGGTCTGGCAAAAGACGTATGGAACCATCAACAATGATGGCGCAAACGCAATAACCACTTTATCCGATAACTCCGGTTATGTTTTAGCGGGGGCAACCGGGGGAGGCTATTTTCAGTTTATCGGAAACAACTACCTGGTCAAAGTGAATGATCAGGGCGACACGTTATGGACAAAGCTATTTGGAGGATACAACTTTGGTGACGAAGCGATGAGTATTACGGCCGGCCTTAACGGTGATTTTTATACTTTATCAAATACAAATGACTTTGGAACCAGCAATAAAGGTTTGCTGGTAACGAAATTTAATTCAGCAGGCGATTCCCTATGGTCAACCGTTATAGACGGATCCGAACAGGAGAAAGCCTCCAAAATAAAACTCACGAATGATGGCGGGCTTGTGCTTTGCGGACTTACTTCAAGTTACGGGGACGCCAATGGAGACTTGTTTGCAATTAAAATAAGTCCCGGAGGTGTTATCTCCTGGCAGAAGAATTTTGGAGGCATGGATTATGACAAGGGAAATGATGTAATCCAAACTCGTGACGGAGGCTTTCTTTTTGCCGGCACCTCAAAAAGTTACGGGAACGGCACCACGGATATGTTTCTTATTAAAACAGATGCTTTTGGAATTGCACAATGGATGAAGACGATTGACACCGGCCATTATGACGAGGCGTATTCCCTTGCAGAAACCGAAGATGCCTATGTAATTGCAGGCAGCACCCGAACCGGAACAACACTAAATGACCTGGATCTATTTCTTGTTAAAATTAAAAAGCAATAAAATTTGTTTTCCCCTCGAAAAATTTTACCTTTGGTCTGAAAATCATTATTCATGAAAACAAAATTATTTGCAGCAATGATCACAGCAGGGATTCTTTTTACATGTTCTTGCAAAAAGAAAGAAACTGCTGTGCCTGACCCAACCACTCCGCTGGAGTTTACATCGCTTACGCTGAAACCCGATACCATTACTACCGGTTCGTTTACCACTGTAACTGCCGCTGCCAAAGGAGATAATTTAAATTATCAGTGGTCAACTACCCATGGCGACTTATTTGGTGCAGGCGCCTCCATTTCTTATGGATCCGCTCCCTGCTGTGTAGGGACAAACAAAATTATGTGCAAGGTCAGCGATAGTAAAAATTCAATTACTAAAGAAGTGAATATAGTAGTTGTAGTGCCCTAATAATTTTGTGATACGTTTCAACAATACCTATACGGGCTTCCTATTTGTTTTTTTGCTGGTAGTGGCAGGCGGGATAAATGTGTCCTTTGCCCAATGCTGCTCAAGCGGGTGCTCTATGTCGGGTTCCAGTAATTTCGGAGTGCTTGAAAAAAACCATCTTCAGGCCGTTGCTTTCTATAAACACAGCTACTCCGATGCTTTTTACAAGGGCGATTCAATTGTTGATTTCAAATATCTGATAAACGGATACTTTGATTACTCAGGGCTGAATCTATCGTATGGGTTCACAAAAAAATTTACCGCGCAGGCCGACCTCGGTTATTACATCAACAAAACACAAAACTACTATCCGGATCTTCCGATACCGGTTCATCAACTGGTTGGCCATGGCCTTGCGGATCTTTCCCTCCTGTTTAAATACAATCTGTTTAATTCCCGCGATTCCGTTCTTTCTCTTACCGTTTCAGGAGGAGGAAAACTACCCACCGGCTCTTACCAGGAATACACTAAAGAAAAAGTAAAACTTCCCAGGGATGTGCAGTCCGGAACAGGGGCGTATTCAGCCATCGGCGGGCTGGACATAAAAATAGTGCTCGCTAAAAAAATCCCACTGCTGGTCAGTTCAAAAGCAGAATGGAATTCGTTGAACCCTGAAAATTACCAGTACGGATTATCGGTTACCAGTTCAATGGCAACCAGCATAAAAATTTACAAACACTTTTCCTTTTTCCTAATGGTTAAAAACGAAAACAGGAAACACGATTTCGATGCAGTCGTTAATCAGGAAATTGCTTCTTCCGGGTATTTCAAACTCATTGCAATGCCCGGTTTTACGTGCTCCTTTAAAAATGAATGGGAAACTGGTGTATATGCAGATTTGCCCGTCTACCAAAAATACAACGGCACCCAATTCGGAAATAAATACGCAGTCAGCGCCTCTGTTTCAAAACAATTCAAACTGAAAAAAGGATAACTGCAATTTATCGCCGGTACCGTCAGTTTTTTATTTCCTTCTTATTTATCAGCTTGCCTGCAATCGTTATTAATGAGGCTATTAGAAACACCGCACCCAACATGGCTACAATGGATGACCCCGCAGGAAAATCATAGGTAAACGAAATATACAATCCGAAATACCCGCCCAGGATACTGATGACCGATGCAGTCAGGATCACAGAAACATTTTTCCGCAATAATAAAATGGCGCTCACCGAAGGTATCACCAGGTACGAGAAAACCGGTATCACGCCGCTGATCCGCACGGCAAAAACAATGGCAAGGCCAATGGAGGTATAAAAAAGAAAATTCCAGAGGCTGAACCATTTTATTTTATCCGCCACTCCTTCTTCAAATGCTTTGGTCAGTCCGAAAAACTTTTTATAAAAAACCAGGTGCATCAACGCAATCCCGCCGAAAACACTGCCCAGCGTGATGATCTGCTCCCAGCTCACGGCGAGAATATTTCCGAATAATACTTCCTGTATGTCCGAATCGCCGTGCGGGGTTTTTGAAATAAGCAGAACGGTCACTGCCGATGCGATGGCATAAATAATTCCGATGATGGCTTCCAGTTTTAACCGGTTGTCCTTTATCCGGATCAGCGACATGAGAAAAGCTCCCACCAGCGTGAAAACGATAGGTATCGCCGTTTTTCCATGTCCGATATAATCGGAAAACGCAACGCCCAGTGACGAGATCTGTCCCAGCGCAAGATCCACAAACACGATCCCGCGCCCGACCACATGCACGCCGAGATAAGAAAGAAGAAGTCCGATGATGAGGGAGACGACGAACGCCTGCACCATAAAATCAAGTTGAAACATTTCAAACATAAAATAGTTTTATTAAATTATTAAGACGATTTACCCTACGAATAACGAATGGGCGAATTACGAATAAAATGCAGCTTTGGTCTTTTGTATTCATTCGTAATTCGTTTCTAATCGTAATTAGTAGTAAAGTTGGTTCTTTGTATTCATTCGTAATTAGTAGGAGGCACGGAATCGTTACAAATCATTTTAATGCTTCTGTGAGTTTTGTAATGTTGTAATCAAACAAATCAAAATAGGTTTTAACGCTGTCGAATGCGCCAACCGATGTTGCCAGAATGACCGGTTTCGCACCCGTTTGTTTTCCTACCATTTCAGCAGAGGAAGTTGTAAAATAAGGAGAGGAGATGATGACCTTGATCTTATTTGTATTCACTTCGCCGATCACTTTCACCAGCTGGGAAGGACTGGGAGGGATCCCGGGTTTAGGTTCAAGAAAATCAATGATCTTCAATCCAAAATGAGTTTCAAAATAACACCATTCATTATGGTAGGCAATTACCTGTGTTCCTTTATAAGGCGCCATTTTTACCAGCCACTCTTTCATTTTTAAATCGATCTTGTCATCAAACGATTTAAGGTTCGCTTCAAAAAATGATTTGTTTTCCGGCGATATCCTGATTAATCCGCTGCAAATGTTTTTTGCTATCTGTTTTCCGTTATCCGGATCCAGCCAGTAATGCGGATTACCGAAAATGTGAATATCTCCCTCTGCCCTGTTAATGGCAGAAGGAACCTGCATAAGTTTAATTCCAACAGAAGCATCCACATATCCATCGCTTCCTTTCTGAATTTTTTTATTCTTTGAACTCGCGAGAAGCGATGGCGACCATCCGGCTTCCAGGTCGAGCCCAAGGGTAACAAACAAATCAGCATTTGAAAGTTTTATGATATAACTTGGTTTGGGATCAACAAAATGGGGATTCTGATATCCTGTGGCGATGCCGAAAACATCTACCTTATTTCCCCCGATAAATTCCGTTATGCTTTTGGTGTCCTGCGTGGTTGTCACCACGCGAATGATTCCTGCTTTAGAGAAATTAACTATTCCAATGAAAATGCCGAGCAGGATTATTTTTTTTGTTTTCATAGTATTTTCTTTTAACTTGTGAATTAAAAAACTTTTTTCTCTTATTTCAATATTGATGGGCTCCGTGCGAACCGATGACAAAGATCCATCGCAGATAGCCCATGAAGAAATTTTTTTCATTTTTGTTTTCAGGAAGGGATTCGTTCATTGTTGTATATTTTCCTTCCACTTCTATTTTCTGAAACTCCGTGGCATACCATCCGAGGGTCAGAGAGCCCGATTCCTGCACAAACTGTGCCGAGTAAGGACTGTTGGAATAATCAAATCGTCCTGCCAGAAACCAGCGCTGGGCTACCTGCACATTCAGCAACGAATAAAATCCGATTGCGTTGACCGTACTGCTGTCAAGCATTGAGTTGGAATAATATAATTCATTCTGAAAAGTCACGGATTTATACGTGTTGTACCGAACCGGTTTCCATTTGTAAGTCAGGTCAACTGCGCCGATATTGGTAATTTTCCTGGCAAGATTTTCACCCTGGATGCCTGTCAGGCCAAGTTCAAGCGTTGCATTTGCAGATAAATCCCAGAAATTCTTGAAGTGAGCAAGGTACAGGAAATTATTTTTTTTACTTCTTTCAAAAACCGGGCTTTCACCTGCATTGGTCGCTTCCACTGTCAGTTCCTGGAAAAAAACATGATTCGGCAAAAGCCAGCTCAACGATGCACCATCGCCTTTCAATCCTTCCTCGCCGAAAAAATTTACGTACGCATCCGGCATATCCACAAAAGGAAGCGCGTGTCCGTGCACAGGGTTAACTCTGCCCATTTGCTGTTTAAACCTTCCTGCTTTCAATTGAAGATGTGCAGGAAGAGACAGGGTTGTAAGATAGGCTTCTTCTATCTCACCGGAAAATTCTCCGGTAGTTACATCTTCTCCCACCGAATAAAAGAAGTCTGCCCGTGCATACGGATCCACAACCGACTGAAAAGAAAACTCTGTTTCCTTCATAACGGCATCATAATTATGCGTGCCGTAACTCCGGTACAGTCCTCGGAAATCTCCAATAACGCTGATATTGGGGTTAGCGGAAGCAGCAACCTGCTGCTGCGGAGGCGGGGTTTGAGTTTGCTGCATTTCATTCTGTATCTGCAACAGCAAAAGTGAATCGGCTTTTTTTGCCGAATCGGACTGCGAATAGCAGGATGAAAAAATAAAAAATAGAAATATAATTACAGAAATAGATTTTACCATAATGAAAAATATAAAAGAAAAAAGTTGATGATTTGTTTGCAGGCTGATTAAATCAGCTCCGAAGGAGTCCTTCAGCTGACAGACAAACAGGCGGCGCCCTTAACTGGGCAGAAGAGAAGAAATAAGAAGAAATAAAATTTGAAACTACTGTCGGGAAAATATAATCTGCAAAATGATGAATAACCATGCTTGCCACCGACTTGGAAGGCCCGGGAATAACCGGCATGCCGATATCACAGAAATGACATTCTTCGCGATGGTCATGAAAATGATGGGTCGCTTTCGCATTGCAGGCGATCTGCTGCTCGTGATGCGAAGCATGAATCACTTTAGCCGCCGACAAAAAGATAAAAGAAAAAAGAAAAAAAAGAGAAATGGCAGATCGAACTCGGGTAGGCATGTGTAAATATAAAAAATAAAACCGCTTTCAATTAAAAAGAAATGTTTAAAATTAATATTTGGAAAAGCTTCCGATTTTAATTAATACCTTTAATAAAATAAGAACACTTTAATGAAAAGCAATTTTCCTTGTTTGTCCGTTTTACGGATCCCTGCTGTTTTGCTTTTTATTTTTTTGATGACCGGAAGAATTTTTCTCTTCCCGCTGCATGGCCAGACCTTTCAACGAACCTATGGCAACAGTGCAGCTCAAACAGGCACGTGCATCCAACCCACCAAAGATGGGAATTACATTATCAGTGCCATGGCTACCGGAATGGGGGCCGGCTACAATGATTGCCTGTTAATGAAGATCAATACGTCCGGCGGGCTGCTATGGGCAAAAACATACGGGGGAACCGGAGACGACTATCCGTATTTTGTTGCTTCGTGCGCTGACGGCGGATTCATTCTTACCGGCAGCACCAATTCTTTCGGAGCAGGCGGCACCGATGTATATCTTGTACGCACCGATTCAAACGGAAATCTATTATGGTCAAAAACGATCGGCGGCGCCGGAACAGACATCGGCTGGTCTGTTGTTGAAGCGAGCGATGGAAGTTTTTATACCTGCGGGCAGACCGACAGCTTTGACGGCCCTTCCCCTAACGGATACCTTATTAAAAATGATTCCGGTGGAAATCTTGTATGGACAAAAGTGTTCGACGGGCCGAACTCGGATATTTTTTATGGAATGAATAAAACCAGAGATGGAGGACTGATCCTTACCGGGCAGGTAGGAAGCAATTCTTTCGGCAGTTCCGACATATGGCTGGTTCGAACCGATGCAAATGGCGATACCTTGTGGACCAGCATCTACGGCAAAGTAACGGAAGATGCCGGATGGTCGGTTATTGAAACAGCGGACAGTGGGTTTGCGGTAACCGGCGATATGCATAAAGATACGCTTACACTGGGAGCGCATAACGCCGTTTTATTAAAGACCGATTCTGCCGGGCAAATGCAATGGGCAAAGTTATATGGCAGCTATCCGGGTTCAGAAATAGGTTATGATCTCCGGCAATCTTCAGATAAAGGATATGTCATCCTGGGGAATACGGGGTATTACGGAAACGGATCCGAAGATGTTTTACTGTTCCGTACTGATTCAACAGGTGAGCTTGAATGGGCCCGTACATTCGGAAGTTCCATGCAGGACGACGCATGGCAGTTCAGGAAAACAGCCAATGATGGTAACATGATCATAGGAGCAACAGAAAATTTTGCAGCGAATAATTACTGGGATATCTATGTCATTAAGACCGATTCTCTCGGCAAAGATTCCTGCTTTGAGAACAATGTTTCTCCGGAAGTTTTCGTACCGTTTTTACAGCAAAGAAGAGGCTTTGCATTTATTGCCGGCGGAGTAGAAGGAAATCCGGCCACCATTGTCAACACCGTCACACCGCTGGTCGGCGATCCCTGTTCTTATGCCGTTGGCACCTGGGATACGGATACGGACTTGCTTCAGCCCTGGATTTATCCGAACCCCTTCCGTGAAGCTACAACGATCACACTTCCTCCCAACTTACCCGGTGCTTCAACTTATACGTTCGAAGTTTTTGATGTGTTCGGAAAACAACAGATGATCTCCCATTTTACCGGAAATCAATTTACCCTCCGGAGAGGCTTACTTAAAGAGGGGACTTATTTTTACAAAATATCGTCCGGAAATTCTTTTTCCTTTTCCGGAAAACTTTTTATCCAGTAGGCTTCAATTTTTTTATTGTCTTTCCTCTCTTTTTCATAGTCCCTTTGAGTTATATTTTATAAGTGGATTTTATTCCGAATTCATTTAACTTTGTTTTTATTAAAATCATTCGCCATGATTAAAATTATTTTTATTCTCCTTGCCGGAGCTTTCTCGTTCGGATCCTTGCCCGCTCAATCAATTGGCGGCGCAGTGAATCCTTCAGCCACCACTGTTTGTTCCGGAACTAACAGTGGGCTTCTGACATTAAGCGGTCACACCGGAAATATCGTACGATGGCAATCTTCTGTAAACAACGGGGCCTCCTGGTCGAACATCTCGAATACGACAGTGAGCCTGGTTTATTCCAACCTCACACAAACTACCTGGTACAGGTGTGAAGTATTGTTATCTCCTTCTCCTCCGAATATTTCTGCCTATTCAACGCCTGCTGTAATCACCGTTGATGCGGCTTCTTCAGGAATGATCGCTTCCAGTACTTCCGTCTGCTCCGGATCCAACTCCGGCTCATTATCGCTCAGCGGAACATTTACCAATGTGAACGCCTGGGAATCTTCAGCGGATGGAGGAAATACCTGGACACCGATCTCCAGCACCACTACAACGCTCAGCTATTCCGATTTAACGGCAACCACCATGTACAGGGCATCGGTCACGAACGGAACCTGCCCTGCTGCAAATGCAACTGCAGCGACCATTACCGTCCATCCGCTTTCAGTTGGAGGAATTGTTTCAGGATCAGACACGGTTTGTTCCAATTCAAACAGTGGCGCTTTGCTTCTCAGCGGGAATACCGGAAATGTCATCCGCTGGCAATATTCGGATGATAACGGGGCCAGCTGGACAAACATCAGCAACACGTCAGGCATTTATAATTTTTCAAACATTGAACAAACGACAAAATACAGGGCAGTAGTGCAAAGCGGGAATTGCCTTATTGAAAATTCATCCCCCGCTGCGATCACGGTTGATCCTGCATCAATAGGAGGAATTATTTCTACCGGTGCAACTGTTTGTAATGGAAATAATAATGGAACGCTGATCCTGAGTGATTATACAGGGAATATTATTCGCTGGGAATCCTCCTCAAATGGCGGAAACACATGGGTTCCTATTGCTAACAACTCAACGAATTTTACTTACAACAATCTCTCTTCAAGTACGTCTTACCGGGTATTGGTAAAAAGCGGCCTATGCGATTCTGCGTATTCATCCGCTGTTACAATCACCGTTGCTGCTGCATCCGTTGGTGGATCAATTTCAGGAAGCGATACGGTTTGCAGCAGTACCAACAGCGGAACCCTGCTGCTGTCCGGATACACCGGGAATATTCTGAGATGGCAATATTCAACAAATGAAGGTATCTCCTGGTCCGCTATTGCAAATACAACTCCTTACCTGTATTACGCTAACCTTTCTGCGAATACGAATTACAGAGCCGTAGTTCAAAACAGCACCTGCCCGATTATAAATTCAGCAGAAGCCGGAATAACGATCACACCCATGTCGGAAGGAGGAATCGTTTCATCCGACGCCACGGTTTGCAGCGGCATCAATAACGGGGTATTGCAATTAACCAATCAAATCGGGACTATTCAGAGCTGGGAAAAATCGACTAACAACGGATCCAGCTGGGATGTTGTTGCAAACACAGGCGATACATTGAGTTATTTTAATCTGACTTCTAAAACTTTGTTCAGAACAAATGTGAAGAACAGCGACTGTCCGGCAAAAAAATCAACCACTGCTGTGATTACAACTACTGCTCCTTCTGCAGGCGGATCCGTTTCCGGATCCGATACCGTTTGCAGTGATTCAAACAGCGGGACCCTTTCATTAAGCGGATACAACGGAAATATTATCCGGTGGCAATATTCTGATGATGAAGGAATCAACTGGTCAAACATCAGCAACACAACTAGTCTTTATAACTTTTCAAACATCAGTACAACCACCATTTACAGAGCTGTAGTTCAGAACGGTTCGTGCCCAATTATGAATTCTACAGAAGAAGCCATAACGGTTGTTCCCGCAACAGAAGGAGGCATCGTTTCTGCTGACGCCGCCGTTTGCAGCGGCATCAATAACGGGGTGCTGCAATTAAAAAATCACATTGGAACGATTCTTAACTGGGAAAAATCAACCGATAACGGATCCAGCTGGAATGCGGTTGCAAACACCAGTGATACATTGAATTATTTTAATCTGACCTCTACAACTTTTTACAAGGCAACAGTGCAAAGCGGGAACTGTACGGCAAAAAAATCAACCACTGCTGTCATTACAACAACTTCTCCTTCTGCAGGTGGAATGGTTTCCGGGTCCGACACCGTTTGCAGTGATTCAAACAGCGGGACCCTGCTGCTGAATGGTTATTCCGGAGATATTATCCTATGGCAGCATTCCACCGACGGCGGAATAAGCTGGTCAACTATTTCAAACACATCACCCATTCAAAATTATTCTAATATTTCTGCCAGCACCCAGTACAGGGCAATAGTCCAAAACGGAACATGCCCTTCAGCGAATTCCTCTTCTGCAACAATTGCTGTACTTCCTTTATCAGATGGCGGAACGCTTTCACCCGTATCGTATTCAGCATGCGGAGGAGCAAACAGCGGATCCATACATCTTTATGGAGAGAATGGAACTATTATAAAATGGGAATATTCAACAGATGGCGGGAGCGTATGGAACACGGTAAGCAATACTTCCGGCGTACAAAATTTTCAAAACCTCTCCGTTACGACAATATACAGAGTCAATGTTCAATACGGAGATTGTGCCACAGCTTATTCGTCCCTATCGGCCATTCATGTTTCTCCACCTTCTGTTGGCGGAACAATTATCGGCAGCGATACTGTATGCACCGGATCAAACAGTGGTTTGCTTGCTTTAACCGGATACACAGGGAGTATTCACAATTGGGAACACTCCATAAATAATGGGGTAACCTGGAGCAGTATAGCAAACACTTCTTGTATCCAGAACTATATCAATCTTTCCTCTACGATACAATACAGAGCTATTGTTGAAAGCGGGGCCTGTCCAGCCGCTAATTCCGACTTCGCCACTATTGTGGTTAGCCCACTCAGTGATGGCGGTACCTTGCTAAGCAGCAAATTTATTTGTGACAGCACCACTGCGGGAACGCTGCTGCTTACCGGTTTCACCGGAAGCATTCTCAACTGGGAATCTTCTGTTGACAGCGGAAATACATGGAACGAAATTTCAAACACAAGCAACATACAAATATTTGCCGGGATCACACAAACAACAATGTACAGAGCTGAAGTTAAAAGCGGAGATTGCATGTCCGCGTATTCTTCATTCGCTATAATTTCCCTTACTCCGCACGCTTCCGCATCGTATTCATTTACGATCGCACCACCACATCCCGGAACTGTTGTCTTTCACAATACCAGCACCAGCAATAACGGAACCTGCTTTTGGAATTTCGGAGATAACACCACAAGCACGGCCTTCAACCCGGCGCATACCTATACAGCCAATGGTTCGTATTCCGTCGCGCTGATTGTCACCGATTCCTGCGGATCCGACACGATAATTCAAAACGTAAACATTACAGGGGTCGGAGTGAATGAACTGACTTACAATAATCCTGAAGTACGTGTTTATCCAAATCCAACGAGCGGAATTTTCAATGTGCAACTTAGTCCATTTGAAAATTTGAAAATGAACAGCATTGAAATATATAATGTTTATGGAGAAAAAGTGTATGCCAGGGATGCCAGCGAACAACCATTGGCTAACAGCGCAAGCAGTCATCTTGGGTTATCGACCCTCACTGTCAACTTTAGCGAAGCCCGCGGAGGAATATACTTCTATGTTATAAAATCTTTGACAGGAACCATTTGCACCGGGAAGATCGTAAAAGAATAATTTCTTCATAAAATAAGCTGCTGACTCGCCTCTGCCAACAATATACAGATGGGTTTCTTATCGTCTCTTTGATGATATTTATATTTTTGCCCGTTTCAATAAATGTTTATAACGAATAGGAAGCAAAATAAAAATTAAATCTATGCCTATTAAAATATTTGTCACAGGCGGCACCTTCGATAAAGAATACAACGAGTTAAATGGCACTTTGTCTTTCAAACAAACGCATCTGAAAGAAATGCTTCGCCTGGGCCGCTCGCGTGTAAAAGTGGACATCAGTACTTTAATGATGATCGATAGTTTGGAGATGACTGCCCAAAAAAGAGATACAATGGCACAAAACTGCATGATCTCCAAAGAAGACAAAATAATCATTACGCATGGCACCGATACAATGGTTGAAACAGCAAAAGCGCTTTCAAAAAAAGTGCATAAAAAGACCGTCATCCTCACAGGCGCTATGATCCCGTATGCATTCGGAAGCTCTGATGGGCTTTTCAACCTTGGCAGTGCATTGGCTTTCGCGCAAACGCTGCCTTCCGGTGTTTATATTGTCATGAACGGAAGGTGTTTCAATTGGAACAATGTGCGCAAGAACAGGCAGGCAGGCGAATTCGAAACGATAAAGTAAGATTCACCCTCTATTCGTTACGTTTTAATAAGCTAACGGGCAAAGTCCAACCGTACATTATTATTCATTCTGAAGTTAAATTGAGTTAGTTTGTCATATGTTGATATTACGCACATAATAGTCATTAAAAATATTTTCAAAAAAAGTTTGCGGAATCAAAACATTATTATCTTTGCGTCCCTTTTGAAAGGAAGTTCTTTAAAAAATGATTATTCGATTTTTCAGTTTCCATAGGGAAAATCAATAAAAATATTGTCCCGCAAATGTGCGGGATTCACGTTCTTTGAAAATATTGAAGGCTAAATTGAAGCAGCAAACGGCCCTTAAGTCATGAACTTTACAGTTCAAGTCAATAAGTGGAAGAAACAAAAACTCAAATTTATAATAGCAGCCCTCCTTTAGTCCTAGGGTTGTCTTAGCAATAAGACATCCTCCCGATGAAAATCGGGATTAGGGGAAGAGGCACTAAAGATTAAACTTACTACGGAGAGTTTGATCCTGGCTCAGGATGAACGCTAGCGGCAGGCCTAATACATGCAAGTCGAACGGCAGCAGGCTGTAGCAATACAGTGCTGGCGAGTGGCGCACGGGTGCATAACACGTATGTAATTTGCCCATAACTGGGGGATAGCCTTCCGAAAGGAAGATTAATACCCCATAACCCAGCGAAGTGGCATCACTTTTCTGGTAAAACTCCGGTGGTTATGGATAAGCATGCGTCTGATTAGCTAGTTGGTGAGGTAACGGCTCACCAAGGCAACGATCAGTAGGGGGTCTGAGAGGATGATCCCCCACACGGGTACTGAGACACGGACCCGACTCCTACGGGAGGCAGCAGTAAGGAATATTGGACAATGGAGGCAACTCTGATCCAGCCATGCCGCGTGAAGGATGAAGGCGCTACGCGTTGTAAACTTCTTTTCTACTGGAAAAAACTCTTGGTTTCGTACCGAGACTGATTGTACAGTAGGAATAAGCATCGGCTAACTTCGTGCCAGCAGCCGCGGTAATACGAAGGATGCAAGCGTTATCCGGATTCACTGGGTTTAAAGGGTGTGCAGGTGGGATAATAAGTCAGTGGTGAAAGCCCCCGACTCAATCGGGGAACTGCCATAGATACTGTTATTCTTGAGTGTGGTTGAGGTGGGCGGAATATGACATGTAGCGGTGAAATGCGTAGATATGTCATAGAACACCGATCGCGAAGGCAGCTCGCCAAACCATTACTGACACTGAAACACGAAAGTGCGGGGATCAAACAGGATTAGATACCCTGGTAGTCCGCACTGTAAACGATGATCACTCGTTGTTGGCGATACACAGTCAGCGACTAAGCGAAAGCATTAAGTGATCCACCTGGGGAGTACGACCGCAAGGTTGAAACTCAAAGGAATTGACGGGGGCCCGCACAAGCGGAGGAGCATGTGGTTTAATTCGATGGTACGCGAGGAACCTTACCTGGGCTTGAAAGACAGACGACCGTCTCTGAAAGGAGACTTTTCGCAAGAACGTCTGTCTAGGTGCTGCATGGCTGTCGTCAGCTCGTGCCGTGAGGTGTCGGGTTAAGTCCCATAACGAGCGCAACCCCTATCGGTAGTTGCCAACAGGTAATGCTGGGAACTCTACTGAAACTGCCTGCGCAAGCAGTGAGGAAGGAGGGGATGACGTCAAGTCAGCACGGCCCTTACGTCCAGGGCTACACACGTGCTACAATGGCCGGTACAGTGGGTCGCTACACAGCAATGTGATGCTAATCTCTAAAACCGGTCCCAGTTCGGATTGAAGTCTGCAATTCGACTTCATGAAGCTGGATTCGCTAGTAATCGGATATCAGCTACGATCCGGTGAATACGTTCCCGGGCCTTGTACACACCGCCCGTCAAGCCATGGAAGTTGGGAGTACCTGAAGTTCTCTAGCAATAGAGACCTAGGGTAAAACCAATGACTGGGGCTAAGTCGTAACAAGGTAGCCGTACCGGAAGGTGCGGCTGGAATACCTCCTTTTTGGAGCAGTATTTTGTTTCGGCAATAAGAATGAACTCTTATTTTGACCGTCCGTTTGTTGCTTCTCTTTTACCTTCAATATTTTTTATCTTACTGTGCAGCTTTAGGGTAGCACTGCCCAAAGCTATGAGATGTACGGTTTACGATTTACGAACTATCAACTCGTTAAATTCGACACTCGTCACAAACAAACAGTCTCGTAGCTCAGTTGGTTAGAGCGCTACACTGATAATGTAGAGGTCGGCAGTTCAACTCTGCCCGGGACTACTATAAAGAAAATACCTGGGGGCGTAGCTCAGTTGGCTAGAGCGCCTGATTTGCATTCAGGAGGTCATCGGTTCGACCCCGTTCGCCTCCACTTGGTAAGAAAGATTGGTTAATAAATGTTCTTTTTGAAATATTGCTGAATGAGCTCACGGGAGCAGATCCTGACAGATCATTGTCAGGAAAAGGAATCGGTTCGACTCCGGTGTTCAAACAATCCGCCTTAGGCGGAAACGTTCTTTGACATATTGAATAGAAAATACGAGAAAATAAAAATCTCAAATCAATTGTTTTTTAATTTATTAAAACTACAATTTTGACCTAGAAAGTAAATAAGGGCGTATGGAGGATGCCTTGGCTCTTGAAGACTAAGAAGGACGTGATAGGCTGCGATAAGCTACGGGGAGGTGCCGAATAACCTGCAATCCGTAGATTTCCGAATGGGGAAACCCGGTCCGTTGAAGACGGATCATCGAAAGAAGAACACCCGGAGAACTGAAACATCTAAGTACCCGGAGGAATATAAATCAAATCAGAGATTCCCTCAGTAGTGGCGAGCGAACGGGGAACAGCCCAAACTCTATCGGTTAAGGCCGGTAGAGGGTTGTAGGACTGCATCGTGGAATGTAGATAGGAAGTGGAATTTATCTGGAAAGATAAAGCTATAGAGGGTGATAGCCCCGTACACAAATCCGATCTGCTACCTAGCAGTATCCTGAGTAAAACGGAACACGTGAAATTCTGTTTGAATCTGCCAGGACCATCTGGCAAGGCTAAATACTTACAAGAGACCGATAGTGTACCAGTACCGTGAGGGAAAGGTGAAAAGAACCGCGAACAGCGGAGTGAAATAGACCTGAAACCATACGCCTACAAGCGATAGGAGCTCAAGCTCAGTAGCAATACTGGGCAACGAGTGACTATGTGCCTTTTGCATAATGAGCCTACGAGTTACTCCTCCCTGGCAAGGTTAAGGACCCAAGGTCCGCAACCGCAGCGAAAGCAAGTCTTAACAGGGCGAATAGTCAGAGGGGGTAGACGCGAAACCTTGTGATCTATCCATGGTCAGGATGAAGGACCGGTAACACGGTCTGGAGGTCCGAACTGATAGACGTTGAAAAGTCTCCGGATGAACTGTGGATAGGGGTGAAAGGCTAATCAAACTGGGAAATAGCTCGTACTCTCCGAAATGTTTTGAGGAACAGCCTCGTGTATAGTGTCATAGAGGTAGAGCTACCGATAAGACCAGGGACCTTTACCGGTTACCGAATCTTGACGAACTCCGAATACTATGGCATGTTTACCGGGAGTGAGCCCGCGGGTGCTAAGGTCCACGGGCGAGAGGGAAACAACCCAGACCATCAGCTAAGGTCCCCAAATGTATGCTAAGTTGATTTAATGAAGTCCAATGGCACTGACAGCCAGGATGTTGGCTTGGAAGCAGCCATTCATTCAAAGAGTGCGTAACAGCTCACTGGTCGAGCCATTGGGCGCAGACAATAAACGGGCATCAAGCATACTACCGAAGCTATGGATTCTATATTAATTTATAGAGTGGTAGGAGAGCATTCCAATTGCTGCGAAGGTGGTCTGTAAAGGCTGCTGGAGCATCTGGAAAAGCAAATGTAGGCATAAGTAACGATAAAATTTGTGAAAAACAAATTCGTCAATAGTCTAAGGTTTCCTGATCAATGCTAATCAGATCAGGGTTAGTCGGGACCTAAGGTGTACCCAAACGGGGAAGCCGATGGCCAGCTGGTTAATATTCCAGCACTAACGTATACTGCTATGGAGGGACGGAGAAGTGAAAGGTCTGCCCCGAAACGGAATTCGGGGTTAAAGCCCGTAGATATATCTTTGGTTGGCAAATCCGCCAGAGATGTCGAAGGTGATAGTACAGAGAGGCTTCGGCCAATCTGATAATGACTCTAATCAGGCTCCCAAGAAAATCTCCTATGCTTCAGGTATACGCTACCCGTACCGCAAACCGACACAGGTAGACAAGAAGAATATTCTAAGACGCTCGAGTGACCCTTGGTTAAGGAACTAGGCAAATTAACACTGTAACTTCGGAAGAAAGTGTCCCCTGAATTAATACTCAGGGGTTCAATGAAATGTTCCAGGCGACTGTTTATCAAAAACACAGGGCTCTGCTAAATCGATCGAAAGATGATGTATAGGGCCTGACACCTGCCCGGTGCCGGAAGGTTAAGGAGAGAAGTCAGGAGTAATCCAAAGCTTTGAACCGAAGCCCCGGTAAACGGCGGCCGTAACTATAACGGTCCTAAGGTAGCGAAATTCCTTGTCGGGTAAGTTCCGACCTGCACGAATGGTATAACGATCTGGAAACTGTCTCAACCAAGCGCTCGGTGAAATTGTAGTCTCGGTGAAGATGCCGAGTACCCGCAACGGGACGGAAAGACCCCGTGCACCTTTACTGCAACTTTGTATTGATTTCGGATAAATGATGCGTAGCATAGGTGGGAGACTTTGATGCCCTGATTCTGGTTGGGGCTGAGTCACCAGTGAAATACCACCCTTCGTTTATTTGAGATCTAACTCCTGCACAACAGGAGGACAGTGCATGGTGGGTAGTTTGACTGGGGTGGTCGCCTCCAAAAGAGTATCGGAGGCTCCCAAAGGTACCCTCAGCACGCTTGGTAACCGTGCGCAGAGTGTAATGGCACAAGGGTGCTTAACTGTGAGGCCCACAAGCCGAGCAGAGACGAAAGTCGGGCATAGTGATCCGGTGGTTCCGCATGGAAGGGCCATCGCTCATAGGATAAAAGGTACGCCGGGGATAACAGGCTGATCCCTCCCAAGAGCTCATATCGACGGGGGGGTTTGGCACCTCGATGTCGGCTCGTCACATCCTGGGGCTGGAGAAGGTCCCAAGGGTTAGGCTGTTCGCCTATTAAAGTGGCACGCGAGCTGGGTTCAGAACGTCGTGAGACAGTTCGGTCCCTATCTGTTGCGGGCGTTGGAGATTTGAGGGGGTCTGACTCTAGTACGAGAGGACCGAGTCGGACAGACCGCTAGTGTACCAGTTGTAGTGCCAACTGCACCGCTGGGTAGCTACGTCTGGTTGAGATAAGCGCTGAAAGCATATAAGCGCGAAGCTCGCCCCAAGATGAGATTTCCCTTAAGGGACGTGGCAGATTACCACGTTGATAGGTTACAGGTGTAAGCGTAGCAATACGTTCAGCCGAGTAATACTAATTCTCCCGTGAACTTTCAGGTTCATTAAAGATTTTTGTTTTCTTATGTTTTCTTTTCAATTTGTCATAGGTATTCACAACCTGGATTGTTTTCAGAAGATCTTCTTCTGAAGCAGCAGGCAAGACTTATGGCGACTTTACCGTGGGTGATCACCTCTTCCCATTCCGAACAGAGAAGTTAAGCCCCACAGGGCCGATGGTACTAGCTTAATTGCTGGGAGAGTAGGTCGTTGCCAATCTTTCAAAAAGCCCCGTCTGAGAAATCATTCGGGGTTTTTTGTTTTACTACTTTTGTCAAAATATCTATTTTGAAATCTAATCTCTTCATATTTGTTTCTCTTTTTATTCCGGTAATCCTTTTTGCCCAGAAAAAAGATTCGTTGAAGCCGCATTCAAGAGCAGCAGCAGTGGAGTCCTTTACAGAGAAAGAATTTTTCCCGTCACATACGCATTACAGATCCATCGATACTTCTTTAAATGAAGTTCAAAAATATTTCCCCGGCAACTTCTCATTCGGACTAGGTCTGTCTGACCGAACATCCATCTTTTCCCCATCTTTCGAAATAGGTTTCAGGAGCGGACTGAACGAACTGGAACTGTTCGGCTTCAACAGGAACGAAATAAAATATTTCAAAACCCGAACTCCCTATACTGAGATCTTTGTGTTGTTTGGCCAGAAGAAGGAACAGTTCGCAAAGCTGCTGCATACGCAGAACATAACCAAACAATGGAACATCACACTGGCCATGCTCCGGTTGAGAAGCGACGGGTTTTATCAACGCCAAACCTGTACGGATAATAACATTTCTCTTTCCTCCAATTACACATCAAAGAATAAACGCTACTCGGTCCTGGCAAATGGAATTGCCAGTTCCATCAAAACGGATGAGAACGGCGGCGTACTTAATGAAACCGATTTTGAAAATAATCTTCTTGTAAATAAAAAACTCCTGCCCGTCAGCCTTATCGAAGCAAGAACAAGAAGAGGAAACAGGGAAGCGCACATGACGCATTACCTTAACTTCGGGAAAAGAGATACTTCGCGCAAAGACACAACCACACACTCAAAAATATTTCCTAATACCTCCCTCTCCTACTCTTTCGGCATAAAGGAGAATTGGTTCGTGTATGACGATAAGAATCCTTCAGCGGGTTATTACGAGCATGTTTATTTCGATACAGCATCTACGCTTGATTCCACGCATTACAAAGAGATCATCCATAGCCTGGCGCTGCAATCCATCTTATTTAAAAAGATCAAAGTAAATATTGGGGCCGATCAGAAAAAATTAGTTCTCAAACAATTCAACAAAGACTCTTCCCTTGCGCTTGATTCCAGCTTCACCGATCGGATCGTCCGGTTCGAGTTAGGCACTGTTTTACAAAGCGATACTTCAAAAGGATTTGGATGCAGGATCGGAAAGCAATATGTTCTGTCGGGAACTCATCAGGGCGACGACCTGATATACGGCTCCCTGTCCTATCAGTTTAATGAAGGCCGGAAAATATCCCTTGATTATACAAACACTTATCACACCGTTCCTTTCATCTTTAATTATTATAACTCCAATCATTTCTGGTGGAGCAATTCATTTAACAAAACGCAGGAAAGCAAAATGAAGTTTTCATTCTTCGACCCAATCTTCAAATTAACTGTAGGCGGCGAAGCAACACAGATAAATAATTTTGTTTATTTAGACAGCACTTGCACTCCGCTTGCATATAACGGGCAGGATGTTGCTGCTATATACTCTGCTTTCCTTCAAAAGAATTTTCATCTAAAACATTTCGGCCTGAACAATCAGATCACATGGCAATCTGTCAGCGCACCCATACAAGGAATGGATGATCAGGCGATTCACGTGCCTGAGTTTGTGACCAATCATTCTCTTTTCTACTACGGAAAATGGTTCAAAGGCGCTACCGATGTTAAACTGGGTTTTGATGTTACGTATTTCTCATCTTACTATGCCGATGCGTATATGCCGGCGCTGGGTTTGTATTACTGGCAGCATCAGCAAAAGGTCGGCAACTATCCTTATGTGGATTTTTTCTTTGCCATGAAAGTAAGCCATGTGCGGCTCTTCTTCAAAACAGAACATGTGAACTCAGGTTTGATGGGCACATATTACCTTGCTCCGCATATACCGGCACCTGACAGAAGTATTAAGATTGGAATTAACTGGTTATTCTACGATTAAGGGCTACTAATTACTAATCGTTACGAATGTTACAAATTAGAAAATTTGTAAAAGATTCGTTATTCGCATCCTATGTTTTTTGCTTTTTCTTTTTCGCCGCCGGGAAAAGAACATTGTTCAGGATCAGGCGATAACCCGGTGAATTAGGATGAAGCGATAGATCGGTAGGCGGATCTTCCACCTGGTGCTGGTAATCTTCGGGATCGTGTCCGCTGTAATAGGTCCAGAACCCTTTTCCGAAATCACCGTGGCAATACCGAACTTCATTGAATTGCTTTGCTTCGCCCAGGATGAGTACATCGGGTTTCACAAAGGTTTTATCAAAGGCAGCTGTTTGTCCCCAGAAACCTTTAATTACTTTTTCGTGGTTCTGGCAAAGCATAGTAGGAACAGGATCCCACTTGGCAGAAAAATCAAAAAGAGTGAACAGATCGTTTGCTTCGGTAACCCCGTATTTCGGAATACGGGTCTGGTAAGTATCAATGTTTGAAAATTCATATTCAAATGCATTCGGTTTTAAGGTATAATTCCGGAAAGCGAACCCTTTCGAAAAATCGATCTTATTCTGCATATCAGGATCATAGGGATCTCCGTCAAACATATAATCGCAGATATCAACGCCTTCGGCTGCCAATGCAATGTCGTATGAATCGGTTGCGGAGCACATGGCAAAAAGAAATCCTCCGCCGGTTACAAAGTCGCGGATCTTTTTGGCAACGGCCAGTTTCAGCTGTGAAACTTTTGTAAAGCCGAGTTTGGTGGCGATCGCCTCCGCTTCTTTCACTTCGTTCTGGTACCATGCTGCATTTTTATAGGCTGACCAGAAACGTCCGTACTGCCCGGTGAAATCTTCGTGGTGAAGATGCAGCCAATCATAGGTGACCAGCTTTTCGTTCATCACTTCCTCATCGTAAACGAGATCATAAGGTATTTCGGCATAGGTCAGAACCAGTGTGACTGCATCGTCCCAGGGTTGTTTTGTCTTGGGTGAGTACACTGCGATCTTAGGGCATTTTTCCAGTTTCACTGCATCCATATTGGCTTCCGGATCGGCGATCTCAGCCAGAATGGCATTTGCTTTCGCATCGGCGATCACCTCATAGCTCACGCCCCTGATATTACATTCTTTTTCATAGTCGGCGGAATACTGAAACATAAAACTACCGCCCCTGTAATTCAGAAGCCATTGAGCCGTATTTCCATTCTTAAGGATCCAATAAGTGATTCCGTAGGCTTTGAGATGATTCTTCTGGGTTTCATCCATGGGAATTAAGATGCTGGAAGCAAAACTCAGATAGGCGATATGAGAAATGAGATATAAGAGAAGAATTCTTTTTTTCATGATTGCGGTTCCATCAAAAACGATGCAAGGGAATAAAAATTTCCTAACAAATGTAAAGAAAAAAAACAGGATTATGGGAATACCTGAAATCTCAAAACACAAGCATCAAAAGGCAAATAAAATACAAATCTCAAATTCAAAATTCCAAAAGAATACTATTTGGACTTTCCGTTGTAATTTGAATTTTGGAAATTGGGTTTTATTTGTGTTTTGTTTATTGGAATTTGATGATTTAGATGTTCTCTTATACTAAAAATCCTCTTCTACATTATGATCGTTCTGATTCAGCTTTGACTGAACGGTAATTGTTTTAGGAGTGTACGCTTCCTCATCGGATGTCAAAGCCAGGGTCTCCGATGTTTCAATGAACTTCGCAAGGTGTTCGATAAACATCAGGTTAACTGATCCAACACGTCCGTTACGGTGTTTAGCGATTATTAATTCGGCCATTCCTTCCGTTGAATTTCCATTCTCATCAACGGTGATCCCTGATTTATCAGCACGGTAAATAAACATGACCAGGTCGGCATCCTGCTCAATAGCGCCCGATTCACGAAGGTCCGAAAGCTGGGGCCGCTTGCTGCCTCCGCGCTGCTCCACCGCACGGCTTAACTGTGAAAGTGCAATGATGGGAACGTTCAGTTCCTTGGCGATGGCTTTTAATGATCTTGAGATTGTGCTGACCTCCTGCTCCCGTGAAAATTTTCCTTCCTGCCCGGATACCATCAGCTGGAGGTAGTCGATAACGATCAACGAAATATCGTGCTGTGCCTTCAACCGACGTGCTTTTGCACGGAACTCAAAAATGGAAAGAGCAGGCGTATCATCTACATAGATCGGTGCGCTTTCCAGCGTTCTGATCTTTGAATGTAAAAGCTGGAACTCATAATCTTCGAGCTTGCCTGAACGGAGTTTATCCGAAGGCAATTCGGTTTCAGCAGCAATTAAACGACCTGCCAGCTGAATATTGGTCATCTCCAGAGAGAAGATCGCAACCGGTTTCTGAAAGTTCACCGCAGCATTTCTTGCGATGGTTACCACAAAGGCGCTCTTTCCCGTTCCCGGGCGTGCTGCAAGAATGACCAGGTCGGAACGCTGCCACCCGCCGGTGATCCTGTCCAATGCCGTAAATCCGCTCTGAACACCCACCAATTTCTGATCGCGTGCCGCTTCGTATTCATTGATCGTATCCTTCAGGACAGGGAGTATATGCTGAAAATCCTTTCTGATATTCTTCTGGCTGACATCGAACAGTCTTTTCTCTGCATTGCCCAGCAATTCAAAAACATCGGAACCTTCTTCATACGCATCGTTAATGGTACTGGTAGATATCTCGATCAGTTCACGCTGGATGTATTTTTCAAGAACAATACGCGCATACATTTCTGCATTGGCTGCGGATGCCAGGCGGTTGGTGAGCCCGGAGATAAAGAAGGCTCCTCCTTCAATTTTATCAAGCGCTCCGCTTTTCTTCAACTCCTGTGTCACCGTGAGGATATCCACAGGTTCTGCTTTCGAGAATAAGCCTTGTATGGCAGCGAAAATAAACTGATGAGATTCCTTATAAAATACTTCCGGCCTCAGAATGCCTACAATATTTGTCAATGATTCTTTGGAGAGCATCAGCGCCCCTAACACCGCTTCTTCAATATCATTTGCCTGGGGAGGGAGCTTCCCTATTTCAAGTAACTGATGAGGTGTTGAAGAGGGATTCATTCTTCTGCGGGCAGTACGATTATCTTTGCTTAATTCCATTTTGTATCAGATGCTAACTATTTTATTGATTTATTTTTAAGGGGTGCAAGTGTCCGTATTTTTTCGATAGTGCAGTAAAATTGTTTCAAATAGAAATTGGCCTATTATCAACATTACTTAACATGTTGTCAACACACACAAGAAAGGGAAAACTGTTAAGTTTGTTGTAAATTTAAAAAGAACCAAGCAATGAAAAAAATATTTCCCCATAATTATTTTTCACCAGCCCTCCTTATCTGTTTTACTTTGTCTGTATCCATCAGTTTTTCACAGGGAAAGACCTTACTTCAAGGCCAGGTGAAGCAAAGCGATGGTTCCCCGCTCAGAAATTCAGCGGTGATGCTCATCCAGTACAATCCCGCAACAAAAATGTGTACTGTGGTGGATTCAGCCTATACCGATGCGGCGGGAAAATATAAGTTTGACGGCTCCCAGCAATATTATGTGCTTGCCCGCCCGGATGAATCTGCAGTCAATGAGCTCCCCACGTATTTTGGAAATAGTTTATTTGCAGGAAAAGCGGCTTCTGTTTCTTTAAATTTCGGAGAAACGGTCACCGCTGATTTTTCAACCTCAAAAAAAGCCCCTTCCAATTCCGGAGCCGCATCAATAGGAGGTAATCTTTCTCTTGGAAAAAATCTTAACGGAGCTTCTAAAACCTCGGTAATCCTTGCGGATAAGGATAAAAACCCGATCGCCGTCACAACGACCAATGTTAACGGCGATTTCAAATTCAAAAATCTATCCCATGGCACTTATTATATCATGGCTGATCTGCCCGGTATTGACAACACGAACCCGGACCTGATCTTTCTCGACGGAATGAATCCCAACAAAGAAAATCTTCATTTCATTTATGATGATGGAAGCCTTACGTGGGTTGAGAACAGTTATACAAATATTAAAGATGCGCTTGTCAATAAGGATAACATCTATTCTTTAGATCTCAATTCGCTGCAGCACGATGTGGTCGAGAAAAGCCTGGTCCTTGATCCGAGCGGACCTAAAATACTATCTCCGCACATTGGGGAGTTTCACAACCTTGAATCGCTCTCCCTTAATATAAACGGGGTAGATTCGCTTCCCGCGGAGATAGGAAAACTCAGTAAACTGACCACTCTTAATGCAAGATTGAACTGGCTGGCATCGCTGCCTGCAGAAATGGCCGGCCTGAAAAATATCCGGTCATTGGATCTTGGAAAAAACCGTTTCAAGAAATTCCCCGGCTTGCTTACCGGGCTTGCCTCACTTGAGAATCTGGATTTTGAGAGCAATGCAATCACCACACTTCCGGCCACCATTAGTACACTGAAAAATCTGAAAACCCTGAACCTGGCCGGCTGTTTCGAGTTGGTGGCCCTTCCTCCACAGATCGGGGAGTTGACCAATCTGGAGGAACTGGATCTTTCGAACTGTATAAAAATAAAATCGCTTCCAAAGGAGTTGAATAACCTGAAAAATCTGAAAGTGCTGAATATTTCCGGCACAAAGCTTTCTGCCAATTCATTCAAGAAAGCTGTCCCCGGATGCCAGGTGATTGAAACAAAAAAATAATTTCTCCGGAGAATTTAAATTGATTCTGCACCCAAGAACAGTACAGGATTTTCGAGCAGTGTTTTCAAGGTCTGAAGGAATTCTGAACCGGTTACACCATCCACCACGCGGTGGTCGCAGGAAAGAGTGACTTTCATGATAAGCCCCGGAACAATTTGATCCTCTTTTACGACCGGCATTTCCTGGATCCCTCCCACAGCAAGAATGCATGCATCCGGCGGATTTAATATTGCCGTAAACGCTTCGATGCCGTAAACGCCGAGGTTTGAAATAGTAAATGTGTTTCCTTCCCAATCCTTCGGCTGAATCTTTTTCTCTTTTGCTTTCTGGGAGAATTCCTTCACTTCCCCCGCAATTTGGGTCAGGGTTTTTCTATCTGCAAATTTTACGACAGGCACGAGCAACCCGTCTTCAACGGCAACCGCAACACCGATATGAATATGGTTGTTGTGGCGAATAACTTCTCCCATCCAGGAAGAATTCACCTGGGGATGCTCACGCAGAGCGGTTCCGGCCGCTTTGATGATCAGGTCGTTGTAAGAGATCCGGACAGAAGAAACTTCATTGATAGTCTCGCGCACTTTTGCCAATAACCCCATGTTGATTTCCATGGTAAGGTAAAAATGGGGAGCAGTAGATTTGCTTTCACTCAATCGTTTGGCGATCGTCTTGCGCATCTGGGAAATGGGCTCTTCCGTATAAGACTCCTTTAGAACCGTTCCTGCATTGGAAGAACCAGCCGAGCTATGCAGATAATTTTCGATGTCTTTTTTGGTGATCCTTCCCTCTCCCCCGCTGCCGGCGATCAAAGAGATGCGCAAGTTCTTTTCTTTGGCTAGTTTTTTTGCTAACGGAGAAGCTTTGATAATGGTTGATGGCTGATGGCTAATGGTTGATGTTGTAACAGCCTGTTCCACCTTTCTCTCCACTACCGGTTCTTTCTTTTGACTGGTTGAATTT
>JAHEYJ010000151.1 GCA_023251675.1 Bacteroidota bacterium
GTCCTTTTGCATCGGTTTGATTGGCAACAGGCTGGGCAAATAATGAGAAAACCGCTAAAGAAAATAGTAAAGTTACTGCAGTACGAATCATAGATAACGAAGATACGAAGATTAAAGGAATAATTTGTTTTCCCTATAACGATTTGCTGAAATTGATTATTGCATCTGAAAGCTTATCCCACGACAATTGGTTCTTCAGTAATTTAATTTCTTCCTGAAATTTTGTTTTTAAATGCTCAGAAAAATATTTATCGATGGATTGCGCTATCAGAACCGGATCCGGAGTGCCAACAATCAGGCCTGTTTTATTGTGAAGAATGGATTCTTTTAGTCCGCCGGTATCCGTAGCAATGAGCGGCAGATCAAAGTGGTAAGCAATGGAAGTAATTCCGCTTTGGGTAGCTGATTTATACGGAAGGACGCAAACATCGGCAGCACTAAAAAACAAAGGCACTTCATCGTCACTTATATAGCGGACATGCAGAGCAACCCGGTTTTGAATTTTCAATGATTCGATCTGCTTTTCATATTTTTCAAAAGAGCCATATACTTCTCCGCAAATCACAAGCAGATAATCATCGTTCAGTTTTGAAACCGCTTCGATCAGCAGATCCAATCCTTTATAATCACGGATAAAGCCGAAAAACAAAATCACCTTTTTCCCTTCGGGAATGTTTAGTTTCTTCTTTGCTTCGGCAACATCCGCTTTCTTTCCGAAATGATCATATAACGGATGCGGGTGGAAAATATATTTAGCATCCGGCTTTAACTTCAACAGGTCTTTTTTAACTGAATCGCTCATGACCACGAATCCATGATTCTGTTTGAGAAAATATTTGGTGAAAGCTTCATCAAAAAATCTTTTTTCATGAGGGATCACATTGTCAAGGATCGTGATCACTTTTGAATTCTTCCTGACCCGTTTAGCTACAGTTCCCAACGAAGGAGCCATGTACGACATCCAGTATTTCATGATCAGAACATCCGGAGAAAAAGACTTTATTTTATTTGCGGCTGAATAATAAGTACAAGGATTCATTGTGTCCAGCACCCTTTCCGAAGAAATTCTATCCGCATTATCCTTTTCCGTTACCATCTGCGTTTCTCCGGGGAAAAGAAAATCCGGATACTGGCGGGTGAACGTAAATGCTTTTACACTATGTTTTTTTTCCGCAGCGCGGTAAAGCGAAGCATTGAACTGGGCAATGCCACCTCGAAAAGGATAAAATGTTGAGAGGAAAGCGATCTTCAAGGAATTAAAAATTAAAAATTAAAAATTAAAAATTAAAAATTCATTTCAATTTTTAATCAGGGAATTAATAGAGTTAAAAACAGTTTCAACCGGAATATCTTTCATACAATGTTTTTCGCCCCGCTTGCAGGTATTTCCGTAATAGCAATCGCAGCCCGAAGTCGGCTCAACGATCACTCCGTTATTATACAGGTAAAACTCATGTTTATTAAAAATATTTACAAAAAGTACCAGCGGTTTCTTCAGCCCGATGGCAATATGCATCATCATAGAAACGGCGGTGAGAATGCAATCGCACACCGAAGAAAGTGCGATAAATTCCTGCAGTGAAAAAATGCCCGGATAATACGCGCCGGTCGTTTCAGAATATTTTTTATTCATCTCCTCTTCATCCGGCCCGCCAAGAAGCAAGGGGAAATAATTCTGCGATTGAAGTTTCTTTATTAATTCAACCCAATACGTTTCCGGCCAGAGTCGGGTCTGCCAGCGTTTTCCGCAGCCGGTATTCAGTCCAATGATCTTTTTGCTTCCGGCTCTTTCTTTAATGTATTTGAATTTGCCAGCAAGTTTCGGATCGAAATTCAGCAAATACGACTCATCGTTGAATTGCATGTCGCAGATCTCAAAGATCTCTTCCATGTAATTTTTTGTGTTCTGCTTTGAAATGTTATCGAACGCGCCGGTGATCAGCTTGTGTTCGGCATGCGGAGTAGCAATGGAAATATGGTTGTCCTTCCAGATAAAACCGAATTTGCGTTTTGCTTTAACATTATTCAAAAGCATGCAGGCCTCTTTGTCCTTATCCAGGTTTATCGCTATATCAAATTCTGTGTTCTCTATTTTATAAATAGAAGTAAAATCGAAACGGCATATTTCATTGATCCCCCCGATAGCTATCGGGGCCTTCGGAAGAATTTCAGGCGTATGTGTTACCCACGTAATGTGCGGGCCCGGATAATCATTTTTGAAACGATGAAGCAGCGGCGTAGACCGCATCACATCCCCGATGGCGCCGAGCTTGATGATCAGGATCCGTGTTTCGATCTTATTGTATTCATCACATCCTTTGCAAACCTTGTCGCGTAATTTATTGGGAAGACAGGGGATTTCTCCCCTGAAATGAAGGCAGTCAAATTTAATGTCATTCAGATGCATACAGATCTTTTTGATTCAAACGGATTACAAACCAACTTTCTTTTCAATTTGGTATTTATTTTTATCCGGAGAATGGCGCACAATAAGTTCGGAAATAAATCCGGTAAGAAATAACTGGGTACCGATGATCATGGCCAGTAACCCGAAATAGAAAAGCGGGCGCTCCGTCATTTTGAATTCCAGGAAAACAAACTTTGCGTAAGCCAGATAGCCGGCAATCACAAAACCGATAAAGAAAAGTATGGAACCCAACAGGCCGAATAAATGCATGGGACGTTTTCCGAACTTGGTAACAAACCCGATCGAAAGGAGATCCAAAAAGCCGTTGACAAACCGTTCCAGCCCGAACTTTGTAGTCCCGTATTTTCGTTTCTGGTGCTGAACCACCTTCTCCCCTATGTTCCTGAACCCGGCCCATCCGGCGATCACAGGAATGTAGCGGTGCATTTCACCGTACACATCGATATTCTTTACAACTTCATTTTTATACGCTTTTAGTCCGCAGTTAAAGTCATGCAGATGAATACCCGACATCTTTCTGGTCGCCCAGTTGAAAAGCTTTGTAGGAAGTGTTTTCGTGATCGGATCGTAACGCTTTTTCTTCCAGCCGGAAACCAGATCGAAATTCTGAACAGCAATCATTTTATAAAGTTCCGGAATCTCATCCGGTGAATCCTGAAGATCGGCATCCATGGTGATCACCACATCGCCTTTAACAGCTTCGAAACCCATCTGCAGGGCTGCGGATTTTCCATAATTCCTTCTTAACCGGATTCCTTTGATAGAATTGTTTTTTGCAGATAACTCCTCTATTTTTTTCCACGAACCATCACGGCTTCCATCATCTACGAATAAAATTTCATAGGAAAGATTATTTGTGTTACAAACGCGCGAGATCCAGTCAGAAAGTTCCTGCAGCGATTCTTCTTCATTGAGAAGAGGGATGACGAGGGATAGGTTCATGGACTGCAAAGTTAATAGTTAATCGTTAATGGTTAAGTAGGCTGTTCCCGATAACGAATTTCCATTAACGTATACCTGGAAGATTATTTTGCAAAAAGGAGATGTTTTGCAATCGAGGTAAAGTGGTATTTTTGCCACGGGTAAGCCCTGTACGACCAGCTCCTGTTGAACTCTCCAGGTCCGGAAGGAAGCAAAGATAAAACGGTTGAGCGGTGCGCTGCAGCAAGCTTACCCTTTTTTTATGTCCATTGAAAAACAAAATCCTTAAGTTTGTTTCATGAAATATATTTTCATTACATCTTCCTTCTTTTTGATCTCCCTTTTTTCATTCTCTCAGAAAAGGGATACGATCAACCTTTTCGAAAAAAACAAGAAAGTAAACAAAGATGCCGTCAAAGAGATCCAAGCTGCTCCGCAGCAAACACAGGCATCGGTTTATTATATCAAATACGGAAAGAGCTCAACCCCATGCTCCGGCTACTGCATTATTGAATCCACTGTGGATTCTGTTAAAATTATTAAAACCAGCAAACCGTTGAAAGACGATAAAAATTATCCTGCCAAAACAGAGAATGCCCAAACAACCGGAGCGCAATGGAATTCATTAATAAACTCTGTGGATATGACTTCCTTTTTTTCAATTCCTGAAAAGATAGGAAATCCCGGCGGCGGTGACGGCGAAGCGGAATGGATTGAAATTAATTATTCAGGAAAGGTTCACAAGATCAGTTTTGACAGCACCGGGCCGGATGAATACGAAGGGATAAAAAACCTGCTCCTCTTTTTAAAGGCAATAACCTCCTTTTAGGTTTCTTCCGCGCCACCACAGTTGCTATACAGCAATTGACCATGCCAGCAGAAATAAAATAAGAGATGCCAGGCATATTCCTATTGCCGCTATACCAAATGGCTTTCCTTCTCTTTTTTCCGGATGTTTATTAATGGTATCTAAACCGATCAGCGAAAGTAAAGTTCCGGCAGCAGCAAATGGAATGCTCAGGATAATAGAAGATGAAAATGAAAAGACCAATGCGATAATGCCAAAGACAAGCCCGATAATTACAAACGGAGATAGCTTTCTGTGATCCTGAGTAGCATCTTTCGTTTCATCAAATTTTTTTGGGGAATTGTGTTTCTTTTTCTTATCAGGAATAGTGTCGGTAAAGAATATTGAATGTTTTATTGAACTAACTATAGTATATTCATTTGCCTTTTCAGCAGAAATGCTTCTTAGCTCTGAACCATCCTTATTTGTGTTTGCAATTGCTTCAAAAGGAATTAAATCTTTTGTTTCCGCTGGACTGGATTTGCATCTCTCCGGTTTATCGCTATTGTTCGAATAAAAATGTTTCTGTTCAACATAATATCCGTCTCTGTATTTTCTCTTTTCAATGCTTAGGATTGAACTACAGGAAGTTAAAAATAATAGGCTGTAAATAATGCATGCAAGGTTCTTCATTGACTTTCCATTCTGATTCACCTATTCAAAAAATATTGTTGTTTTTTTTCTTTTCGTTTATTTGCGATTTTTAGTATAAAACTAACCAAGGCTATGAGAAGCAATCTAAACCCGATCGAATAAAAAATAACCATAACAAAAAAGGCATAAAAAGGTTGCGCTAACAAGAGGATGATTAAAATCGTACCTACAATCAAACACACAATACCAGCAATTAAATAGCCTGCCGACATTGATATTCCTTTCTTGTTTGCTTTTTTAAACCCTTTACTTTCGATGATGGTATCTTTTCTGAAAACAATCCTTGTGATCTTAGGGCTTGATTTTTCAATAAGAATATTTTTTTCAACCGTTTCGTTTTCTACTAACAATGCACTTTGGTTAACTATATCTACTGAACCTGAATCGCTTTCCAATGCTATTTTTTCTTTCTGTAAAAAAATTTGAGAAATAGTTTTACTTTTAGCAAACCATTCAACATGATAACCATTCCGGTATTGCCTTTTCTCAATACTTAAGAACGAATTACAGGAAGATAAAAACAGTAAGCAGCAGACAATAGGCAGTCCGCCCAGGCGGATCCGTCCTCTGGCGGATAGGCAAGAAAGAAAACGTTTCATGTTTGCTATTTCATAGTCAAAACACCTTTGCAAATTTTTTTCACAAGCCCAGGCCCTTCGTAAATAAATCCGGTGTACAGCTGAACCAGACTTGCCCCGGCATTCAGCTTTTCGATGGCATCTTCAGCAGAATGAATTCCGCCCGAGGCAATGATGGGAAAACTTTTATTCGACTTTTCAGAAAGATATTTTATCACTTCGGTGGAGCGTTTGGTCAACGGTTTGCCACTCAATCCGCCGGCACCAATGGATTCGAGAAATGAGATAGGAGATTTGAGATTCTCACGTGAGATCGTTGTGTTAGTGGCGACTATGCCGTCAATTTTAGTTTCACGGACTATTTCAATAATGTCATCCAACTGTTCATTAGTCAGATCGGGTGCGATCTTTAATAAAATTGGTTTTGTAATTCTTAATTGTGAATTCTTAATTCTTAATTCTCTTATCTCCATCAATCTCGATAAAATCTTCTTCAACGGTTCTTTCTCCTGCAAAGCGCGCAGGTTCGGCGTGTTGGGCGAAGAAACATTCACCACAAAATAATCCACATGGTCAAAAAGTTTTTCAAAACAGAATTCATAATCCGCTGAAGCATTCTCATTCGAAGTGATTTTATTCTTTCCGATGTTTCCGCCGATAATTACTTTATGGTTCTTTCTTCTCTTTAATTTTTCGACCATTGCCTCTGCTCCCTTATTATTAAATCCCATCCGGTTGATGAGCGCATTATCGGCAGTCAGCCGGAATGATCTCGGCTTATCATTCCCGGGTTGTGGTTTCGGAGTGACGGTTCCTACTTCTATAAACCCGAATCCGCATTCTGAAATTTCATCAAAGAAATCGGCATCTTTATCAAATCCCGCAGCTAATCCGACAGGATTAGAAAACTTCAATCCAAAAACAGATCGCTCCAGTTTTGGATTCTCGTATTTATAAAACAAGGAAAGCAAGGCACTCACTCCCGGGATCTTTAGCAGGGAGGCCACTATATGATGAGACGTTTCCGGAGGAAAAAGAAACAGGATCGGCCGAATAAGGAGTGTATACATTCAGAATGTAAATTTACGAGTAATTCGATTCTCCTTAACTTTGCATTTTAAATCCAAATTACAATGAAAGCATTCTATACTATCGGGCTTCTTATTCTATCCAACACATTCATGACACTGGCCTGGTACGGCCACCTGAAATTCAAAGAGCTGAACTGGTTTCAGAATGCAGGACTGATCACCATCGTGCTGATCAGCTGGGGTATAGCATTATTTGAATATTGTTTCCAGGTTCCTGCTAACCGGATCGGATTCGAAGGGAACGGCGGCCCCTTTTCGCTTGTGCAACTGAAAATAGTGCAGGAAGTTATTACACTGGTTGTATTTTCAGCCTTCTTACTCCTCTTTTTCAAAAATGAATCGCTGAAATTAAATCACTTGGTAAGTTTTGCATTTATTGTACTGGCCGTGTATTTTGCCTACAAGAAGTAGTTTCAATAAATGAATTGGAAATAGCAGCCGGAATTACTTGATCACATTCACGTTGCCGATAAGCCGGCGCTCCACATTCTTCAGATCGTGGTAGGTAATTGAATAAACATATACATCTTCCTGAACCAGGTCCCCGCTTCTTTTCACTTTTCCATCCCATCCTTTTGTAAAATCATTGGTTTTAAAAATAAGATTTCCCCATCTGTCAAAGATCATCATTGAATAATTATTCACATCAACTCTTGTACATACCGGAATAAAAATGTCATTTTTCCCATCAGCGTTGGGAGTAATTGAATTGGGAACATAAAAAGTTGTAAACCCTTCTACTGTAACCGTTTGTTCTATTGTGTCAATACATCCGGAAGAATTCTGAACAATCAGGGTTACCAGGTAGGTTCCTTCATTCTGGTACGAATGGTTTGGATTTTGAATGAATGACACGGTGCTGTCGCCAAAATTCCATTGCCAGCTTATTATATTTGAAGCCGAATAGTCAATGAAAGTAATATCAGGATTGAGTATTTCAACGGATTGTGGATTCGCTATAAAATTGGCAGTAGGTCCGGGTACATTGCCAATAATAGCTCCGGCAAGTCCGGTGCAACCGCTTGCATCAGTAATAACACAAGTGTACGTTCCAGATGCAAGATTAAAAGCAGCCTGAGAAGATTGAATGGGAGAAGTCAGCCACATATAAGTATAAGGAGAAGTGCCCCCAGAAGGTGTTACAGAAGCTGAACCTTCATTTTGCCCGCATGTATCTGCTGCAACAGAGGAAGTAAAGGTAACAGGAGTTGGACTTGTAACTAAAACAGAAGCAGGAAAGGTGCATCCATTTGCGTCGGTAACCGTTACCGAGTAAGGACCGGGAGTAAGTCCGTTTGCTGTTTGTGAAGTCTGACCATTATTCCATAAATAAGAGAAAGGAGCAGACCCTCCAGTTGGTGTGGCCGTAGCGGTTCCATTATTTCCACCTGCACAACTAGTAGGAACTGAAGTGGTAC
>JAHEYJ010000152.1:0-3071 GCA_023251675.1 Bacteroidota bacterium
GATTTCAGAATTCTTGTGAAGGAAATTATCCAGTTCTTTTTTCAGGTAGTCGTTCACAAACGTTTTTACACTCGACCCGTTCGGACCCATATCCTGTGAACCTAATTTTGTTTTGGTCTGCGATTCGAAAACCGGTTCCTGAATTTTCACGCTAATGGCCGCTACGATCGAGTTGCGAATATCCACCACATCAAATTCTTTTTTATAAAACTCACGAATGGTTTTTACCACCGCTTCGCGGAAAGCTATCAGGTGTGTTCCGCCTTGTGTAGTATGAGCCCCGTTCACAAAAGAATAATATTCTTCTCCGTACTTGTTATCGTAATGGGTCATCGCAACTTCAATATCATGATTTCGCAAGTGAATTATAGGATAAACTATTTTTCCGTTGATCTCCGTAGTAAGCAAATCTTTTAATCCGTTTTCAGAAACTATTTTCTGTCCGTTATAATTGATGACCAGTCCCGGATTCAGGTATGCATAGTTCCACAGCATACGCTCCACATGTTCATTGAGAAAATGGAAATTAGTGAACATCTTTTCATCGGGAGTGAAAATGATCGTAGTGCCGTCGTCATCGTTGCTGGATACGATCTTCGCATCTTTTTCCACTTCACCTCGAATGAACTCGATCACTTTTGTTTTTCCTTCGCGAACGCTCTGCACTTTGAAATAACTACTGAGTGCATTCACCGCTTTTGTCCCCACACCGTTCAACCCGACCGATTTTTTGAAGGCTTCAGAATCATACTTGGCTCCGGTATTTATTTTGGCAACGCAGTCGATCACTTTGCCAAGCGGAATTCCCCGGCCGTAATCGCGCACCGTCACCGTTTTGTTTTTAATAATCACATCGATCTTTTTTCCGTAGCCCATCGCGAATTCATCCACCGCATTATCGATGGATTCTTTCAGCAGGATATAAATTCCGTCATCCATAGAAGAACCATCACCCAGTTTTCCGATATACATTCCCGGCCGGAAACGAATATGGTCTTTCCAGTCAAGCGACTTAATACTGTCTTCTGTGTATTTGGGATCTTTTGCCATAATTTTATTTTTTGTCGTCATTGCGAGTGAAGCGAAGCTATCTCATGAGATTACTTCGTCACTTCGTTCCTCGTAATGACATGATCATTATACATTAAACTTAAAATGCATCACATCACCATCACCAACTATATATTCTTTTCCTTCCTGCGCCAGTTTTCCTGCATCGCGGCACGCCGCTTCAGAACCAAGGGAAATGAAATTGTTGTACTTGATCACTTCCGCCCGGATAAATCCTTTTTCGAAATCGGTATGGATCACTCCTGCTGCCTGCGGCGCGGTCATTCCTTGTGTTATCGTCCAAGCCCGGACTTCTTTAACTCCCGCAGTAAAATAAGTGTACAAATTCAAAAGATGGTATGCCGACCGGATAAGTTTAGTGACTCCGGCATCTTCCAGCCCGGCTTCGGCTAAAAATAATTTTCGGTCTTCATAACTTTCAAGCTGGGCGATCTCTGCTTCCATTGCAGCAGCGAGGAAAAGAACTTCGGCATTTTCCGCTTTCACGGCTTCTTTCACAGCGTCCACATATTTATTTCCTGCTTTAACCGACTTTTCATCCACGTTGCATAAATACATGACCGGTTTCGCTGTCAGAAGCATAAGATCAGCAACATAAATCTTATCTTCTTCCTTTATATGTACCGATCGCGCCGATTTACCTGCTTCAAGATGTTCCTTATATACACAAAGCACTTCATACGCCTTCTTTGCTTCCTTGTCGACTCCGGCTTTGGCCGTATTTCTCACGCGTCCCAGTTTTTTATCCACACTGTCCAGATCCTTCAACTGAAGTTCCATGTCGATCACTTCTTTGTCACGCACCGGGTTCACCGAACCATCTACGTGCACTACATTCGGATCATCAAAACACCGGAGCACATGAATGAGCGCATCACACTCGCGTATGTTGGCCAGGAATTGATTTCCGAGTCCTTCGCCCTTGCTTGCCCCTTTCACCAGCCCGGCAATGTCAACGATCTCGACGGTGGTCGGCACAATCCTTTCCGGTTTGACAAGTTCCGCAAGTTTGTTCAGCCGTTCATCCGGAACGGTGATCACGCCCACATTCGGTTCAATGGTACAGAACGGAAAGTTTGCCGCCTGCGCTTTAGCGTTGGTCAGACAATTAAACAGTGTCGATTTGCCTACATTGGGCAATCCTACAATTCCAGCTTTTAATGCCATATATTATGTTGCAGATGCAAACAGGTTAATGTTCATTCAAACAGATTCTTCCGTATGCATCCATTTTATTCCGTCTGCATCAATTTGGAAACAAAGTTACTTGCATAAGCAGAGAAAATCCAATAAGAGAAAATGAGAAATCCACAGGTTTATCAACATCAAAAGGCAAGAGGTATAGGGAATATGGTATACGTAAGGTCAAAAGATTTTTAACACAATATGTGATTTACTCAGTTTATGGTTTTTAGTCAGTTGGTTTTAGTTTTTCAGTTATTAGTTATGGTTCGCATCCAAACTAAAACCAAAAACTAATCGACGATAACCAAGTACCAATAAACCACAAACTAATACGTAAGTCCTGTACATATATCCTATACTTTATTCCCCTAGACCTTTTTCAAAACTTTTCAACATTTAAAATAAGAAGAAAGAATTGCCTTACTTTCGTTCGCTATTATGAATTCTACTACCACTTGTTCCTCTGAAAAAACAAATAAATCTTCTGTGAACACAACTGATGAACTGAAAAAGATCTCCTCTCAGGTGAGAAGGGATATCGTACGTATGGTGCATGCTCCGCAGTCAGGACATCCCGGCGGAGCACTTGGATGTACGGAATATTTTGTTGCACTTTATTTCAGTGTACTCCGGCACAACCCGAAAAACTTTTTAATGGATGGCATCGGCGAAGATGTTTTTTTTCTATCCAACGGACATTTATCTGCGGTTTGGTACAGCGCCCTGGCGCGGTCGGGATATTTTTCTATAAAAGAACTGGCAACCTTCAGAAAACTGAACACCCGGCTCCAGGGACATCCGGCAACACATGAAGG
>JAHEYJ010000152.1:3081-7794 GCA_023251675.1 Bacteroidota bacterium
GTCGCTGGGACAGGGAATGTCAGTTGCCTGCGGAACGGCTCTTGCCAAAAAACTGAACGGAGATAACCGGCTGGTGTATTCTCTCCATGGCGACGGAGAAATTCAGGAAGGGCAGATCTGGGAAGCGGCTTTGTTTGCTTCTGCACGAAAGATCGATAATTTAATTTCAACAATAGATGTGAATGGTCAACAGATTGATGGCCCGACAGATAAGGTAATGCCTTTGGGCGACCTGAACGCAAAATGGAAATCCTTTGGCTGGGAAGTTCTGAGTTGCGGGAACGGAAACAATATCGAAGAACTCCTCTCCGTTATAAACGAAGCTACAACCAAAACCGGAAAAGGAAAGCCGGTGATGATCCTGATGAAAACGGTGATGGGTTATGGCGTTGACTTCATGGCCGGTTCACATAAATGGCATGGCGTTGCCCCCAATGATGAACAACTTGCAAAAGCACTGGCACAACTTCCTGAAACACTTGGGGACTACTGATAACTCCTACGAATTACAAATGAGAACGAATTACGAATTTAAAAAAATCTTACTACTTGTTACTTGCTACCTGCTACTTGCTACTTATTCTTTTGCTCAGCCTTCTCCCAAGAAAACGCGTATCCTTTTTGTCTTCGATGATTCCTTCAGCATGTTCGGCGACTGGCAGAGCGGAAAAAAAATTGATGTTGCCAAAAGCCTGATGTCTGATTTTCTCGACAGTCTTAATAAAAGCAGTTCTCCGGATGTGGAGATCGCCTTGCGTTGTTACGGCCACCAGTTCACCCTTTGGCCAGGTCCGGTCAATTGTGAAGATTCAAAACTCGAAGTGCCGTTCGGAACCATTCCTTCCAATGTTCCGAAAATGAAAAAAGTGTTAAGCGCGCTTACCCCTACCGGAACGACACCCATCGCCTACTCGCTCGGAAGAAGCGCCTACGATTTCCCGGATGTGCAGGCACGGAATGTAATCATATTGATCACCGATGGAATTGAAGAATGCAACGGCGACCCCTGCGCTGTTTCGCTAGAGCTTCAGAAAAAAGGCATTGTCATCAAACCGTTTGTAATTGGAATCGGATTGAATGTAAACTTCGCTGATGTGTTCAAGTGCGTCGGAAAGTATTATGACGCATCCTCCGAGGCCGGCTTCAAAAACATCCTCAACATCGTTATTGCCCAAGCCCTTAACAACACTACCGCGGAAGTGGATCTGCTGGATATAAATAAAAAACCCACTGAAACCGATGTTGCAATAACTTTTTATGATGAGTTCTCCGGAGCGATCCGTTACGACTTCATGCATACGCTGGATATCAATGGAAATCCGGATACCCTTTTTATTGATCCTGTCGGTACTTATAAAATGGTCGTCCATACCATTCCGGAGGTTGAGAAAAAAGGAATTAAGATCATTCCCGGAAAACACAATAAGATACATGCGGATACGCCACAGGGCTATTTGTATTTAAAAGTGGGAGACAATGTAAGCGCTTACGGAAAACTTCCCTGTATTGTCCGCAAATCAGGCGATCTAAAAACACTTCATGTACAAAATTTCAATGCGTATGATAAATATATTATAGGAAAATATGATCTGGAGGTCTTAAGCTGGCCCAGATTAAAGTTCAACAATGTTTCTATCGAACAGAGCAAGACAACCACCATTGAAATTCCCCAGGCCGGAACTCTTTATGTATACAAACCCGGACCCGGCCCTTCCAGCATCTATCTTGAATCAAAGAACGAACTTATCTGGGTTTGCAACCTCAACACCAATGCGATACAGGAAACCGTCATTCTTCAGCCCGGAAAGTACAGGATCGTTTACCGGCCCCTTTCCGCAAAAGAAACGGTTTATTCTATTGAAAAAAAGTTCAATATTGATTCCAACGGAACAACACAAGTTAAACTCTTTTAATATTCCTTCAGGATGAAAAAATTTACGTATACAGAAAAAAAAGATACACGGTCTGGATTTGGCGCCGGCCTGCTGGAATTAGGAAAGAAAAATCCAAATGTGGTTGCGCTTTGCGCTGACCTCATTGGCTCGCTGAAGATGGATGCCTTTGTAAAAGAATTTCCAGAACGTTTTTTTCAATGCGGCATCAGCGAAGCAAACATGATCGGTGTGGCGGCAGGGCTGACGATCGGGGGAAAAATCCCCTTCACGGGCACGTTCGCCAATTTTTCTACCGGAAGAGTTTATGATCAGATCCGACAATCCGTTGCTTACTCAGAAAAAAACGTAAAGATATGCGCCTCCCATGCCGGGATAACTTTGGGCGAAGACGGCGCTACGCACCAGATACTGGAAGATATCGGGATGATGAAAATGCTGCCGCACATGACGGTGATCGTTCCCTGCGATTATAACCAGACCAAAGCCGCGACGCTTGCGCTGGAAAATCATGTTGGCCCCGCTTACCTTAGATTCGGAAGGCCGGCAGTTCCCAATTTCACGCCCCCCCCTTTGTCCCCCTCTGGAGGGGGATATGGGGGAGGATTTGAGATCGGGAAAGCGCAAATTCTCAATGAAGGGGCGGATGTTTCTATTTTCGCAAACGGACATTTGGTTTGGAAAGCCATAGAAGCTTGTGAAATTTTGGAAGCAAAAGGAATTTCCTGCGAATTAATAAATATTCATACGGTAAAACCGCTGGATGAAAAAGCAATCCTGGCTTCCGTCAGAAAAACAAAATGCGTGGTCACAGCCGAAGAGCATCAGATCAACGGCGGGTTGGGCGACAGCATTGCACAGGTTCTTTCAAAAAACTTTCCGGCGCCCATTGAAATGGTCGGCATCAACGATTCGTTTGGCGAAAGCGGAACGCCTGCAGAACTCATGAAGAAATATGGAATTGATACACCGAATATTGTGGAGGCCGTGGAGAAAGTTTTAAGTAGAAAGAAGTGATCACTTCTTATTATAAAAATTATTCTCGGCCAGGTCTTTCAGCAACACTCGCTTCCCTTCGTAAACTGCCAGCACAAATGCATCGGTAGTTTCTCCGCCCAATGCGACGATCTTTTTCCGCATCTCCTCTGCTTCCGACAATGACACAAATGTGCCGATCGTGAAACGCGTAATGCCGTCGTTATAATTTCGGGTTTCAACTTTTCCTGCTGAGACAAGATGCGAATAGTTGAAATTATGCGCTTCAAAATAAGCTCCTACCTGAACCGTGAAAGACATTCCTTCTGCTTTGTATTTTCCATACCGATCAATAATATCATCATAGGTCATTTGATCGGGTTTCTTCCTGGACAAAGCAACTGTGTCCGTTGATGGCATCATGGACATAAGATTATATTCCGGGTACATATAATCGTACCTGAAAAATTTATCCTTTCCGCGAAGAATATTTTTCTGAATGCCGGCCACTGAAATGGTCAGCTTATTCGTAAACTCCACATCTTCGCCTGAAAGTTTGAACAGGATGTCATCATCTGCAGGAAGGTAGTTGAATAAAAATCGCCCGTCGCGCATCTGTACCGAGGTTTTAAAAACCGTTCCGTCTTTATTCAAAATGGAAAGTTTATTTTTTGCACGCTTGGCAAGCACATCGTTCGTGTAAAACGGCACATCGATCGTTGCTTCAAGGTAATAATCAATATTCGTTGTATTAAAAGATTTGATCTGCTCTTCCGTAGTTCCTTCACAGGAATAATAAATTTTATAATTACATCCCGGCGGCAGGTTGATCAGGTATTTTCCGGTTGCGGAGTTCGAAAGGTACGAGCCCTGTTCTTTATCTGCATCCGCATTGACCACACGGATCTTCGCTTTTGCCGGCAAGTCATCAAGAGAGATCGTTCCTTTAATAGTCACCAGCGCATTTCTCTTTCCCACCACTCCGGGTTTAACTTCGTAAATATCCTGCATGCCATAACCACCGGCGCGTGCCGAAGAATAGTATCCTTTTGAACCATCAGCGGAAACCACATAATAAATATCATCGTCAACCGTATTGATTGGAAATCCCAGGTTCTGCGGCTTTGACCAGGAACCGTCATTCTGTAAATACGTCCGGAACACATCGTAGCCGCCCATGCTTTTGATCCCGTTGGAACTGAAGTGCAGCATTTTCCCGTCCGGATGAATGAACGGCGCGTCTTCATCATACGCTGAATTAATAGTTGTCCCAAGATTTACTGCTTTGCCCCAGGATCCGTCGGATTGCAATTCTGATTTCCAAATGTCTTTTCCTCCATAACCACCCGGCCTTTCACTGGAGAAGTATAGTGTTTTTTCATCGGCAGAAAGCGAACAGCTTCCTTCCCATGAATTAGTATTGATGTTCTTTCCTAAAGCCACCGGCGCCGTCCACCTATTTCCTTCTAACCGGCTCATGTAAATATCACCGTTATCTTTCGAATTGCTTTTGAACACAAACAGTTTCTGCCCGTCGGCAGAAAGGGCAATGGCCGCATCATGGAACTTTGTATTGATATTTTCTCCTATCGGATCCGGCACCAGCCAATGGCTTCCTATTTTATAGGAATAGAAAATATCCTCATAATATTGTTTCAGCGAATCAGGCAGCACTTTGTAGTCGGTATAAATACTTTGCAGCCCGCCGGTTGAGCGAACGCCCCTGTAGGTAAAGATCAGCAGCACTTCATCCGATGAAATCACAGGCACATACTCCGACCAGGGTGAATTAATATCTTTCCCGATATTCTTGATACTTACATCGGCCGGAAGGGCAATCTGCTCT
>JAHEYJ010000153.1 GCA_023251675.1 Bacteroidota bacterium
AGGTAGAGTCCCTGTGGATACGCAAATTCAATATTGCGCCGGTTTTCTTTTTTGATAAGCAGATTTTCGAATTCATCAAGTGAAATTTCTCCTGTCCCCGTTTTCAAAAGCCTGGCAGCCAGGGCCCGGATCATTCCTTGCAGGAAGCGGTCAGCAGAGAACTGAATGCGGATCTTATCTCCGCTTTTATCCGAAAATAATTTTGCAGAAGAAATAGAGCAAAGCGTGTTCTTATACTGATCCGGCGATTTGCAAAAGGAACGGAAGTCGTTATACTTAACGAGCAGCGATACGGCGTCTTTCATTTTGCCAAGGTCAAGGTTCTTCAGCAGATAAAACGCACTGCTGTTGCTGAGGAACGGGTCTTTGTATGTATGAATAAAATAATCATATGTTCTTTGTCGTGCATCATATTGTGCATGCGCATTCTCAGAAACGGGGATTATATCGAATACGGCAATATCCGCCGGCAAGGCTTTGTTCAAAATGAAAACAAGATCTAAGTCTCCTATTTTTTTTGAATCCAGGTGAAAGAAATACTGAACAGCGTGCACTTTTGCATCGGTCCTGCCACATCCTAAAACGGTTACGGGTTCTTTTAGTACGTTGCTCAAAGCCTCCTCGAGGGTTTGCTGAACGGTCAAATAGCCCATCTGCCTTTGCCATCCATGATATTGAATACCATTATAACCTATATGGAAGAAATATCTCATGTAATGACGAATGTACTGCCAAAGTGTATAATGAAATTATTAATCTTACCAATTATTCAAATTTCGCTAAAAACACTTTGTTTTTAATCAAATTTTGAATTTATACAATTCTGAATATTCTTCTTAAATATATTAAAACCGAAAAAATGCCCAAATTCAAGTATGGGTTTTCGGTTATCTTTACCTCCTTGATTTAAAAGGCACAAGAAAGACATTTATTTTTGATTTGTACTATGACTAACCAGGATATAGCTGAGATAAAAGAATTGCTCGCTTCCCGTAAGAGCATTGTGATTGTGACCCACAAAAACCCGGATGGAGATGCCATGGGATCTTCCCTTGGACTGTACAATTTCCTGGTACGGAAAAATCACAGTGTGAAAGTAGTTACACCCAACGGATACCCGGCTTTTCTTCAATGGCTTCCGGGAGATGATAAAGTGATCGAACATTCTGAATCACCGGAGCGCGCTGAAAACGCACTGAAGAATGCTGACCTTATTTTTTGCCTGGACTTTAACGCCTTGCGCCGGATTGATAAACTGGGCCCCCTTGTAAAAAAAGCAAAAGCAATCAAAATTCTGATCGATCACCATCTTCAGCCGGAAAAGTTTGCGAAGTACATCATGAGTGATAAGAAATCCTGTTCCACTTCCCAGTTGTTATATGATTTTATTTCTGCTCTCGGAGAGAAGAACCTGATCAATAAAAAGATTGCCAACTGCCTTTATGCAGGAATCATGACCGATACCCTTAATTTCAAAATTGCAACTACTTCTGCCAATACCCACCGGATCGTAGGCGAACTGATGGACGCCGGAGCGCAAAACACGTTAGCGTATTCAAAGATCTTTGATACCTACAACGAAGATCGTATGCGGCTGCTTGGCCATTCGCTGGTAAAAGAAATGAAAGTGCTGAAGGAATACAATGCTTCGTTCATTGCCCTTTCCCGAAGCGATCTTAAGAAACATAACTTTCAGAAAGGCGATACAGAAGGGTTTGTAAATTACCCTTTATCCATTGAAGGAATAAAATTCTCCGCTTTGTTTATGGAAATGCCTGATGAAATAAAAATCTCTTTCCGTTCAAAGGGAAACTTTGATGTAAACAAATTTGCGCGAAAGAATTTCAGCGGCGGCGGCCATGCCAATGCCGCCGGCGGGGAAACGCATGGTTCGCTGGACGAGGCGGTTACGAAGTTCGTGAGTTTACTTCCGGAGTATAAGGATCAGCTCCTTAAGTAATTTTCAATATGAAAAATGCGGGCAAAAAAGGGTTTATGTTATTTATAAAAGGCATCCGGTATTATTCCCCGTTTTTCTTCTTATTAATTTTTCTTTCCTGCGGAAACAACCGTAAGCCAAAATTAAAGACGGATCCCTCCCAATTCAAACAACAGTTGGAGAAAGTAAATAAATATGAAGTAGAAAAAGAGTCGGATGAGATCAACCAATACATTGCCCGCCAGCAATGGCAGATGCAAAAAACAGGAACGGGTTTGCGCTATATCTTCCTGAAAAAAGGAACAGGAGATTCTGCCCGTTCCGGCGATCTTGTGAAAGTGAATTATAATATCTCATTACTGGACGGTACCGAATGTTACTCTTCCGATAAAGACGGCGCTTATGAATTCAAAGTGGAGGGCGATGCCATTGAAAGCGGTTTGCACGAAGCCATACAATTGATGCGGGTGGGAGATAAGGCAAAATTTATTCTTCCGTCCTATATGGCGCATGGGCTGCATGGAGATGATGCAAATATTCCGCCGCTTTCAACGATCGTGGTAGATATGGAACTCATAGAAATCCATTAATCCAAGGTATAAGCCATGAGAGTGAATATGTATATAAAATTTTTTATAGTATACCTTATACCTTACACTTTATACCTTTTTCTTTCCTCCTGCAGTAATAATCCCTTGCCCGATTTCACCAAAACAAAGAATGGACTTTATTATAAGCTGAATGATATAGGTGAAAGCGAAAAGAAACCAAAGCCCGGAGATTACATTACGGTTCAAATGATTATCAGGGCCGAAAATGATTCTGTTTTGTATGATACACGGACAATCGGATTAGACGGATCCGTAACTTTTATCCTGGACCCGCCGCAGCATGAAAAAGATTACCGTGAAGGATTCCAGTTATTATCGGAAGGAGACAGCGCCATTTTTATTACAGATGCTTATACTTTCTACATTAAAAAGAATAGATCACCAATCCCTTCCGGGATGAGGCTGGAAAGCATTATTAAAGTAGAAGCCAGATTGCTAAAAATCAACTCCCCTGAAGAACACGAGAAGGAAATCCTGGCAGAAAAAGAAAAACTTGAACAGGGAGAGTTTGAAGAAAAGAAGATCCTTGACAAATACATGGCGGATAGCAGTATTTCTGCCCAGCTGATTTCCAATGGAATGTACTATATCAAAGTCGAAGAAGGCAAAGGATTAACACCTGATTCAGGCAGGGTTGCGCTGATCAATTACAAAGGATATTTTCTAAACGGGAGATGTTTTGATTTTAGTTATGAGAACCAGCCGTTTGAATATTTAGTAGGAGCAGAAGAGCAATTAATTAAAGGGCTGGAGACCGGCGTAAGAAGGATGCATGAAGGCGAAAAATCCAAATTTATTATACCTTCGCATCTCGCTTTTGGAAGCAGCGGTTCATCCACCGGAATCGTACCGCCTTTCACAACGGTAATTTATGAAGTGGAGCTATTAAAAGTACAATAAAAACAAAATTTATGATCTATCGAAAAGGATTCCTTCGGAGCAGATTACAAACTTCCGTTAATGGCATGAAAAACCTGGCAGCCGCTTTACTGATTATGGGTACTTGTTTTTTATTTTCCTGTTCTACTTCGGAATATTCCGATTATCAGAAAACAGAGAACGGTTTGATGTATAAATACCATATTCATGGAACCGACACCGCGCATCCGAAATACGGGGAGATAGTCCGTTTAAAAATGGTGACTAAAATCGGAGATTCGGTCTTGCAGAGCACCGCTGAAATAGCTCCGGATGGAATAAGAAAGAATTTACCTCAGCCTGCTTTTCATGGTGCAGTGGAAGAAGGGATCAGGATGATGGTGGTTGGTGATAGCATGACTTTTCTGATCAGTACCGATTCGATCAATAAATATTATCCTGCAAAAGATTCGACAAAAAATTTCAAATCAAAGACCTATCTCGCTTTCGGGCTCAAGCTGGTGAATATACAGACCCGGGAGGAAGTGATGTGGGAAGAGGAGCAGAACCGGAAGAAGTTCACCGAAGAAAGAAAATCACTTGGGCCTAAAGAACTTTCACAATATATAACGGATAATCACATTGACGTGAAGCCAACCGCCAGCGGATTGTATCTTATGCTGAAAGAAAAAGGAAATGGCCCGGTTCCCAAAGACGGAGATACCGTAACCGTTCAATATACCGGAACTTTTCTTGACGGAACTATTTTTGATTCTTCCGTTAAAAGAAACGAACCATTCAAATTTGTAGTCAACGATAAAGGAAGAATGAGCGTAATTCCCGGATGGAACGAAGCCGTAAAGCTGATGAAGAAAGGCACGATCGCAACGGTTATTCTGCCTTCCTCCCTGGGCTATGATTCCATAGGCGTACCTAATCCGCAGACCAGAAAATATTTTATCGCGCCTTACACGCCTTTAAAATTTGACATCCAACTTCTCGACATCAAATCAAATAAATAACACTATGAAAAAGGCCATCATCACATTTCTTGCTTTATCTTTTTTAATTCCAGTTGTTTCTTTTTCTCAAAAGAAAAAAACGGAGAAAGAAAAAAAACCTTCTGTTGAACTGAATAAAGAATACACGACTCCTTCCGGGTTGAAATATAAGATTACGAAGAAAGGAACCGGTGTCCAGCCCATTAACGGGGACCAGGTTTCGGTTCATTATGTCGGAACATTGCCGGATAGCGCTAAAACAAAATTTGACAGCTCGCGCGACCGGGGTCAGCCTTTCTCATTTGCTTTAGGTGCCGGCCAGGTCATCAAAGGCTGGGATGAGGGTATTGCGCTGCTTCATGTAGGGGATATAGCTGTTCTTACAATTCCGCCAAGTCTCGGATACGGTGAACATGCGATGGGAAAGATCCCTGCAAACTCCACTCTTGTTTTTGAAGTTGAACTGATGGATGTTAAGCCGGCTCCAAAACCATGGGATGTAAAAGGATTAAAAGTGGATTCCACTGCCAGCGGATTGAAATATATTGTTGTAAAAAAGAATCCGGATAATACAGTTAAAGCAGAAGCCGGCAAGAAAGTTTCTGTTCATTACTCCGGATTCCTGGGAGACGGAACCTGGAAATTATTTGATTCTTCTGTTCAGCGCGGTCAGCCGATCGAGTTTTCACTCGGCCAGGGGCAAGTGATTACAGGATGGGAAGAAGGAATTGCGCTGATGCATGTGGGTGATAAAATGCGGCTCATCATTCCTTATAAACTGGCCTACGGTGAAGGCGGGCGGCCGCCGATCATTCCGGCAAAAGCAACTTTGATCTTTGATGTGGAACTTATGGGAGTACAATAGATATTAAATACCCCTTCATGGCAAAAAAAGAAATTAAAAAGGTCACTACGCATGTTCTTCTGGAGATGAAGATGGAAGGAGAAAAGATCTCCATGCTCACGGCGTATGATTACACGACAGCAAAAATCCTGGATGATGCCGGTATTGATGTGATGCTGGTGGGCGATTCAGCCTCCAATGTCATGGCGGGCCACGAAACAACGCTTCCCATCACGCTGGACCAGATGATCTATCATGCTTCATCTGTCGTTCGTGCGGTGAACAGGGCGCTCATTGTTGTGGACCTGCCTTTCGGTTCTTACCAGGGGAATTCAAAAGAAGCATTGAATTCGGCTATCCGGATCATGAAAGAATCAGGCGCTCATTCTGTTAAGCTGGAAGGCGGTAAAGAAGTGAAAGAATCCATTGAGCGTATTTTATCGGCAGGAATTCCGGTTATGGGCCACCTGGGGTTAACGCCTCAGTCGATCTATAAATTCGGAACGTATGAAGTCCGTGCCCGCGAGAAAGTAGAAGCGGAAAGGATCTTGCAGGATGCGGAAATCCTGGAGAAGAGCGGATGCTTCGCTATCGTGCTGGAAAAGATCCCTGCCAAACTTGCAACGCAGGTTGCAAAGAGTGTCAAGATCCCGATCATCGGGATCGGTGCGGGAGGGAATGTTGACGGGCAAGTACTCGTTCTTCACGATATGCTCGGTTTGAATAAAGAATTCAGCCCGCGGTTTCTCCGGCGGTATTTAAATCTTTATGATGATATAAAAGGAGCGGTGGGAAAATACATCAAGGATGTCAAGTCGAAAGATTTTCCTAATGAGAAGGAACAGTACTGATTTGAAGATTTACAGATGAGTGAATTTGAAAATGATCAGCCGGATAGCCAACCCATTTTTAAATTATCGGATCTTCAAATTTTGTATGAAGATAATCATCTCATTGCAATAAATAAAAAACCCTCCGAAATCGTTCAGGGAGATAAGACCGGCGACGAACCCCTCAGCGAAAAAGTCAAACAATACATAAGGGTTAAATACAATAAACCGGGCGAAGCCTATTTGGGTGTAGCCCACCGGATCGACCGGCCGGTGAGCGGCATTGTTATCTTTGCCCGAACGAGCAAAGCGCTTTCCCGCCTGGATGAAATGTTTCGAGATAAAGAGATCAAGAAAACCTATTGGGCCGTGGTAAAAAACAAACCAGCTTCACCAGCCGGGCACCTGGTTCATTACCTGAAAAAGAACGAGCAGAAGAATAGGTCGAGGGCCTATGATCAGGAAACAAACGGTGCGTTGAAATCAGAGCTGGATTACAACGTCCTTTTCAGTTCCGATAATTATCACTTGCTGGAGATCCATCCCCAAACCGGCAGGCATCACCAGATACGGGTTCAGCTGGCAGCCATGGGTTGCCCGATCAAAGGAGATATTAAGTATGGATTTCGAAGAACCAACGAAGACGAATCGATCCATCTGCATTCGCGACAAGCTGAATTGATTCACCCGGTAAGCAAACTGCAGATCGTGATAGTAGCCGATCCGCCGAATGAAGTGCTCTGGAATTATTTTATGGGCAAAGTAAAGAGATGATCATTCCCATCCCGGCTTCTTTCTCATTGATTTACGTTCCGATCGGATCTTTTTACTCAATATCCTTTTTTCTCCGGATCGTTTGGATGCTCTGGTAGCTATTCTTTTCTTTTTCTCCTTCAGGCAATCGCTTATGAGTTTGTTGAATTTTTCAAATGCAATGTGTTTGTTTTCCAGCTGGGAACGGGAGGTTTCTGCAGTTACTTTCAGAATGCCTTCTTTATTGATGCGATTGGAAAGCCGTGAGAATATCTTTTGCTTCTGTTCCTCCGTTAATATTCGTGAGTTGGCTACATCAAAGTTCAATTCTGCCTTGGAAGAAACTTTATTGACATTCTGTCCTCCGCTTCCGCCTGATCGTGAAGTTTTAAAAAATATTTCTTTTTCAAACATGAGACAAATATAGTCAGGAAAGCAATTTTATGATTCGCTTGCAGATTTCTCTGTCACCAACTGTAATGCGGAGTGATTTTTCCTGTCCAAAAACCATGAGGTTGCAGATAACGATCCCCTCGTTAGACAGTTTCTTGAACGTAGTTTCTTTTTCCTCTTCACTGCTGAAGTAAAGGTAAATGAAGTTTCCCTGGGTGGGGACCACATGCATTCCGATCTTCTTCAGGTTCTCATATAGAAATGCACGTTCTTTCTTATTCTTTTTAGCGCATTCTGAAAGGAATTTGTTGTCCTCCAGCGCGGCTAAAGCGGCATCTTCCGATAAGCAATTAAAGAAGAAGGGGATCCTGTTTTTTTTCAATGCTTCGGCTATTTTAATATCCGCAATCGCATAGCCCACACGCAATCCGGCAAGACCATATATTTTTGAAAACGTTCGAAGAATGACCAGGTTTGGATATTTCTTCTGCA
>JAHEYJ010000154.1:0-6033 GCA_023251675.1 Bacteroidota bacterium
GAAGGTTCGTGCTGTGAACGTGCAGGGAGTTTTCAACCTGAAAGGGAAACCGCTGAACTCATTCGGACTGACGAAGAAAATAGTCTATGAGAACGAAGAGTTTAATCTTTTGCAGAACGCGTTGAATATTGAAGAGAGTTTGGAAAATCTCCGTTACAACCAGGTGGTGCTGGCCACCGATGCGGATGTGGATGGAATGCACATCCGTTTGCTGCTCATCACTTTCTTTCTGCAATTCTTTCCTGACCTGGTGAAGAACGGGCACTTGTATATTTTACAGACCCCTCTTTACCGTGTGAGAAATAAAAAAGAAACCATCTATTCGTATTCTGAAAAAGAAAGGCAGGCAGCGGTTCAGAAACTCGGACCCAAACCCGAAATGACACGGTTCAAAGGATTGGGGGAGATTTCGCCGGATGAGTTCAAGAACTTTATCGGGAAGGATATTCGTCTTGAACCGGTCATCATTGACAAGAATACCAAGATCGATAAAATGCTTTCCTATTATATGGGAAAAAATACGCAGGAACGGCAAGATTTCATTATCGATAACCTGCGGGTGGAAAAGGATCTTATTAACGAAGAAATAATTTAAAATAAATAAAATGAAAACATTTATTGTTTTTCTTTTTCTGTTTCTTTTTTCATTTTCCGTTTCTTATTCCCAGCACCTTGACAGAAAAACAATCTGGGAATGCCAATACATCTTGCATAAAGATTCTGCTAATAAAATATTTATAGACAAAATGATGGGCATTGGCGCATTTCAGATGGAAAACGATTCGGTACTCAATCTTACGTGTGTTTGCAATAAAGGCACTGCGAAAATTAAATTCGGAAAAGATAATTCAGTACAGATAGGCGACATTTCCAGGACCATGTTGTGGTGCGACCAGAAAAACAAAGAACTTGATTTTTTAAGATATCTTTCTTTGGCAACCGCCTATGAGGTCAATAGCACAGGATTGAAATTATTTATAAAAAGTAAAAAAGAATATTTATTTTTTGTCGGGCATTAAAATTCAAAATGAGAAAATGAGTTACAATCCCGAAGGGATGTAATTATTGTCGAGCCAAAGAAAGGATATAATCTAAAAATCCCGAAGGGATGCAATTATTGTCGAGCCAAAGAAAGGATATAATCTAAAAATCCCGAAGGGATGCAATTATTGTAGAGCCAAAGAAAAGATATAATCTAAAAATCCCGAAGGGATGCAATTATTATAGAACGAAAACGAAATTAAATCCAAACCCCGAAGGGGTAAAACAAATGCCGGGAACATTTTCACAGATATACATACAAGCGGTGTTTGCAGTCAAAGGCAGAGAAAATCTTCTTGATAAAAAGTGGAGGGGGGACGTTTTTAAATATATGGCTGGTATTATTAAAAACAAGGGACAAAAACCTATTATCATCAACGGTGTAGCCGATCATGTTCACGTATTTGTAGGATTAAGGCCAGTTATGGCAGTATCGGATTTGATCAGGGATATAAAAAACAATTCAAGCAACTTTATTAATGAAAAGAAATGGGTGAAAGGAAAATTTTCATGGCAGGAAGGATACGGCTCGTTTTCATATTCTCACTCGCAAATTGAAAATGTGTACAATTATATTCTGAACCAGGAAGAGCATCATAGAAAGAAAACATTCCGTGAAGAGTATTTAGAATTTCTTAAGAACTTTAATATTGAATACGAAGAGAAGTATTTATTTGAATGGATAGGGGATTGTGTCACTCCTTCGGAGTTATGAAATGGATGATGATTTGATTTTTTATAATAATATTACCCCTTCGGGGTTGAACGACAAAAAGGATTGGAAAACAGGAATCTAAAAGAAGAAACAATGCCAAAGGCATGGAATTATTGTAACATAAGATCGAATAGGATAAACAGATTCAAAGGGACTAAATGAATGTAGAAAAAAAATAATGCCGAAGGCATGAAATTAGTATAGTAACAAGGATTTGGCAAAAATTATATTTCAATAATAAAAAAGAATATTTATTTTTCGTCGGACATTAATAATGCATTTGAATTATGGCAAAGAAAAAAGATAAATTGAGCGGAGCGAAATCCGCCTCTGGAGGACCGGAAAACAAGAAGAAGGACAAAGCCCCGTTCCTAAAGGGCGAAAAGCAGTCTTCTTCTAAACAAAAAGATACTGGCTCCCTTCAGGGCGGGGGGCAAGAGGGTTCGGACTCTCTGGATAATGTTACGCACGTCGACGGCATGTATCAGAACTGGTTTCTGGAATATGCTTCCTACGTAATTCTGGAACGCGCCGTGCCGTATGTTGAAGATGGATTAAAGCCCGTTCAGCGCCGTTTGTTGCATGTGCTTTGGGAACTGGAAGACGGACGATATAATAAGGTAGCGAACATTATCGGGCAGACGATGAAGTATCACCCGCACGGCGATGCGAGCATCGGGGATGCGCTGGTGCAGCTCGGTCAAAAAGACCTGCTGATCGATGCGCAGGGAAACTGGGGAAATATCCTCACCGGTGACAGCGCCGCAGCGCCGCGTTACATTGAAGCCCGCCTTTCCAAATTCGCGTTGGATGTTCTATACGCTCCGAAAGTCACGCAGTGGCAGCTGAGCTATGACGGAAGAAATAAAGAACCTGTCTTTCTTCCGGCGAAATTCCCGCTTTTGCTCGCGATGGGCGTAGAAGGAATTGCCGTTGGCTTGGCGTGTAAAATTCTGCCGCATAATTTTATTGAACTGATCGATGCCAGTATTTCGATCCTGCAGGGTAGAAATAAAAAGATCTACCCGGATTTCCCGACCGGGGGAATGGCGGACTTTGCAGATTACAACGATGGAAAACGCGGAGGGAAGATTCGCCTTCGCGCAAAGATATCTCAATTGGATAAAAAGACGCTGGTTGTCAATGAAATTCCTTTCGGAACGACCACGACTTCGCTGATCGAATCCATCATTTCTGCAAACGATAAAGGAAAAATAAAAATTAAAAAGGTTGAGGACAATACTTCAGAAAGCGTAGAGATCAACATTCATCTTTCGGCCGGTGTTTCTCCCGATGTGACCATGGATGCACTGTATGCGTTCACCGATTGTGAAGTTTCCATTTCTCCCAACTCCTGCATCATTGAGGATGAAAAACCGAAGTTCATCGGCGTCAGCGAGATACTGAAAATCTCCACGGACAGAACATTAAGCATTCTCAAACTCGAACTTGAATTTCAAAAAGCCGAACTGCTGGAACATCTGCATTTTTCTTCGCTGGAAAAGATATTCATTGAGAAAAAGATATACCGTGATATTGAGACCGCTGAAACATGGGAAGCCGTTATTGAAGCGATCGACAAAGGATTGAAACCGTATAAGAAACAATTTGTGCGTGATGTGACCCGTGATGATATTCTCCGCCTGACAGAAATAAAGATCAAACGGATTTCCAAATACGATAAGAAGAAAGCCGACGAAGAAATGAAAGAACTGGAAAAGAAGATCGGCGAAGTAAAACACCATCTCGCGCATCTTACTGATTACGCTATCGATTATTTCAAGAACCTGAAAGAGAAATACGGAAAAGGAAGGGAACGCAAGACCGAGATCAAAGCGTTTGAAACCATTGTCGCAACGCGTGTGGCAGCAAATAACGTCAAGCTCTATGTGAACCGCGATGAAGGTTTTGCCGGATACGGAATGCGAAGCGATGAATTTGTCTGCAACTGTTCCGACCTCGACGATATCATTGCGTTTGCCGGCGATGGAACCATGCGCATGATGAGGGTGGCGGATAAAGCCTTTGTCGGAAAGGATGTATTATATATAGGAGTGTTCAATAAAGAAGATGACCGGACCGTCTATCACATGATCTACCGCGACGGGTTGAAGGGAAATGTGTATGTGAAACGTTTTGGGATCAAAGGATTGATCCGCGATAAAGAATATGTCCTCACGCGCGGCAACGAAGGATCTAAAGTTCATTACTTAAGCGTGAACCCAAACGGGGAAGCGGAAGTGGTGAACGTGATCCATAAAGAGAAAAAACATTTGAAGAAACTGGAGTTTGAATTCAATTTCGGAGAACTGGATATAAAAGGAAGGGATTCGGTAGGAAATATCCTTACCCGGAATCCGGTGAAAAGAGTAGAGCAGGAGGAAAAAGGAAAAGCAACACTGGCCGCGATAAAGATCTGGTTTGATGATACGGTTCACCGCATCAACAGGGATGAACACGGAAAATACCTTGGAGAATTCTCCGGCGATGACAAAATTTTAACCATTACGAAGAAAGGATTCTTTGAATTGCACACGTTTGACCTCAGCGAGCATTTTGATGAAGGAATTGTGCTGATCGAAAAATTCAACCCGGTAAACCCTGTAGCGGTGGTGCATTACGATGCGGAGGACAAACGTTACTATGTGAAACGGTTCATGATCGATCCGGGAAATAAGAAAACGTTAATCATTGCAGAAGCAGAAGGTTCCTCCGTTGAAGCGGCATCTGCCGATTCGAATCCGGTCGCTGAGATCATCTTTGGAAAGAATGAAGGCGTTCAGCCGCGAAATAAAAAACTCAACCTGGCTGAGTTCATCGACGTGAAGGGCCTGAAGGCAAAAGGAAACAAGCTGACGGATTATAAAGTAAGAGATGTAGTGATAATCGCTTCTGCGGTTAAAGAAGAGCCCAACGTTGAAGCAGTTTCTGAAAAAGCAGAAAGCAAAACTTCTAAAGAAGAGAAAAAGAAAGAGCCGGCATCTTCAAAATCCAAGAAAGGCTTAAAAGATTCCGGGCCTCGCATCGTTGAATTCGAAATTGTTCCCAAGCAGAAAGCAAGTGTGAAGGAGTTTGAAGTTAAAAAGGGTAAAAAATCAAAAGTGGATAAAGGGAAAAGCTCAAAGAAAAAGGTTAAAGGTGGAAAAAACCAGATGAAATTATTCTGATGAAACCTATTGCGGTAATAGTTGCGTTTTCTTTTTGCCTGAATTGTTTTGCCCAGCAGGACGATGAAACAGGCAAACACAAAAAACATCATACAAACGGAAAAGGATTTCAGACGGGACTATTCCTTGGAAGTTTGTTTGCCAATAAGTACACCGCAAATCTTTATGATGGTTACGGCTATGATAATAACGGTGTGAAAAATGATTTTCTTAACAGTTTCATGTATCAGAAGATCATCATGGAATATGGCGGTGGAAACGGCCAGACTGATCAGATCGCACAGCAGTTGAATGTCAATCCGGGCGACTGGGCATTTGACAAAACCGATATGCCGATCAACATGAAATATAATCCCTCGTTTGTGATCGGTTTGCAGGGGCGTTGGCAGAACAGTAAAAAAACAGGGGTTTTGTTGAATATAAATGCTGCTAAACTTTCATTGAATGGTAATTTTACTATTCAGATTCTCACACCTCCGATCGGGCCTGTTCAGCCGAATTTTCAGAACATTCAGATTTTTTCAATCAGGGGAGCAGAACAGCGGATTGATATCCAGGCGGGGTTGCAGCGGATTTTAGGCGAGGATGAAATATTTGGAGTTATCATTGAAGGCGGACCGCTGTTAAATATGGTAAAGTTCACCAGCAACAAGATCATCATCAATAATCTGAACATTGACCTGATGACCTTTTACGATCAGTACGGGTATCAGTTCTATAAGGCAAAAAATCTTACGGGTGTTGATTTCGGGGCTTTTGCAGGCATCGGCGTGAATATAAATACAAATGCAAATTGGAAATTACAGGCGATCTATAATCCTTCCTATGAAAAGATCGACATTGGAGAAAATCCCAAACCAAAACTTCAGCATGCGCTGGGGATAAGAGTGTATTATGATATGTGAAAATGGTTTTGATCCTGCGTGATTTTCCGCTTTATCAAATTGTATTATATTTAATTTGTTTTCTGAATTCTTATATGAAAGTCATGCCTGCTTTTTTAAAATCATTTACTTTTTTCTTTTTATCTCTTGCCTTTGTTCCTCAAACCTCCATCGCTCAGAAGAAATTAGAGAAAGAAAAAAAGGAAATACTCGGAGAAGGGCTTGC
>JAHEYJ010000154.1:6043-7700 GCA_023251675.1 Bacteroidota bacterium
TGATTTGTATTACGAAAATGAGTTCAATACGGGAATAGTCAAAGGCTATCTTTCCTACCGGGACAAAGATACGATCAAAACAATTTTCTGGAAAGAAGTGGATACGACTTCGGCTGAGTACAAAGCAAAGATATTTAAACAGGTAGGGGATACGGTGGCCGATCTGAATCAAGAGAAAAAGAAACTGCAAGACACAAGGTTCATCATAAAAACAATCCGCTATGCAAAAATGAATGTTTCAAAAGATAATTCCGAAATACGCGATGAAGAAGAAAGAAACCCGAATGAAAAAGAAAAAATACTCATGGATTATCGGAAGGAGGTTTATGATATGATCAGCAAGGATACTTCCTTTTTTAAACAATACGAGGGAACCGTTTTCAAAGCAGTGCCCTTTGATGCAGGAAAGCAAGTCAAAGTATATATCTATTCATCCGTTAAAAAAGAAGGCATCGTTCCTTTTGGAGGCGATTACCTGCTGCTGTTCGATAAAAAAACAAATGAGCTGGTTGAAAAAAAAGACCTGCATCGTGAATGTATTTTTATTTCAGGACAGTACAAGGGCAAGTCGTATGATGCGAGCAAAGCCACCATACATTCGCATAAGCCGGGTGCCGCTGAATTGATAACGCCAACGGACATTGCCACACTTCTCTTATATAAAAGCCAGATCGAATGGGACGAGCATCATGTAATTGCCGGAAAATACACCTGTGTCTTTACGCTGGTAGACCGTAAGCTTGATATCATTCCAACGTCTGAATTTCAATCTCTGAAAAAGATGAAAACAGCAAAAGACAACGAGGAGAAACAGGAGAAAATCCATTGAAGATATTTTATTGTTTAGTGTTTCAAGTCAACTGTATTTTTCTTTCCTTTGAATACTTTTACATTGAGCCGTTTACCCGTTATTTAAAACATATTTACACTTATTCATTTTACCAAAACCTATTATGAGAAAACTTATCACCCTTGTATCGGCCCTGATTGTTATTGCCGCAGCTTCTTCAGCCCAGAACACCAATCTGACCCTGGTGAGCCATCTTTCCTACGGGAGCCAAACATTGTCCAACATATGTGGTTGGGTGGATACGGCTGATGGAAAAGAATATGCTTTAGTGGGCGCTCAAAACGGATTGTCGGTTGTGGACATCAGCGTTCCTGCAAACCCGGTTGAGATCGTGCAGATCCCGGGGCCTTCTTCCATATGGCGCGAGATAAAGACCAACGGCAACTATGCTTATGTGACTACCGAAGACGGAGCCATTGGATTGCAGATCGTTGATCTCACGAATTTGCCTGCAACAAATCTGACCACGGCAACCTGGACGCCTACGATCGGAGGTACACAACTAAGCACCATTCATGCGCTTCATATAGATAACGGAAAAGTTTACCTGTACGGCAGTAACATAGGAAACCAGGGAGCCATCATTGCAGATATAACTACCAACCCGATGGCCCCCGTTTATCTCGGAAGCTGGGATAACCGGTACGTACATGACGGATATGTTCGGGGAGATACGCTGTACGCCTGCCATGTATATGATGGTGATTGTGAGATCGTCAATCTTACCAACCCTGCCGCCGGAGTTTCTGTTGGAGATTTTCAAACACCGAACTTCTTTACGCATAATTCCTGGCTGTCTGCTGACAG
>JAHEYJ010000155.1 GCA_023251675.1 Bacteroidota bacterium
GCAGCAATTTCATTTATTCCGGTACAGAGATCGACATATATAAGTACAGACTTGGTTGAGAAACAGGAATCGGTTGTATAATAGGTATAATAGACCGTGTTGTCACCCAAATTTACACTGTCACCGTAAAGGATCCCCGCCCAAACTCCGTTTCCTGAATAGGTTCCGCCGGCAGGAACACCGCCGGAAAGAACAATACTGTCATTTCTGCAAAGCGTATCAAAAGGAAGAGCGAATGTTACCGTTGGAAGAGAATCGACATAAACTGTTTTTGTAACCGTGTCCATACACCCGCTGGTGTTATTTACGATTAGTGTTACGGTATGTGTCCCGGATGATGGAAAAAGATGTGTGGTGTTCCCTTTTGTTGTATCGTCCGTTATTCCGTCGTTATTGAAATCCCATGCGTATGTAAATTGGGCGCTCGTGTCAAGGTTGGTGCTGAGGTCGGTGAAAGAAGTTGGAGTATAAAGGCAAACGGTATCAGCAGTAAAATCGGGAACCGGTATCTTATTGCAGATAATGAAAGAAGTACCCTCATACAAGCTCCATACATTCATGCTGTCCTTCACCCGAAGAAATAAATAATGGGTGCCGGCAGTAAGCGGGGCCGTTGGCAACGTATCGGTCAGTGTAATGCTGTCGGAGGTAGCAAAAGTGGGAAGGGCGATCCCATTTCCAATTCCAGGATCGGTATCAAAAAAATATTCCGCTGAAACGATCGGGTAGGTATGAGATAAAGCCAGGGGAATCGTATCGGTCAGATAAAACTTAGCACCTTCATATAAACTCCACACATTCGTACTGTCTTTTACACGGTAAAAAATAGTATGAAACCCGGAAGCTAATCCAACCGTTGAAATCGTAAGTGAATCAATAATGGAATCAGCGGAAGCGATAGTCAATCCTATTCCATTTCCAATACCGGGATCCGTATCATAAAAATATTCAACGGAAATTAAAGGATAGGAAGGAGGGAGGGATTGTGGAACGGTATCCGCCAGGTAAAACAGGGCCCCTTCATACAAACTCCAAACCCGATTTGTATCTTGGGTTCGGAAGAAAACATAGTGAAAACCCGGGGCTAATCCGGTAGTTGAAATCTGCAAACTGTCATAAATGGAATCTGCAGGAATAAAACCAGCCGCATTGCCGTTGCCGACTCCGGGGTCAATATCAATAAAGTATTCTGCGGAATCAATGGACTGAGCAGAAACAAAATCTAAATCAATGAAACCAAAGAAAAAGGCCAGAATAAATATTGTAAATTTTTTTTTCACAGAAGTTGGGCTGACTTAAATTATTAGTTCTGCTTTTTTGCTTTGATGACCACTTTCAAGCTATCGCCTACCGGAATGACCGGATTAAGAACCGTTAAGGATTTTACCTGTGGAATAGCCGGAGAGCCGGTTAAGTCGCCGGGGAATGGGGAGGATCCTCCGTAAATTCCCACATCCTTTCCATCCGTTCCTGCATTGATCCCTACGGAAGTCAATGCGAGAGAAAAATTATAGCTGTAATTAAAAGCTTTGACTGGAACATTTACGAAATCAGGATTCTTTGCTACAAAATTCCCGCTGCCAAGATTAGTGCCATATGGAATGGTATCATAATTTGTCTGGTAAGTAATGTTATTGCTGAAAATATTATTATCAACGAGCGGTCCTTTCGGGGATGCGCCGCTGAAAATGTTATTTGCAATATTGGCATTGGCTATATTTGAGAAGGGAGAGCTTGGAATGGCGCCGAAAAAGATGTTATTGATAATATTTACAGTCGACTTATCGGAATACACAACACCGCTGTAAGAGCCGGTAAAAATATTGTTATTGATAAACGTGTTCGAATTGTTATTTACATTCACGCTTTTGCCAAAAATATTATGTTCGATGACCCATCCGGAACCCGTTATATATACTTGTGAGCCGGTGGAAATAATATAATTCCTATTAATTAAAACGTTTTTTGTTCCGCCGCTGCCGGTATATCCGAAAACACTGGTTAATTTAAAGCCGATTATTTTTGTGCCGGAAGCGCCCGATGTGCCGGGAACAGAATCCAATTGTAGGATACCCACTTCAGAAACAGAGGGAATTGCCTTGTTTGGATTATGGCCGGTACCGATAAATGTCAGGCGTTTGGAAACCGATACGTTTCCGTAGCTGACCGGTGAACCGTGTACATAGATGGTATCGCCAGAAACAGCAGAATTAATGGCTGTTTGAAGATCAGTGTATTGCCCCGGGCTGTTAACGTTGTTGCTGACTGTAATTACATTTGCTTCAGAAAGCAAAAATGCACTGCAGGAAACAAGTAGGGTAAGGATCTTTTTCATGTAAATAAATAATTAATTTATGGTACAAATATAATTTATTTACCTTTGAGATAATTAGTTCTTGTAATATTAAAAAATAAAAATATGAAAACATCTATTCTATCCGTTACCGCAATGGTATTTGCTTTTTTTTCTTTTCACATTTCTGCGTTTTCGCAGAAAAAGGAAAAAGATAAAGTGCTTGTCAACAAAACGTATACTGTTGAAATAACAGAGAACAATGTAAAGAAAGCAAAGACAGAGGCCGATGAGATCAGCTTTAAAAGCGAAAAACTGAATTCAAAATTCATGACTTCGCAGAATAAAATTCCTGCTGCTGCTTATACGGTTTCCGTGGATTCCACTTCAGAAGCCAAAACCATCACTTTTTCATCTGAAGGGAAAAACGCTGACGGAGATGTTGTAAAATGGGATGGAACCATAACCGGCGATGACATGGAAGGCACTGCCGTTATAACAAATAAAAAAGGTAAGACCATTCACGATTATTCCTTTACCGGAACGCTGAAGGCAAAGCCGGGGAAAAAGTAAATCTTTGTTGTCACTTCGAGCGTAGTCGAGAAGTGACTGTGCTAGATTTATAATTTTTTTTATTTGCCAGTTCAGTTGAATTTCTTTGCTCTTGTCAGTTCGAGCGTAGTCGAGAACGAACCCATTAATAAACTTCCTTCTTTTTATAAAACAAATGAGATGTTTTGTTTTTGCAGGAGGAAAGTGCTGGTAACTTTTCCCAGTGGTCATTTATGATCGCTTCTTTCTTTTTCCTCGACCAGTTTTTGATTCTCTTTTCAAAGAATATGGCTTGTCTGATATCATAGAACACCTGAGAATACACTAATTCGACAGGTCTTCTCGAATGGGTATATGCATCTGGATTAACACCTTCGGTATGTTCATTATATCTCCTTTCCAGATCATTGGTTACACCAGTATAATAAGTGCTGTCGCTGCATTTAAGGATATATACATAATATGTATGTCTGATTTTCATTAACAGAATATTTATAGACACTTCTCGACTTCGCTCGAAGTGACAGATCTACTTCAGGCTGCCTGTCATCTCTTCCGGCCGCACCCATAGATCAAACTGCTCCGCGGTTACTAATCCGAGTTCAGTTGCTGCTTGCTTGAGCGTTTTGTTTTCCTTGTGCGCTTTCTTGGCGATCTTCGCCGCATTCTCATAGCCAATATGCGTATTCAGGGAAGTCACCAGCATCAGCGAGTTATCCAGGTGTCTTTTGATTGTTTCTTTGTTCGGCTCAATTCCAATCGCGCATTTATCATTAAAGGATACACAAACATCTCCGATCAGGCGGGCCGACTGCAGCACATTCGCTGCAATCACAGGCTTGAACACATTCAGTTCAAAATGCCCGTTCATGCCCCCAATGGAAACCGCTACATCATTGCCTATTACTTGTGCACAAACCATGGTCATTGCTTCCGGTTGAGTGGGATTCACTTTTCCGGGCATGATGGAAGAGCCGGGTTCATTATCAGGAATGATCAGCTCTCCGATCCCTGAACGCGGGCCGGAAGAAAGCATGCGGATATCGTTGGCGATCTTCATAAAGGAAACGGCACAACGTTTAAGCGCTCCGCTCAGTTCCACCATCGCATCGTGCGCGGCGAGGGCTTCAAATTTATTCGGAGCGGTAACAAACGGAAGCCCGGTGAACTCAGCAATTTTTTTTGCGACCAGCACATCGTACCCTTTTGGTGTGTTCAGCCCGGTTCCGACTGCTGTTCCTCCAAGGGCGAGTTCACTGATCATGACAAGAGCGTTCTTGATTGCACGCATTCCGTTATCAATTTGCTGGACATATCCTGAAAATTCCTGTCCGAGAGTCAGAGGAGTTGCATCCATGAAATGGGTCCTCCCGGTCTTGACTACATTTTTAAAATCTTCGGATTTTTTCTTCAGCGTATCGCGGAGCTTCTGCATGCCGGGAAGCGTGATGTCATGCACCTGGCGGTAAGCGGCAATGTGCATGGCGGCCGGGTACGTATCATTCGACGACTGGGATTTGTTGACATCATCATTCGGATGAAGCACTTTTTTCTCATCCGTAAGTTTTCCGCCGGATAAAACATGTGCCCGGTACGCGATCACTTCGTTTGCGTTCATGTTGCTTTGCGTTCCGCTTCCGGTTTGCCAGATAACCAGCGGGAATTCCCCGTCTAATTTTCCGGTGAGGATCTCATCACAAACTATTGATATCAGGTCGCATTTTTCTTTTGTAAGGACTTTCAGTTCACAATTTGCATGAGCGGCTGCCTTTTTAAGGTAAGCAAACGCATGAATTATTTCTTTTGGCATGCTTGCCTCGGGGCCGATTTTAAAATTATTGCGGGAACGTTCGGTCTGAGCTCCCCAGTATTTATCAGCGGGAACTTTCACTTCGCCCATTGTATCTTTTTCAATTCTGTAGTCCATAGGTTTTCTATTTTTTTGTAAATCTAAAAATTCCGCAGAAAGCCTGATATGATATTCATCGTATTTTATTATCATCAATAAATACCTTGTTGTTGCTCTGGGCGCATTTTGTTTTCATAATGTGGTTTGCTCCATATTTACGCAAAATATCTCCTGGATGAATTAGATGGGAAAACATTTGGAGAATAGTTTTATTTTTTTAACCTTCGCTTAGTCGTTCAGGTATTGCTCGGAATTTGCCTCATTAGAATTTCTAAACATCTTTTAATAATTTACTATGAAAAAGACCATTACCCTTAAAGCCGCAGGCATGGCATTTGCAATTTCTGCTTCGCTGAATGCATTTTGTCTCCACGCGCAGGATCAAGTGTATACGTTTAAGAATAATTCGGGGAAAGAAGGGTATAGCATCCAAAGAAAAGACGATAAAGGCATTGCGGTTGATTTCTCGATCAGCCGAATGACGGTTGTCGACAATACCATTAACGGAGAAAAGATGAAGAACCTCGCTGTATCCGGAATGCTATTGCAAAACGAGGCAGGATATCCTGACCTGCCCGGGAACTGCCGTTACCTTGCGGTTCCGCAGGGCGGAAAAGCGGTTCTGAAATCGGTTTCATATTCCACAGAAACTATAAAGAATATTGAAGTTACACCGGCGCCGGTGATCCCGCTTGCTACAGATAATTCGCCATTGAAATACATCAAGAATCCGGAAGTGTATTCAAGAAATGCTTTCTTTCCTGAAAGCCCGGTAAAGTTATTTGATTCACAACAGATAAGGGGAGTTGATGCAACGATGCTGGGCGTTACACCTTTTCAGTATAATCCGGTCACCAAAGAACTGATCGTCTACTATAATATACAAATTGAAATCTCTTTTGAAGGAGGTAACGGACATTTCGGTAACGATGACTATAGAAGTCGTTGGTGGGAACCCATTCTCCAGGATCTTTTCTTGAATTACGATCAGCTTACACCTGTTAATGAAGTGCGCCATTATAATCTCGGATATAAAACTACTTCCACAGATACCGGCTGTGAATACGCCATCATCATCCCCAATGGGACTGTGTTTAAACAATGGGCGGATTCAATTAAAAAATTCAGAAGAGAGCAGGGTATTTTAACGGATATCTTTACGCTTAATGATATTGGCAGCACCACCGCTGCAGGAATCCAAACCTGGGTGCAAGCGGCCTATAATACATGGACCATTAAACCCGCTGCGATGCTTATTCTTGGAGATTACGGTTCGGATGCAAATTCTACTGTAACCGCAAATTTATATCCTCATGATGATGCGAGCTACCCGGCTTTTGCTTCCGATAATTATTACGCAGATGTGACCGGAGATAATTTACCTGACATTATTTTCTCCCGCATTTTTGCAAACAATGCCTCTGAATTGCAGGTGTTATGTTCAAAATTCCTGAATTACGAACGAAATCCTCCGATCGATCCTGCTTTTTATAACAAGCCCTTAATAGCGATGGGCTGGCAGGATGATCGGTGGTTCCAGGTTTGTGCAGAAGTGGTTGGAGGGTTTTTAAAAAGCATTGGAAAAAATCAGACAAGGGCAAATGCACTGGGTAGTCCGGCCAGCAATACAGGGAACAACGTAGCGAATACCGGCAACTGGTCAACAAACAGCAACACGACAACCGTTGTTAACTACTTCGGGCCATCCGGTTTGAATTACATTCCCGCCCAGCCCGGAACATTAGGGGGATTTTCCGGTGCTACAGCAACTACAGTCAATAATGCTATTAATGCCGGAACGTTCATGGTGTTGCACCGGGATCATGGCTATTACCAGGGTTGGGGAGATCCTTCGTATAGTACGACCAGCATTAACTCGCTTACCAATGTCAATAATAAATTGCCTTTTGTTTTTTCTGTTAACTGTCAGACCGGTGCTTTCCATTATTCCAGCGAATGTTTTTCAGAAAAAATGCACCGTTATACCAAGAACGGTCAGAACAGCGGAGCCTTGGGAATGATTGGCGACGCAGAAGTGTCTTACTCTTTTGTGAATGATGTAATGGTTTGGGGAATGATGGATTATTTATGGCCGAACTTTATGCCTGCCTACGGAATTTATCCGGCATTATCTCAGTACAGGGACAAGCGCCCTGCTTTTGCAAATGCATCTGCAAAATATTTTCTGCAACAATCCAGCTGGGCCAGTTCTTCTTCTAAATTGATAACGTATCGCCTCTATCATATGTTCGGTGATGCATTCCAGTGGATTTATTCTGAAGTTCCTCAAAACCTGACGGTGGTTCATAATTCCTATATTGCTGCCGGTGACACCACGTTTGATGTGACCGCAAACGCTGGTTCATTCATTGCAATTACTATGGCAGCACCAAACGGCCCCATCATTTTAGGAACGGCAGCCGGAACAGGATCTCCGGTAACGATTTCACTTTCTCAGGCGCCCACCACTTCTATTCTTGTGACGGTGACCAAGCAGGATTATTTCCGTTATGGAAGTAATGTGAATTTCAGCCCTACTTCCGTCAATGGAAAGGATGAACTTTCGAGTGTAAGCCTTGTTTGTTATCCAAATCCGTTCAGCCAGTCGACTACCATAACCTATGAATTGAATAAAGCCGGAAATGTTTCATTAACCGTTTATGATATGCTGGGAAAGGCGGTAGACGCGCTTATCAATAATTCAGAACAAACTTCCGGGACACATAAAATCGAATTCAGCAGCAAGGACCTGTCAAAAGGAATGTATTCTTGTGTATTGAGAACTGATTCGGGAGTGGTTGCGAAAAATCTTGTAGTAGAGTAGGGAACAGATATTAAAAGAGGAAAGCCGGGGGCCGTATGGCCTCCCGGCTTTTTTTGTGCCTGCAAGAGGAATTACACCTTTCCTCCAAATTCCATCAGGTATCTTTTAATGAACTCATCT
>JAHEYJ010000156.1 GCA_023251675.1 Bacteroidota bacterium
GCAGACAAACGCATTTGTTCAATGTGATCATTGATAGAAGAATCTTTGGCGATATAAGTATCTGAAGATGGCACGTAAGCTTCAGGCTGATAATAATCATAATAGGAAACAAAATATTCAACGGCATTCTTCGGAAAAAACTGTTTGAACTCGCCAAACAGCTGTGCCGCCAGCGTTTTGTTATGACTCAGGACCAGCGTAGGTTTTTCAACTTGTTGTATGACATTGGCGACAGTAAATGTTTTTCCTGAACCGGTAACGCCCAGCAAGGTCTGGAACGGTGTGTTGTCTTTGATCCCTTTTACAAGCTGACGGATCGCTTCCGGCTGATCGCCGGTGGGTGAAAATGCGGAGGTGAGTTGAAAGTCCATGGTAGAAGCCCCCTCCCTGTCTCTCCCCTTCAGGGGAGAGAAGTTAGTTGGTCTGCAAAGTTACTAAAAGTCCTCCCTGAAGGGGAGGATTTAGGTGGGGCTATTCCAGATTTCCCAGGCTTTCTCCGCCTGAAGGTGCAGCATCTCCAATCCGTTTTTTATTTGCGCTCCTTTTTCTTTTCCTTTTTTAAGGAACAAAGTCTCTTCCGGGTTGTAGGTAAGGTCGTAAAGAAAATGGTGCGGTGTCAGGTGCTGATAAGGAAGGTCCGGGCAGGCATTCACTTTCGGAAACATGCCAAGCGGTGTCGTATTGATGATAAGGGTGGAGGAACTAAGAACCGCGGCCGTTACATCAGCGTACGACAGGATTCCTGCCGATGCGGGTTTATGTCCCGTAGATCTTGAAACCATACTAAACTTAATATTAGACCTGTCTAAAGTATACGCTACGGCTTTTGCGGCGCCTCCGGTTCCGAGTACCAATGCATGGGAATGATGTTCTTTCAGTAACGGCTTCAGGGATTGTTCAAAACCAAAAATATCAGTATTGTATCCGGATAATTTCCATCTCCCTTTTGACCGTTCTTCTCTTTTTATGCAGTTGACGGCGCCGACTTCACGTGCGGAATCCTCCAGTTCGTCCAGAAAATTCATGATGCTTTGTTTGTAAGGAATGGTTATGCTTAATCCGCAGATATATGGATTTTCTTTAAGCAGAGCAGGGAATCCGTTGATATTTTCCAGGGGGAAATTGATGAATTCGCAGCCGGTAATTTTTTCTTTGCTGAATTTTTCTGAAAAATATTTCTGTGAGAAGGAGTGGGAGAGAGGGAACCCGATCAGTCCGTATGTTTTCATTTCCTGACACGTTTGTGCTTGATGAATTCTAAAATGATCGGAAGGATGGAAATAAAAATGATCCCGATAGCCGCCAGCTCAATGTTCTTGCGGATCCAGGTGATCTCTCCGAGAAAATAGCCGGCAAAGGTCAGGCTGAGGATCCAGAGTGCTCCGCCTGCTATATCAAAAGGAAGAAATTTCCTGTAGTCCATTTTAGCAATACCGGCAACAAACGGCGCAAACGTTCTGACAATGGGGACAAACCGTGCCATGATAATGGTTTTTACACCGTATTTTTCATAGAAGGAATGTGTCTTGTTCAGGTATTCTTCTTTCACCACACTTTTTCCCCTGAACTTGATTGTTAAAACTTTTAGCCCGATGGTTCTGCCGATCCAGTAGTTGGAATTATCGCCTATGACGGCGGCGGAGAACAGTAAAAGGAGCAAGTAAAAAATATTCAGATACGGTTCACCCGTTGTGGTGTTTACCTGGTTGGCAAATAATCCGGCCGTAAAGAGCAGCGAATCGCCCGGGAGAAAAGGAAAAGCGACGACACCCGTTTCAACAAAGATCACGATGAATAAAATAATATATACCGCTGTTCCGTATTGCTGGAAAAGCCATTCGAAATCCAGATGAATGATATGTTTGAAAAGTTCTACCAAGCAGATTCAGTATTTTGTAATGGAAGTATCGATCTCGTCCGCCCAGGCGAGAATTCCGCCTTTCAGATTGTAAATATTTGAAAAGCCATAATGCTGCAAAGCAAGCACAATGGCTCCTGATCGTTTTCCGGAACGACAGTAGAATACCACTTTTTTGTCTTTGGAAATTTTGTTGATGTTATCCAAAACATCCCCCATCGGGATCAACTCCCCGCCAATGCTGGCAATGTCCACTTCGTGTTCTTCACGCACGTCAATGAGTTGAAAATCTTCTTCAGCATCCATCATTTTTTTTAACTCAGCGCAGTTAACCTCTTTCATAGGTTTATTTAACGGATTTAGAGATCTCTTTGGGTAAAAAAGTAAAAAAAGTATCTCCTCTCAGTCCCAGCCGAAGTGTTTCCAGTGATAAGGCTTCATTGGGGGAGATGTTTCCGAGATTTACATTTGCACCCACTTGTTTTATCCACCATACCTGCTGCGACTTGTTAGGTGCTTCCCAGATAATATTTTCCTGCTTTACGCTGGATGTGATCTTGCTGACGAGTGAAGTATGTGCATGTCCGCTTGACCTGTAGATCCCGACGGTACCGCTTTCTCTGGCTTCAGCGATCACCTTCCAGGAACCGGCTTCCAATTCTGTGTTCATCATCTGTATCCACATGGCAGGACGAATAATCACGCCTTCTTCTTTCGAGCCGACTTCAGAAAGTACCGTGTAGTTTTTTGCGAGTTTGCTTATGTATTCGCATTTTTTATCGTGTTTGATATCAATGGAACCGTCAGAGACTTCAGCTGCTTCAACCTTGTATTTGTCAATGAAAGAGCAATACTCATCAAACATATTTCTTATGATGAAGGCCTCAAACAGGGTTCCGCCGAAATAGGTTTTGATATCCGCTTTCTGATACAGCTTGATTTTCTCTGCAAGATTGTTGGTGATAACGGATGTTCCGAATCCAAGTTTTACGAAGTCAATGAAATCTCCGGAGGAATCGATCATGTCTTCTGCCTGGCGCAGGCTGAGCCCTTTGTCCATTACCATGGTAACGCCGTCTTTCCTTGGTCGTTTTGTGCGTTTGGGCAAGTGTGTCAGTGTAGTGTTCATCTTTTTCTATAGGATTTGATCATGTCCAGTACCGTTCTGTTTTTTCTGAGTTCCGGAAGGAATTTAAATATCTCTTTGTGTTTCTTGTAGTCCAGCTGAAGTGCATTTTGAAGATAGGTGAGGGCTTCCTGTTTTTTTCCGACCCAAAGCAAACAAGCCGCCATGCGATAATAAATTTCTGCATTATCCGGGTGATGTTTGATCCCCATGGCCAGCACTTCAACGGCTTCTTCTTTTTCTCCTTCTTCAAAAAGCAAATTGGAATAATCAAGCCATATGTTTTCAACGGAGGGATCTATTTCAATCACTTTTTTATAGGCATCAATCGCTTCTTCCACAAATCCCATTTTCTGGTAAGCATCCCCGATCACATACCAGAAATCCGCATTTGAACTTTCGAGTTCGATGGCTTTTTTCAAATAATGGATCCCTTCCGAAAGTTTATCCTGCTGGTCAAGGACAATGCCCATGCCGATCCATGCATCCGCAAGGTTGGGATCAAGTGAAGTCGCGCGATTGTAATTTACCAATGATTGTTCAAAGTTCTTCATCTTCTCATAACATTCACCAATGTAACAATAGGTTATTGCCTCCGGTTTTTCATGTTTGAATGTTTCTTCGTAGCAGGCAATGGCTTCCTTCAACCGGTTCAGGTTTGCAAGTGAATTCGCTTTATTGAAATAGGCGGGTGCGAAATCTTCCTTAATGGCGATCACGTAATCGTACGACTCGATCGCTTTTTCAAAGTTCCCCAGCCGGTTGAACGCCACTCCTAAATTAAACCAGGCGCAGTTGCTGTAAGGATGTTGGTCAAGGTAAGCATTGAAAAATTCCAAGGCATCTTTATCTTGTCCTCCCACTTCAAAACAGTAAGAGATCTCATACAGCGCAGCATCGTGTTTCGGATTGAGCTCGATCACTTTTTTCAGGCAGAAGATGGCATCGTCAAACTCTTCCAGGTTCTCATGTTCAAAGGCAAGATAAAGATAGCTGTCTTCGGCGACCTCTTTTGCCCCATCGGCATGTTCAATTGCTTTTTTGAAATTCTCAATCGCTTTTTCCGGAAGGCCGGTTAAGCTGTAAATTGAACCCCGCGTCATAAAAACTTCAGGATGCAGCGGATCAATGGCTTCTGCCTGTGCGAGGAGTTCCAACGCTTTCCGTGTTTCTTTGTTGGCGCTGAGCATCTGGGCCTTGCGGATCAAAAAGTCAATGGAAAAAGGATATTGTTCCAGCGCAAGATCTACCGCTTTCAGGGCTTTGTGATATTGATTGGAAGTAAGAAAGTACTCAATGATCAATTCGTATTCATCGGAGTCAAAAAATCCCCTCTGATTATTCTCGATCATTTCTTCAAAACGCTTTATCAGGTCGTTCTTTTCCATGGCTAAACAAAGTTAGCAGAAAATCGATTGCAGGTATTTTCAAATCATTTACAATTATTGCTTCTGTTTCCTGTGAAAATTTATCTTTGTGATACTAAAAAAACATTTTTGTGCTGATCAAATCAATTTCCGGAATTCGAGGAACCATTGGAGGTAAATCAGGGGAGAACCTGACGCCAGCTGACATAGTGAAATTCACTTCTGCCTACGGCACCTGGGTCATCTCCCAAAAACAAAAAGGAAAAAATCAAAAAGTAAAAGTGGTGATCGGCAGGGATGCCCGGATATCCGGTGAAATGGTGAGCAAGCTGGTTTCGTCCGCTTTGCAGGGATTAGGAATTGATGTGATCGATCTGGGTTTATCAACAACGCCGACCGTGGAGGTTGCGGTTGCTGACGAAAAAGCAAACGGAGGGATCATCATCACCGCCAGCCACAACCCCAAACAATGGAATGCGCTGAAGCTGTTGAATGCTGCCGGTGAATTTATTTCTGAGAAAGAAGGCCAGGATGTTCTGCGAATGGCAGAAGAGGAAAATTTTGCTTATGCTGAGGTCGCTTCCTTAGGAAAAAAAACAGAGGTGCATGATTACATTAAAAAACACATTGATAAAATCCTTGCGCTTGAACTTGTGGATAAGAAGGCCGTCAGGGAAAAGAAATTTAAAATTGCGGTAGATGCCGTTAATTCCACAGGAGGAATTGCCGTGCCGATGCTGCTGGAAGCGCTGGGAGTAGAAACGATTTTCAAGGTTAACTGCGATCCTACCGGAGATTTTGCGCATAACCCCGAACCGTTGCCGGAACATTTACGCGATCTGTCTAAAGCCGTTATAAAAAATAAAGCCCATCTCGGCATCGCCGTTGATCCGGATGTTGACCGGCTTGCTATTGTCTGTGAGGACGGCGAAATGTTTGGAGAAGAGTACACACTGGTCGCTGTTGCGGATTATATCCTGAAGCATTCAAAGAAAGGAAATACCGTTTCCAATCTATCCTCCACCCGCGCGCTGAGAGATGTCACCGAAAAAGCGGGAGGAAATTATTTTGCATCAGCGGTGGGCGAAGTGAATGTGGTGGAAGCAATGAAGAAAAATAAAGCCGTGATCGGGGGCGAAGGAAACGGCGGTGTGATCTATCCTGAAATTCACTACGGAAGGGATGCCCTGGCCGGGATCGGTTTGTTCCTTACCCATCTCGCAAAATTCGGAAAGTCCTGTTCCATGCTCCGTGCCACTTATCCGGATTATCATATTTCAAAGAATAAAATTGAATTGATAAACGGAATTGATGTGGAAAAAATACTGGCGGGAATAAAAGAAAAATACAAGCGCCAGCCGGTCAATACGACGGATGGGGTAAAAATTGAATTCGGAAAGGAGTGGGTGCACCTGCGCCGGTCAAATACCGAACCGATCATCCGCATTTATTCTGAAAGCGAATCGCAATCAACGGCGGATAACCTGGCGCAAAAAATAATTTCTGACATTAAAGAAATCATCAAGTCGAACAGAAACGGACTTTCATCATGAAAGTTTATTTAGACAACGCGGCTACCACTCCGATCGATCCTGAAGTTTTAGAAGCCATGCTTCCGTATTTTAAGGAATATCATGGGAATCCATCCTCCATTCATTCGTTTGGAAGAAAAACCCGGGCAGCGGTTGAAGCGGCAAGAAAAATCATCGCGAAGAACCTCAACGTTTCTCCTGCTGAAATTTTTTTTACTTCCGGGGGATCGGAAGCCATCAATACGGCGATCCGGAGCGCGGTGGAAGACCTGGGGGTGAAACACATCATCACCAGCCGGATCGAACATCATGCGGTGCTCCATTGTGCGGAATCACTTGCCTGTGCTGGAAAAATAAAACTCAGTTTTGTAAACCTTACCGGCCTGGGGCATATTGACCTGGATCACCTGGAAACACTTCTTTCTTCAGGGGAAAAGACGCTTGTCACCCTCATGCATGCCAACAATGAAATCGGAAATCTTCTGCCGATGAAGAAAGTAGGAGCGCTTTGTGAAAAACACAACGCCATTTTTCATTGCGACACGACGCAGACCATGGCGCATTATAAAATGGATATTCAGTCGGTGAATGTGCAGATGGTTAACGGAGCAGCGCATAAATTTCACGGCCCGAAAGGGATCGGTTTCCTGTACCTGAGCAGCAAAATAAAGATCAGACCGCTGATCTTCGGCGGCTCCCAGGAACGAAACATGCGGGGCGGAACAGAAAACATTTACGGTATTGTCGGCTTGGGAAAAGCATTTGAGATCGCCCATCGTGATATGGAAGCGCATCAGGCCTATATACAGGGACTTAAAACCTATATGATCGAAGCCTTGGAAAAAAACATTCCAGAAGTCAGGTTCAACGGCGATGCAAAAGGGAGTTCACTGTATACCGTGCTGAATGTTTTTTTTCCTCCATCCGAATATGCGGAGATGATGTTGTTCAGCCTGGACATAGCCGGTATTGCCGCTTCCGGCGGAAGCGCCTGTTCTTCCGGCAGTAACCAGGGATCGCATGTGCTCCGGGCGATCGGCACCGATATGAAAAATACGTCCATCCGTTTCTCCTTCAGTCAATACAATACAAAAGAAGAAATTGATTTTTGCGTTTCAAAGCTCAAAGAACTATTCGTTACAAAATAATAATACGCTCTACTTGAAAAGCCCTAAACGATATTTTCTTTTTTTCTTTTTTTTTCTGAATTCTTTTTTTCTTTCCTTTTCGCAGCCGGTTGACAGCCTGAAGAAAGTCCTTAAGAACGCGAAAGAAGACACAGTCAAAGTAAATACGTTATCCGCCCTTGCTTGGGAACTTCAACTGATCGACAAGTTTGATGAATCACTTCCGTATATAAAAGAAGGGATCTTGCTGGGGAAGAAGTTGAAACACAAAAGAGAACTGGCCTTGCTCTACCGCCGAAGCGGCGACTACTACAATTTTACCGGCGACTATGTTGAATCCCGTAAAGAATATTCCAATGCATTGGATATAGAAACCGTTTTAAGGAATAAATCCAAAATGGCGGTGTGTTACAAGAAAATCGCATTGCTGCTTGTCACAACCAAGCAATATTCCAAAGCCATCTCAAATTATAACGATGGGCTTTATCTTTATGAGAACATGAGGGATACAGCAAGTGCAGTGGATATTCTATTTTCAATCTGGGAGGTGCAATATAAAAAGATGCAGGATCTTGTTTTAGCCGCCGAGACACTTAATAAAGTGGAGAAGCTCGTCAGCCGCAGCGGAACCGACAGCCTGCATGCCATTCTTTATAACAAAGTCGGATCCTTTTATTCTAAGTAGG
>JAHEYJ010000157.1 GCA_023251675.1 Bacteroidota bacterium
TTTCAAGTTTTTTAATTCTCATTCTATTTTCACTTTCAAGCTCGGCGGGTGAAATCAGCATGATGGGTATATCACCCGTAGGAAGAGGAATTTGATAGGCATGAAATAATACAATTTCTGCTTTGCTTAACTTCGCCAGTTCAACAGCATACAACAACGCATTGTTAGCGGCGTCTGAATAATCGGTAGGGACAAAAATTGTTTTCATTTCAATAGGTTTAGTTTGTAACTGCTTTTACGAATTTTATGACTGACCATACATAATCCACAGAGATCACATCCCATTCAGAGGGAACAACAAGAAAGAATATAATTAATACGAACCGGGGGAAGGCAAACTGCATATCCCACATCGGCTTCATTAAGCCAAAAGCAAAAGAGGCAATGATCAGATCAAATCCTAAAAGATAAAGAGCATAATATTTTGCGAAGCCTATTAAAAGGCAAAAGCCGGCAATAAGTTTAATGTAGGAAGTATAAAAGGCCCCCATAACGATAAGTGGTTTCGGCACTCCCTTCACTGCCAATGGGACTTCGAAAGTTTCAACCACTCTCTTCAGCTTAACATTGAATACTGCATCCAATCCCTGAAAAAAGAATAAAAGGCTCAGAAATACCCGAACCATAAAAACAGCTATTACCTCTTTATTAATAATGTCAAGCAGGATGATCATTTTCATATAAGCAAAACTATCTTTGTCAATCTCCTGGACGAATGACTGAGGTCATCGGTATGAATGATAGTTATCAGTGAAAGCGGTTCTGAAACAGCTGCCGTTCTTTACACAATAAAGTACAGGAAAAAGAATGAGAATACAGATCCACTCAGTTTATTGACATGAATCAGAAATCTTCATTGACATATTCTCCCTGGGCAAAATGCTGCCAGAATTCCAGGTATTCCGGATTATAAAAATCCGGAATACTCATTAGGGGTACGGTGGTGTAAAAGCTCATTTTACGCACAATGCTGTTTAATGGACTGAATATTTTTTCAAGAAGAAAAGGTTTTTCAGGAGATACAACCAGCAGATCTATTTCATTGTTTTTGCAAAATTTATTCAACCCCTGAACAATATTCTCACTCTTAATTAATTTCATCTTTATGTTTTGATATAATATTTTAACATGCAGATCACTTTTGAATTTCTCATACATTACTTTTTCCAATTCTTTTGAAAGCGCATAATTGGTAGCATGAAGAACCGTGATTTCAGATTCAAAATGCTTTGCAAACTGAACCAGATAGTTCAATACAGGCATTTCTCCTTCCCGGTATTCGGTGCCGAAAACAATATTCTTAAATCCGGTGAACATGGCATCACCGGGCACCACAATTACCGGAACCGTTGATTTTTTAATTACGTCCCATGTATGCGTACCAAAGAATAGATCACTAAAATCTGAAACTCCATGTGTACCCACAATAATAAAATCGATACCCTTTTCCTTTGCTTCTTTGCGAATCAATTTTCCTGCATTGTTCCCTTCCCGGACAATGATCTCTGTAAGTAATTCATCCGGATTTATTTCCAATGTTTGAAGCAACCGATGACAATGTTTCTGCAATTTCAGATTTTCCATTCCCGCTTTTTCCATGATGATGTTCTGGTAACTCTTATTCCGGGCAGGTAATGCAGGATTATAAACATGCATAAAACATAAAAGAGATTCCGTTGCTTTTGCAAACTGCACTGCATATCTTTCCGCATTCATCACCGCTTCTGAATAGTCGGTTGCAAGCAATATTTTAAACTTTGTATTCATTTTTATCCTATAAATACGACAGATTCTTGTTTATGGTGAAATGCCAGCAGCGGAATCTGGCTGTGATAGGCCATAATTTGAGTGGTGCTTGTACCGAATATTTTATCAAGAATTCCCCTGTAATGAGTTGACATAGCCAATAAATCCGGTTTCTCCTTTTTAATATGGTCCTGCAAAACTTTTTCAAGATATTGCCCGTGCGCCAACGTGAATTTTATTTTCTCATAATTAATTCTCTTCTTTGCGAACAACCTGAATTTATTCATCATCTCTTCTTCCGTTGGAGGTGTAAGTTCGTCATCGGATACATGAAGAACAATGATTTCAGCGTTAAAGGGCCTGGCTATTTCTATAATTTTTTTTAGCGCTGTAATGTCACTTGTATGATAATCGGTGGCATAGGTAATTTTATTGATTCCACTATAAGTTGCATTTTCAGGAACTGCAATCACCGGGCATTTTGCTTTTTCAATCACTTTGGCCGTATTACTTCCAACGATCATTTCTTTAAGCCAGGAGGCTCCTTTCGTTCCCATGATCACCAATTGAGGATTTTTCTCTTTAATTACATTCAGGATCACATCAACGGCCAGCCCTTGTTTAATTAAATATCTGCAACTGATTTTTTCAGTTTTAGTTATTTTGTCACATAAAGAACTCATGTTTTTATTCTCTCTTTTATTCGTAATGGCCAGGTCTTCTGCTACCACATGTCCTATATCTGAAGAATTATAAAAAACATGAAATGCGTGCAACAGAAGAAGGGATGCATTTTCTTTTTTTGCCAGTGCGGTCGCATAGGCCAGTGCATGGTTTGCCCCCTTGGAATAATCGGTCGGAACAAGAATTAACTTACTCATATAATTCTGTTTTTCATTTTTCAGTTACGAGCTTAAACGATATATTACGCTGGTAAATACTTTCTCTAAGTAGCTTTTTTAATTGCCGGGGAAGAATAGCCTCTATATCATTGAACTCCCCCTCTGAAATGTATTTCTTTAATGTTTTGAAAACGGCACGGATGCCTTTAAGCATGGTTTCCACATCTTCCGATCTCGGCCAGGTATCTTTATTTGCATTAGCAAGAACTTCTTCAACAAAGTCAATTTTTTTTCTTCCGGCTTCTATTTTATGAGTAGGCATCCATGCTTCAACATAGACCCCTTTTAATGCGAGCGGAAGCTGCGACAACAACTGAAAATTTTCAGCAAGAGTCAGGTGATTTCTCAGCGTTTTAAAAACTGCGCGTAAAATCTTTCCGGCTTTTGCTTTATCCGGTTGGCCTCCAAGTTCCAAGGCCAGTTCATTAAGAAACTGATTCCCTTTCTGTGCGTGTTTATTGAAATCCAGCGGCATGGCAGTTATTTTAATCAAAGATATTCCCGGAATAAATGATTACAAATGATAGCGCTCACTGCAGGCACTGACATATATCAAACTTGCTAAAAAAATAAAGACTTTTTCTCATTAAGAAGTGGGATTTCGCAACTGCAGCTGAATGTCTCATTAATCTGCATCCGCAGCGCATCTGAACTTTTCAATTCACCGTGGTTAAGAAATATTTTTTGAGGAAGTTTTGTAAATCCAAATAACCATTGGATGATCTCACTTCGGTCTGCATGGCCTGAAAAAGAGGATATTTCTTTTATATCCGCATTTATAAAATAATAATGGCCATGGATCTTGATCTTTTCCGCTCCACGCAGCATCGCCCTGCCTCTTGTGCCTTCCGCCTGGTATCCGACAAACAGAACGGTAGTACGCCGGTCTTCAACATACGCTTTAAGGTACTCAAGTGCCCTCCCCCCGGAAAGCATTCCGCTTCCGGCAATAATAATTTTTGATCTTTTATCTTTTATGATATTAATCGTTTCACTCAATTCCCTCACTTTAATTATATCGTGAACCATTTTACTGATCATCTCCTGGCTGAGTTTATGCCATGCAGGATAGTTCATCATTACTTCGGTTGCATCAATTCCCATCGGACTGTCAAGATAAACAGGAACCGAAGCGGGGATCATATTCTTTTCACGAAGCGTGTTTAAAATAAACATGATCTCTTGTGCCCGTTCTACGGCAAATGTCGGAATGATGAGATTTCCTTTCTTTCTCAGCGCATCGTTCACGAGGTATGCCAATGCGTCTTCCGTCAGTGTTTTGGAATGGTCGCGGTCTCCATAGGTAGATTCAAGGATAAGATAGTCGGCTTCCGGAATTTTTGTGGGCGGGGCAAGTAAAACCGGGTTTGCCCTGCCTAGATCGCCAGAAAAGACTATTATTCTATTTTTAAAATTTATTTCTATAAATGCAGATCCAAGTATATGGCCGCTTTTAAGAAATCTAAAACTAAATTCCTTTGTAAATGAAATAACCCTCCCCTCTTCTACCGGAACAAAATTCTTAAGCGATTCTTCCGCATCTTTCAATGTATATAAAGGAACTGCGGGCTGGTGTTTTGTATAACCTCCCTGGTTGGCGAGCCATGCTTCTTCTTCCTGAAGCTTTGCACTGTCTCTTAAAATCACTTTTGCCAGGTCACACGTAGGCGGGGTTGCATAAATCGATCCCTTGAATCCGTTTTTAACAAGAAGCGGGATATAGCCTACATGATCCAGGTGGGCATGTGTAATGAGCACTGAATTGATCCGTGAAGGCAGAACAGGAAGCGGCTGCCAGTTTAACTGCCTGAAAACTTTTAACCCCTGGAATAAGCCGCAGTCAACAAGAATTTTTTGATCATCAAATTCAAGAAGTGTTTTGGATCCTGTCACTGTCCCGGCGCCTCCAAGGAAACCAATAGACAGGCTTTCCTCTCCCATTTTATTTTTTACTTCTTATTTTAACGAGTTCGAAAATCTTTCTTTTCATCTGCCTGAACTCCTGCATAAACTCATGAAACTTCTGTGAAATTTCTTTGTGCCGTTTTCGGTAAAGTTGTTCATCCAGGTCGGGCCTGTCAATAATTCTTGAAAGGAATTTCTCATGGGAACTGATTTCAATCTTCATATCATCCATGCGTTCTGCGGAAAAATAAATCAAATGGCTTTCTACATTTTTTGCCTGTTTCGTCTTCAATAGTGGCAACTCTTTGGCACGTTTCAGTATCAGCGAATAAAAGAAAGCAGCTTCATCTTTGCAAAATTCAATTTCATCAAGCCATTCCAGGCTTTCCTCGTGAAGCACCTCCAGCGGTGCTTCAAGGAGAAATGTGCTTCTGGAAGGAGCAAGTAATTTTTCCATGATTTAGAAATGATTTAAGTGTTCATTTTTAATAAGATGCACGATGGCACTTGCCACATTCGGGTTGGATGTGTTTCCGCAAATGCAAACAAGTTTATAGGCCAGCGGGGATAATCTCCAGTCGTACGTGATTCCTTCTGAGTAACTTTTATATACCCTGAGAAAATTTCCTTTCATCGAAATCCCCGAAAACTGGCAGATCTCCATTGCCTTTTTAACCGATTCATTCAATTCTTCCAAAGAATCAAAATCCATTTCATTGACCGCTTCGGAAGCGTAGCGAACCAAACTGAGTTCTGCCAGCTTGTCCACAAACTCATCAACAACAGGAGAAGTATGTGATTCGATGATTGCTACTTGCATGCGGCTAATATCAGGTAACCAAAAAAAATTGCAAATGACTCTGATCAGAGCCCATCATGACCTTTATCATCCGCCTTACTGATCAATTTCATCGTACTGTCATATTTAATAATTGACTTTTACGATACATATGAATAATCCTTTAACAGCTTGGAAAGATTTTTTTTCAGAAACAGGAGATATCACTCGTTTTGCCGGGAGGTTTTTCCGTGAAGGTTTTTTACCTCCTTATGAATTCAATGAGCTGCTTCGTCAATCTTTCGAAATTGGTTATCGCTCATTGCCGTTATGCGGTGTAACTGGATTTATAATGGGATTGGTCATTACCATCCAATCCCATCCATCCATGGAAACATTCGGAACCGAATCCTGGCTTCCTTCCGTAGTTTCTGTTTCGCTTGTACGTGAAATTGTTCCGGTAATTACAGCTTTAATATGCGCCGGAAAAATAGGGTCAGGCATTGGCGCGGAACTCGGCTCTATGAATGTAACGGAACAGATTGACGCAATGGAAGTTTCCGGTACGAACCCGTTCAAATACCTCATCGTGACAAGAATATTATCTGCTACCCTGATGGTTCCGCTTCTTGTAATTCTTTCGGATACAATTTCACTTTACGGTGCATTTATCGGTGTAAATATGAAACAAGTAGTGAGTTTCCATCTTTATACAAATCAGATTTTTGAGAAACTCTCATTCAGCGATGTTCTCCCTTCTATCACTAAAAGCTTCTTCTTTGGATTCGCAATCTCTATTATCGGATGCTACAAAGGATACAATACCAAGAACGGTACCGAAGGTGTCGGCCGGTCTGCAAACATGGCCGTGGTCATCTCCACCTTTGCTGTTTTTATAATTGATCTGATCGCTGCACAAATCGCTGATATCCTTCATTTCACATGAATCAACCAACGCTATATAATAAGGAAGAAATTGTTGTCATACGTAACCTGAAAAAATCTTTTGGAACCAATCATGTGCTTGATGATTTTAATCTTACCGTTCATAAAGGAGAAAATGTGGTGGTATTGGGAAGATCCGGTTCCGGAAAATCGGTACTGATAAAATGCCTTGTCCGGTTACTGGAAGCGGATGATGGAGAAATGAAAGTATTCGGAATGAGCATCCCGGATCTAAGCCATAAGGCTCTTGATGATATCCGTGCCCGGATCGGGTTCCTTTTTCAAAGCAGCGCACTTTATGATTCCATGACCGTGCTGGAAAATCTTGAATTCCCTCTCAGAAGACATAAATTAAGAATTACCCGGCAGGAAGTTGACAAACTGGTGAAGCTTGCCCTTGAAAATGTAGGCTTGTCCGGGACAGAATCCATGATGCCATCTGAACTCTCAGGAGGAATGAAAAAAAGAATTGGCATTGCGCGCATGCTGATCCTCAATCCTGAAGTCATGCTTTACGATGAACCCACTACAGGCTTAGATCCCATTACCGGAAGAGAGATCAATCATCTGATGCTTGAAGTGCAGGAGAAATACAATACATCTTCCATCATTATTTCACATGACATGAACTGCGTACGCAGAACAGCGAATCGTGTTGTGGTGCTGCTCAATGGAAAATGTTATGCAGAAGGCACGTACGAAGATCTGAAAACAAGCAATGACAAAAACATAAAACAATTTTTCGATTGATTATGAATAAACAAACCAATAATAAAATCAAACTTGGAATATTTGTGATGGCAGCCATCACCATGTTTGTTCTTGCCTTATATTATATAGGAAGCAAAAAGAACATATTTCATTCAACCATAAGCGTGACCGGGATTTTCAATAATGTAAATGGCCTTTTACCCGGAAACAATGTTCGTTTCAACGGGATTAATGTGGGAACTGTATCCGAAGTAAGCGCTTATTCAGATACTTCCATCAAAGTCGAATTCACAATCGATGAGGAAGTGGTGCAGTATATTTCTATGAATTCAATAATTTCAATCGGAACAGATGGTTTACTGGGCAATAAACTTGTAAATATTGCTCCGGGAGAAAAAAACGGGAAACCGGTTACGGAAGGGAGTCTTTTCAATGCCCTTCACAGCATTCAAATGGAAGACGCGATGCGTTCTTTAAATAACACCAACAGCAATCTTGAGCTTATTACCAATGACCTGCGAAATATTACTCAAAAGATAAATAGCAGCAATTCTCTGTGGAGCCTTTTCGCAGATACGGTGATGGCTGAAAATGTAAAATCATCTATTGTAAGCATCAAACTAGCCAGCAATT
>JAHEYJ010000158.1 GCA_023251675.1 Bacteroidota bacterium
TTTTATTTTCATTCTTTTATTTAACTCTTCATTTAATCCTACCGGTCATTTTTATTTTGCTGCAGGTCATTGCGATCCTTTTGTTTTACATAGCGGAAAATCCGCTGAATAAACTTATTCGAAAGATTGCCTGGGCAGATTAAATGTATTTGTTTTCACACTTACCCGGATTTCTGGACACTCCCACACAGTTTACTGATGCTGCAGCCTGAAACTTTAATATCCCTTTAATTTTCGTGTTGAGCTACCTTACAAGGTAGATTGGGTTTCAGTATTGTCCGAACGAAGTTACGGACTCCGTATGTCATCGGAGCGGCCAGTGATCGTAATCCGGGCTGGTAAGCATCTTTTTCATTTTTCTTACTTCTTTTAAAGCTAATTGATGGGGATGGCGTTTGGAACAAAGTGAAATAAATGAATCTTGGCAGTCGAAACGCGTTTCAAGCAGCCGTGCCACAAACATACGACAAACCATTTTTCATTTTTCTTATAAATTATAACTGATTGTTCCGCGCTAAAAACGCGGCAGGGACGTGCGCCAGCCATGCCTCGCGGCAGGCGGGCAGGTATTAAGATTCATCAGTGGTTTACCCGGTTGCTGCACATCAATCCGTAGGCATCAATGCAATGGGTGCATTCATCAGGAAGTTCTTTCCCGATCCGATGTGCTTCGCGGAATTTTTTAAATGCCGTTTTACGGTATATCGCTATTGGATCGTCCTTTAAAACATTGCCAAACAGGACCGGCGCATGCGTAACGGTTTCTCCCCATAAAGTAAACGGAGTGGTTACAGCCAGAAAATCACAAGGCGCCACATTTCCATTAATATCAATAAAAAAACTTTCACATGCCTGGCATCCCATCTTGACAGGAGACAGCCTCGGCATACCGATCGCCTGTCCATTTCTTTTTGCTCTTTTCACTGCTTCATCAAAATAGTTCTGGGAAATCTTATTGCCTTGCTTTGTGTACAACTCCTGTCCTTCCATTTCCCGGGTGAAGGTCAGCAGATTGCTTACGTAGATATCTTTCACACCCAGCGTATTTACAAAATCAACATAGTCAGGAAGTTCTGCGATGTTATTTTTATGAGCAACAAACGTTACAGCTACTTTTTCCTTTAACCGCGACCTTTTAAGGCGCCGGATCGCATCAATTACCTTTTCAAACACCACCTCCGTTTTAAATTTTTCAACTGTGGTCTTTGTGCAGCCATCGAGAGAAATGTTTACGATAGATAAAGGATAATTTTCAAGAAGCGCTATTTTTTCAGAACTGAGCTGCATGGCATTGGATAAAAGAGGAAACTGAATGCGCGGATTCATCTTCAGGATAACATCCATCATACGGAAAAGGTCCTTGTTCAAAATGGCTTCGAAGGTGGAAAGCTGAAAATAGGAAGCGTGTTTTATCATAGGGCGCAGTCTTTCAACGCAGGCCAGGAACTCGTCCATCTGCATGATCTTAATAATGCCGTCATGAATATGAATATTGTAGTCATTGATGAAGCAATGTTTGCACTTCAGATCGCATGCACTCACCGTTTGCAAAATGATCGAATAAGGATAACCAGACAATCGTTTTCGAATCCCAAGTTTTACCCTTTCAAATAATTTGTCTTTCGGAATATTACTTATCTTTTTGGCTGCTATCCGGATATTCTTTAACACAGAAATTATGTTTCAATTATTCAGTTGGATTGTAAAAATAAACTATTCCCTAATCCTTTAGTTCAGAAAGTCCGATCGGGTGTAAGAAATATTGCACTAACAGTCAGTTCGAGTAATCCCGATTTATCGGGATGTATCGAGAACCGACGGCAATCCAACAGGCATCGAACTTTTTTCAGCGTCTGCTTCTCGATACATCCTCCTTCGTCGGATCGATGTGACGCTGTATCGAGATGTGACCTCCTATAAAAAACAAAACCAGTGCAGTTTTTCGTACCCCGGCCCGATCCTTATTTATTCTTTTCAGGAAACACAGCATGATATAACTCGCCCCAATAAATGATCGCTTTTATATCATACATAGGAGAGTCGAATTTAGTTCCGATCGCTTTGTTGGTTACAAACATGATCCTCATTCCCACATCCAGGCCGACACCGAACCATCTTATGATCCTGTATTGCCCAGATACCGCAGGCTCATACAAAAGCACCCAATGCCTTCTTTCCGTAATGTTTACTCCATTAAAGTTGTATTTGTATTTTGTATTGCCTGCTCCCAATTGCAAAGGGACACTGAACTGCCATTTTCGTGAGTTGAAATAGATATATTCAAAAAAAACATTCACGTATAGAAAATTCAAAGCGGGATGAACGGTATAAGTGATGGAGGAATCCATGAAGGATTTATCAAGATAAAATGGCGAATTATCATATCCTTTTTTATAGGGTGATAGTTTAAGCCAGCTTACCCCTGCTCCCACTCTTACGCTGTGATTAAAATCCAGTCCGGCACGTGCTGTAAAAATAGGAGAACGGAACCCATTGATGAATGTGCTTTTAGTGGCAAACCCACCCGTTAAAACCGGGCGCTTATGAAAGGAAGAGGAAATGGAATCAAAAACCTGCGCGGAAGCAATAAAACAGGAAGAAGCAAAACTAAAAAAAGAAAACAGAAAAACTAACAGGAAGTGAGAAGAAGAACGAATATTTTTAAGGTCATTCGTCATTCTTGTTGCATTTTGTTATTCGTTTCCGTGAATGCCTTGCTCACCCGCCTTGCGGATCGCTGATGATAATTTATAAATCCTGACCGACAGGCTCACCACAATAACCGCGAGTACCGTAATTGCAAAGATGAATAAAGTAATCATATGCAGTTTATATTTTAAAAATTATAATATTATTTTCTTTTTTCTTCCAACCGTTTCCTTTTCCTGCTGCTAAGTTCGCACAAATAGCCCTCCGCAATCGGCCCGAATATTATATGTGATGCTGTTTGCTTTCTTCCAGGAATGGATGTTTTTGTACGAGAAGCGGCGCCTTTGCCAGTTGTCCCAAAACGACATACAAAAACAAACCTGCAAAACCTATAAACAACCCGAATTCAAGCGGACTGAACAATCTGAAATTTGCTCCAACCGTTCCGGGCATGATCATCACAAAAAGATCGAGCCAGTGGGTAAATATAAGGATGCATCCGATCACCTTCAGGAAATTAGCATTACGTTTTGCATCACGCGACATCAGGAACACCATGGGAAGCGAGAAGTTAATAAAGAACATGATCCAGAACAAAGGCCTGTATCCCATCAAACTGATCCTATCCTGAAAATACGTTACTTCTTCCGGAATATTGGCATACCAGATCAGCATGAACTGGCAGAAAAAAGTATAGGTCCATAAAAAACTGAGGGCAAAGATCCATTTCCCAAGATCATGAAAGTGGCTGTCATTCATTTCCTCCAGGTGGCCTTTCCCTTTCAGGTAGAGAGAGAATAACGTAATCGTGATCATGGTCGTGCACCAGAACCCTGCAAACACATACCAGCCGAACATGGTGCTGAACCAGTGTGTGTCAACTGACATGATCGTATCCCAAACAAGAACAGGAGAAGTGAATCCGAATAAAACCAGGAATGCGGCCGATGTAGTGATGTTCTTTTTATAAAGAGTAATGTCTCCGGTCAGGTCTTCTTCTAAAGAACGCTTGCGCAATAAATGCTGGCACCATATATACAAACCAAAAAATACCAGTATCCTTCCCCAGAAAAAAGGAGCGCTGAAATACGCACCTTTGTTCGCAATAATTTTATCGTAATGAGCACTCGCTGGATTGTATACATCCGGATTCATCCAGGGATATATATGATGAACATGAAAAAAACCAAGCAGAAGGAACAAGGCCAGAAGAATCAAACCAACCGGTGCATAACCGCTGATGGCTTCATACACCCGCTTGTAAACAATGGCATAAGAGGCTTCAGCTGCATATTTTTTTGCCATATAGAAAGTAGCACCCAATCCCAGCGAAAGAAAAAAGAAGATATCAATAAGCAGGTTTGCCCAAATCCGCTGAGCAGGAATTCCACGGACCAGGGCGTACGCAACGGCTAAAATACCGGCACCCATCATGGCATAGGTAAATTTTTTTGTTTTGTCGGAGAATGTATATTGTAAACTCATATACTTAATTACTTTTTTGCTAGTGTATCTTTTGAAGCCGGCCCTCGATCAACTACGGCTGTAATTTTTTTAACCGAATCAATTGGCGCCGCTGCTGATGCACCGGCACCCGGTAGTTGCTGCAGGGTTTGAACATAGCGAATAACCGTCCAGCGCTCCTCAACGGTCAACTGAGAAGCATGCGATCCCATCAGGTTTTTTCCGTACCGGAGCGTATGAAACATTTTTCCTTCGGGAAGATTTTTTAATATTCCATTGTAAGCAGGCGGCGGCGGATGTTTTCCTACAGTAACAACGGCTCCGTCCCCTTGCCCTGTGGCTCCGTGGCAATGCATACAATATTTCTCAAAAATAATTTTCCCTTTCGCTACATTCTCCGGAGATGCAGGGATCGGATCTTTCAGATTCTGCCCCGCCAGTTCATATCCTAAACTATCGTTCTTGTAGGGATACGGGACTTTCATAATTGAATAATCAGAATTCGCTACCCAGCCTTGTGAAATAGTACCGGGAACTGGTTGACGGTCGGTCAAACTATCGGCAAAAATCCCATTTTCAGAATTGGTCTCATACGATGAAGAACGGTACATATCGGGCATGTATTCCCATCCCGGGCTGTTGGGCACGTTGTTGCAGGAAGAAACAATTGCACCGATGAGGATTAAAATTCCACCGGATATTTTCTTTGAGATGCTCATAATTAATGTTTCTGTTTTCTGGTTTTAAAACTTAAACTTTAAACCTCAACTATTTTTATTTCACTGGCCCCGGTTTCTCTCAGCAGCTTTGAAACACCTTCTGTATCTTCCGTTTCAATCAGCACCAGGAATTTATCATCGGTAGTTCGTGGATCCGGATTTTTTGGTTTAACCCCCGGTAAAATCCAGCTTCTGAAAAGAAGTGTCCAGAACATGAGATGGGCTGCCGTAAAAACCGTTCCCTCAAAAAGAGGGGGTATAAAAGCAGGAATATTATGGTACAATGTCGCGTTTGGTTTTCCGCCAATATCCTGGGGCCAGTCATGGATCATAAAATACCACATCATAAGCAGCCCTAAAGATAATCCGGTGCAACCGTAAAGAAAAGCACAAATGGCTATGCGGGTTCGCGGTTCGTGTAGCGCTTCCGGAAGCCCATGAACTGCAAATGGGGTAAAAACCTCTTTCACCTTGATTCCGGCTGCATGAATTTTTTTTGCTGCGCTCACCAGCACTTCATCGTCATCGTAAATAGCATGGATAGCTTTTGTGCTCATATAAATTAGTGATGATGATTTTCGTTCTTGTTTTTAAAGACCTTGCTTGATATTTTCATTATTGTTTTCAATTCACTTTGCGCAATGACCGGGAATACCCGGGAGAATGCAAGGAAACAGGTGAAAAAGAATCCAATGGTTCCTACATAGATACCTACTTCGATCCAGGTTGGAGAATACATGGTCCAGGAGGATGGAAGGTAATCCCTGTGAATGGAAGTAACGATAATTACAAACCGTTCAAACCACATACCGATATTCACCACGATGGAAAGAATGAAAGTAGCTACGAGGTTAGTGCGTATCTTTTTGAACCAGAACAGCTGAGGAGAAACCACGTTGCAGGTCATCATGCTCCAGTAAGCCCACCAGTAAGGGCCGGAAAACCGGTTGATGAATGCATAGGATTCATATTCAACGCCTGAATACCAGGACATGAAAAGTTCTGTTAAGTACGCAATACCTACCAGCGAACCGGTTAGCATAATGATAATGTTCATGTATTCTATATGCTTTACCGTAACGTAATGTTCCAGGTTCAATACTTTCCGCATGATAAGGACCAGGGTGAGCACCATGGCAAATCCGGAAAAGATGGCTCCGGCAACGAAGTAAGGCGGGAAGATAGTAGTATGCCAGCCCGGAACTATGGATGTAGCAAAGTCCATGGATACAATGGAGTGAACCGAAAATACAAGCGGTGTAGAAAGCCCGGCAAGAACAAGTGAAACTTCTTCAAAGCGCACCCAGTCTCTCAACCGGCCGCTCCATCCAAAACTAAGGATCCGGTAGATCATTTCACGCATTTTATTTCCTGCAACTTTCGCGCGGTCACGGATCATAGCAAAGTCAGGGATCAATCCCAGGTACCAGAAGACAACAGATACAGTGAAATAAGTTGAGATCGCAAATACGTCCCATAACAGCGGCGAATTGAAATTCACCCAGAGCGATCCGAATTGGTTAGGAATAGGCATGGTCCAGTAAGCTACCCAAACACGTCCCATGTGAAACACGGGAAAGATGGCCGCGCATATAACTGCAAAAATGGTCATGGCTTCTGCCGAACGGTTAATGGCCATTCTCCAGCGCTGGCGGAAAAGAAGTAACACCGCTGAGATCAGTGTACCGGCATGCCCGATACCGATCCACCAAACGAAGTTGGTGATATCCCATGCCCAACCCACCGTTTTGTTTGCGCCCCATGCGCCGATACCGGTTCCAACCGTATAGGCAAGGCAACCAAATCCCCACAACATGGCAACCACCGCAACTGAAAAACAGGCCCACCATAATTTATTTGCCTTTCCTTCAATTGGACGGGAAATTTCTTCTGAGATCTGATGATAAGAAATTTTATCTCCAAGAATAAGAGGTTCTCGTATTGATGCTTCTTTAAACATAGGTTTGCATTAACGTTATAGTTCTCCTTATTAAAAGTATCTTTTACGTATTTCTCACTTTTGTCAGATAGAAGGCATTGGGCTGAACGCCGACTTCTTCCAGCAGCAAGTATCGCCTGTCATCGTCATATTGTTTACTGATCAGTGATTCCGGGTTGTTCAGATCGCCGAACAACAAAGCGTTGGTCGGGCAGGATTGAGAACAGGCCGACTGAATATCTCCTTCCATTAGTTTCCTTTCTTCCTTTTTTGCACGAAGTTTCCCTTCCTGGATGCGCTGAACACAGAACGTACATTTCTCCATCACTCCGCGGGAACGAACCACGACATCAGGATTAAGAACCATTCTGCCCAGGTCATTGGCCCATGATGCAGGATTTACATCAGCGAACATTTTATTGCTGTCGTACTGGAACCAGTTGAAGCGGCGCACTTTATAAGGACAGTTGTTTGCACAGTATCTTGTTCCGATACAACGGTTATAGATCATCTGGTTCAAACCTTCTGAACTGTGGGTCGTTGCAAGTACAGGACAAACCGTTTCGCATGGAGCATGGTTACAATGCTGGCACATGATGGGCTGGAAAACAACTTTCGGGTTTTCAGAAGCCGATTCCATTTCCCGGAAGGTCTTAATGATATTTAAATTCTCTTCTTCCCCCTTCTTTTCATTCATGTCGGAAGAGTAATAGCGGTCAATACGTATCCAGTGCATCTCGCGTGTTTTGCGGATCTCGGTTTTGCCGACAACCGGTACATTGTTTTCTGCAGAACAGCTGACCACACAGCT
>JAHEYJ010000031.1 GCA_023251675.1 Bacteroidota bacterium
CCTACATGAATACAGATGAAATGCTGAAAGAAAGTCAGCGCGAAAATGCTTCTTCTCTTGTTATTACCGGAGGTTTCATTGAAGCGCTGTACCTTGGCACACAGCTTGCAAAGACTTCAAAAAACCCGCAGGACATCATTAACCGTATCGCGGAACAGAAAGGAACCCTTGACAACGTGGTTGGCTTGCTGAGTTCGTATGAATCCGATGCCGGTGTTTCTGCAGTTCTTACCGATATTAAATCACTGAAAGAATTATATGACCAGGTGAAAGTTGAATCCAAGACCGCTGCTGAATCAAAAACAAATCCTACCACCAAGGTCACTAGCAAAGGAGGTAAGATCACCTATACCATGACGCCTGAGCTGGTTGAAAAGCTTACAGCCAAATCAGCTGAAATAAGAACAAAAATCATCAGCGGCCAAAACTAAAATCAGATACTGAATACCATGAGAAATAATTTCCACCCTACACGTATGATTTCCTTCGGAACAAAAATCATATTGGTCTGCGCAGTAGCGCTCATTTCAATTGCTGAGTCGAATGCTCAGTGCAAAGGATTTGTAAAGAAACAAATTCCCAAATTAGCTCCGTTCATTCATAACGGACAGATCAACAGTTCGGTCCTGCTTTCAGGCGACCACGCTGAACTTACACTCACGTTTTATTCCGGCCAGACGTACCGTATTATGGTTGGCGCACAAGAAACACTTGGAGATGTATATTTTATTATGAAAGATGCATCAAAAGGGCAGCTTTTCAGCAGTAAGGACCAGGGCAAAACAGATTACTGGGATTTTACGGTTGAATCAACACAGCAATTAACGATCGAAGTTATTGTTCCTGATGTGGATGCTCCATCCGGATTAGTTCCGAGCGGGTGCGTTTCTATCCTCGTTGGATTCAAGCAGTAAAGAAATAAAATTTTAAAAGGAATGACGGATCAGAAATGGTTCGTCATTTTTTATACCACACAGCCGCCCACCGTTTCGTTGGTGTTCTCATCCACCAGGACAAAACAGGCATTGGCGCGGTTGGAAATAAATTTATCGATCGCGATCGGAGAAGCGGTTCGCAATTGGATGCGCGCGATCTCGTTCAGCTTGATCGATTTCTCTCCTTCAATCTTATCAAAGGTGCTTACATCCAGTTTGTAAAGGATCTCCCGTACGGATGCTTTAACCGATTTTCCATGATGCCGCGCCAGCAGTTTCGTTCCTGCATTCAGCGGACGCTCGCTCATCCAGCAAACCGTGGCTTCCACATCCTGTGTCACCAGCAATGAGTCATCTTTCTTCGCGATCATATCACCCCGGCTGATATCAATGTCATCTTCTAAATGAATGACGACCGACTGCGGAGCAAACGCTTCCGGAATATGTTTCTGGCGCCATGCGCAATGGCGCGTTTCGCGCACATCTGCGATCTCGATCTCTTTGATGCGCGATGAAAGTCCGGCTGGGTAGATCTCCACTTCATCTCCTTTTTTGAAAACCCCGCTCACCACCTTTCCGGCGTAGCCGCGGTAATCATGAAGTTTATCCTGCTGCCCCGAAGGGACGGAGACCCGCGGGCGGATCACGTACTGAACAGGAAATCTCGCCAGCGAAAAGTTATAGTCGCTTGCCAGTTCTACCGTTTCAAGATGGTCGAGCAGTGCTTTTCCTTTATACCACGGCATTTTTACAGATTTCGTAACTACATTATCTCCAAGTTTTGCGCTGATCGGTATGAATGTAATATCGTTTACAAAAAGTGTTTTTGAAAAATCCTTGTAACTGGTAACAATATCATTAAAAACCTTTTCAGAATAATTCATCAGGTCGATCTTGTTGATGCAGACAACGAGATGTTGAATACCGAATAGCGAAGCAATGATCGAATGTCTCCGGGTCTGTTCCGTGATTCCGTTACGGGCATCGATCAGAATAATCGCAAGATTGGAATTGGAAGCGCCGGTGACCATGTTGCGCGTGTACTGCACATGGCCGGGCGTATCGGCAATGATGAACTTTCTTTTTTCCGTAGTGAAATATTTGTAAGCAACATCAATGGTAATTCCTTGTTCCCGCTCGGCGCGCAGCCCATCGGTCAGCAAAGAAAGATCGATCTCCGTATGATTCTTTCCTTTACTTGCTTTTTCAATTGCCTGCAGGATATCCGTCGAAACCGATTCGCTGTCGAAAAGCAAACGCCCGATGAGCGTACTTTTTCCATCATCCACACTGCCTGCTGTTAAAAATCGTAGTAGGTCCATAATTTAAAAATAACCGCTTTTCTTTCTGTCTTCCATCGCCGCATCCGACGTCTGATCGTCGAGACGCGTTGCACCGCGTTCTGATATTTTTGTTTCTTCAATTTCGTGAATGATGTCATCCAGCGAATTCGCTTCTGATTCAACCGCTGCCGTACAGGTCATGTCGCCCACCGTGCGGAAACGAACTTTCCGATCTTCAATGATATCATCCTTATCTGTAAAAATAAAATCGGAATACGCCAGGATCCCGCCCGGACGTATAATGCATTTACGCGTATGTGAAAAATAAATAGAAGGCAGATCAATATTTTCACGGCGGATATAATTCCAGATGTCCAGTTCCGTCCAGTTAGAGATCGGAAAGCAGCGCACATTTTCTCCCTGCCGGATCCGCCCGTTATAAATGCTCCAGAGTTCCGGTCGTTGTTTTTTAGGATCCCACTGTCCGAACTCATCGCGGACAGAAAAAACCCTTTCTTTTGCCCTAGCTTTTTCTTCATCCCTGCGCGCCCCGCCGATGCAGGCATCAAAACGGAATTCTTCAATGGTGTCGAGCAAGGTGTAGGTCTGCAATGCATTCCGGCTGTAGAATCTTCCGCGATTTTCAACCAGCGCTTTCTCTTTTATGGTCTCGCCAACACTTCTTACAATTAATTTCTCGCCGATCTTTTTTACCAGGTTGTCCCTGAACTCAATGGCTTCCGGAAAATTATGTTCGGTATCGATATGCACCAGCGGGAAAGGAAATTTTCCCGGGCGGAATGCTTTCAAAGCAAGATGAACCAGCGTGATGGAATCCTTTCCTCCTGAAAAAAGTAACGCCGGCCGTTCAAACTGTCCCGCTACTTCGCGAAGAATATGAATGGACTCGCTTTCTAACTGGTCTAGGTAATCCAACTGATATTTAGCACTCATGGTTGCAAAAGTAATTTTAAAAAAGACTCAAGTCCCAAATTCCAAGCACCAAGTCTCAAAAGAAAAGCCCTTGGAATTTGGGATTTGAGACTTGGGACTTATGCTTTGGTTCTTATTTCTCATGCAATCCGCATTCTTTTTTTGTTGCGTCTTCCCACCACCACCTGCCGGCACGAGGGTTCTCTCCTTCTTTGACAGCACGCGTACAAGGCTGACATCCAATGCTGGGAAATCCTTTGTCGTGCAATGAATTATAGGGAACATTATTCTTTTTGATGAAGTCCTTTACTTCTTCAAAGCTCCAGTCAAACAGCGGATGAAATTTCACGATTTGATTTTTCTCATCCCACTCCACTGAATTCATATTATCACGGTTTGCCGATTGTTCTTTGCGGATCCCGGTTATCCAAATTTCGTTTCCTTTCAACGCACGCTGCATCGGCTCCACTTTCCGGATCTGGCAGCATTCCAGCCGGTTCTCCACCGATTCATAAAAACTGTTCGGGCCTTTTGATGACACCATTTTTTGAACAGCCTCTTTGTCCGGCGAAAATGATTCTATGTTTTTCCCATATTTTTCTCTTGTGCTGTTCCATACGGAATAAGTTTCCGGGAATATTCTACCCGTATCAAGGGTGAAAATCCGAATGGGAATATTGCCGGAAAAAATAATATGCGTGATTGCCTGGTCTTCCAAACCAAAACTGGAAGAGAAAATTATTTTACCTGCAAACTCCTTCCCGAGCAAAGCAAGAGATTCTTCCGGAGTTTTGCCGGAAACAATTTGCTGAACCCTGATCATTTTATCCGTTTGCATCTGATGTTTATCCGCTTGATTCAATACTAAAATAGTGCCTGAAAAATGGTTCTTAAACTTACAAGTATTACCAATGATCCGACCAATATCAATCCGCCTTTTACGGGAATTTTATTGGAAAAATAGATGGAGATAGGCGCCGCGATCATACCGCCAATCACCAAGCCGAGAATGATCTGCCAGTGGCTAAGCCCAATCACAGAAAAAAAAGTTACCGTGCTGATGATCGCCACAAAAAATTTTGCGAGATGCGATGATCCGATCGAATAACGCAAATGCCTGCCACCTGCAATGAGGGAAGTCGTAACGATCGGCCCCCCCCCTCCTCCGCCAACCGAATCGAAGAATCCGCCGATAGCAGCAATGGGCTGGATGTGTTTAATTTTTTTCGTTTTATGCGCGCTTACGCGGATCGTACGGATAATGATGAGCAATCCAAGCGTAAGTGTATAAAGAGCGATAACAGGTTTTACAACTGCAAAGTATTTCTTGCTGACAAATGAAATGGCTAATGCGCCGGCAATAGCGCCGATGGCCCCCGGCCATAAAAGTTTGCGGAACAATTTCATGTTCACGTTTTTATACCGCATGTAAACAAGCGAAGAAGACCCTGTTGTAAAAACTTCCGAAGCATGCATACTGGCGCTTGCTACGGCCGGAGTTATAGCAGGAATACCCAGGCTCAGAAGAAATGTGGTGACACTAACTCCATAAGCCATTCCAAGAGCGCCGTCAATCATCTGCGCCGTAAAACCACCTGCAACATAGAGCCAAAAATGACTATCCAGTTTTTTATACAGATCAGAGATCAGTTCTCCAATGCCTGCAAGGGGAACATACGTGAAAAACAAATAACCAAAAACCATAAGAACGATCACCGCAAGAGAATAAAGGGTGGCAATAAAAATCTTCCTGTACGCACTCTTTTTTTCTTTCTCCACCAGCACCGTCGTGATCTTGTTCAGCTCTTTTACTTTACTGGAAAGATCTCCCTTCAGGTTGGAACGTATCTCCGCGAGATTTTCCAGCACCTCGTGTGTTTCTTCAGGCAGCGAATCGTCTAACACTTCTTTCATACGTTTTGCAAATGTAGGGGACTTACCGTTAGTTGATACGGCAATTTTAAAGTCCCCTTTTTTTACAATTGACCCCATGTAAAAATCACAGAGTTCAGGTGTATCCACCACGTTGACGAGTATTTCCCGTTTCCGGGCTTCGTCCCTGATTATTTTATTTAATTCGTTGTCGGCAGTGGCGGCGATCACAATATCCGCGCTGAACAGATCGCCTGGAAAGAAAACCCTTTTCTTTAACTTAACCGCAGGATGCAGGATCGCCAGGTCATCGATCGCAGCAATAATCTCAGGAGCGACAACGGTAACTTCCGTGGCCGGGCTATTTCCAATAATCGCATTTAATTTTTCAAATGCAACATTTCCGCCTCCTACGATCAATACTTTTAATTTTTCAAGTTTCAGAAAAACAGGGAAGAGTTTATTTCCCTTATCCGGCTCTGCTGATACTTCTGATAAATTCTCTGATGAACTCATAGTTGCTGAATTTTAATTAAGTAAATATTTATCTATCGCTTCTTCCTGCAGGAACTCAGGATGAAGTCTTACAACTTCACCGGCAACGATTATTGCCGGAGACCCAATTCCTTTTTGAGTTGAAATTTTTTCTATCGTGCTGATCGTTCCGACTGCCATATTTTCATCTTTCAAAGTTCCGTTTTGAATGATCGCCACCGGCAGATCTTCCTTGCCCGACGCTCTGAACACGTCAACGATCTCCTTCAGTTTATGAACGCCCATCAGGATAATTACCGTTGCCGTACTTTTCGCAGCAAGGCGGATGTCGCCCGATAGTTTTCCGGTCCGCGTTGTGCCTGTGATTACCCAGAAACTTTCACTGGCTCCGCGATGCGTAGCCGGGATACCGGCGATTGCGGGAACACCCAGCGACGAAGAAATTCCCGGAATAACTTCCGCCTCTATGTTGAACGAACGGGCATATTCAATTTCTTCATAACCTCTTCCGAAAACAAATGGATCGCCGCCCTTCAGGCGGACTACGTGTCCGTGCTTCAAAGCGGAATCAACAATTAATCTATTGATCTCTTCCTGCCCGTGAGAAGGTTTTCCTTTTCTTTTTCCAACAAATATTTTTTTCGCTTTTGGAGACGCATAATTGAGAAGCACCGGGTTCACGAGCGCATCGTACAGTATAACATCTGCTTTGCCAAGTGCCTGGATCGCTTTTGCCGTAATCAATTCGGGATCACCGGGGCCTGCACCTGCCAGTGTGAGTTTGGGGTATATCTTTTTGCGTGTCATTTTGTAAAAATTAACTGTTATTTTAATTTAACGCAACCGCAGGACCATCCTGTGTTGCCAATTGTTTTTCCCGGTATTGTTTCATCTGAGTAAAAAACAGTTTCGCATGGTTATAATAGGTTTCGGCAAATTCTTTTGTTGGTTCATTCTTGTTGATCTCCAGGATCCTATTTTTAAATCCACTCTCCAATTGGAATTCTCCTGTTGCCGAAAAATGTTTCTCGAATTCACTGATAATACTGTACTGGGTATTACTGATGATCTGTTTTGAAAGCAGCATCGCTTTTGCCCCATTTATTAACGAATTGTAACTATGGTAAATTGAATCGGCAAACAACTGCTCATCAAGTGAAGTAAAAGCCGAATCCAGTTTTTCTTCCGCTTCTAGCAGGATCGTTGAAACCAGGTCGATCATCACGCCGGCGCATTCGCCCACGCCGACCGCCGGTTTGTAAAATTCATCATAACCCCAGTCTTTAAATTCATTCTCCTGAAGGGCAGACAGATCGGCATGCTCCCGCAGCAACAGAAAAAAATAATTATTTGTTTGCCTGTCGAAATATTGATTGAACGTTTCATCCGCAGTTGCATTCTTTTCATAATCATCCAGAAGGGTTCTCAATACCGCAGGGCCCCGCTTGCTCGGGACTTTTATGACTTTATCCGAAATCCTTCCCTCCCCATCGCCGGCAATTCCGCCGCCCAGAACAACTTGCAGGGCAGGAACAATATTTTTACCCGCTTTCAGAGAACTTCCATGAAAACCGATCTGCGCCAGGGAATGCTGCCCGCACGAGTTCATGCATCCGCTGATCTTTATTTTGATGTTTTTATCATAGAGCAGGTCCGAATATTCATTTTGAATTACTTTTTCAAGCTCCCGCGCAATACCCGTACTATTGGTAATTCCCAGGTTGCAGGTATCCGTACCCGGGCAAGCGGTAATATCACCGGCGCTGTCAAATCCGGGAGCAGCGAGATCAAGTAGCTGCAGTTCTTTGTAAAGGGCGGGCAATGCGCCTTTCGGTACAAAGCGAAGCAGGAATCCCTGGTTCAGCGTAATACGCAGATCTTCTCCGGAGTATTTTTTTACCACTTCAGCAAACTGCCGGGTTTTGTCTGAACGGATATTGCCGAGAGGAACCCGCACGCCTACCGCAAAAAACCCCTGTTGTTTCTGCTCAAATACATTGGTATCCAGCCATAGCTGATATTTTTTATTGTCAATGATCCTAAGTGTTGTAAAAATCTTCTCATTCTCATTTTTATCTAAGGCTTCAGCAACGGGTATTTCTGTGCTCACAGAAAAAGATTTCGATTTCAGTGACAACCGTTCTTCTTCAACCAGTTTTAAAAATTCTTCTGCCCCGATCTTTGCGATCAGGTATTTGATCCGCGCCTTGTGCCGGTTGTTTCTTTCCCCATAGCGGTCAAAGGTGCGCACGACGGCTTCTGAAAACGGGATCAGCTGGTCTTCAGGTAAAAATTCATGGGCCACTTTGGCAAGAAACGGCTGGCCGCCAAGCCCGCCGCCAACCAGTACTTTAAAACCCCGTACAATTTTTCCATTCTCAATTTTTACTTTCGGAATGAATCCCAGATCGTGCATGAACGTGAAAGCCGTATCCTCTTCGCTGGATGAAAAAGCAATTTTAAATTTCCTTCCGAGGTTTTCCTGGATTGGGTTCCTTAAAAAGAAACGAAATAAAGCATAGGCATAGGGAGTAATATCAAACGGCTCCTTCGGATCAATCCCTGCAATAGAAGATGCGGTTATATTCCGTACGGTGTTTCCGCAAGCCTCACGAAGCGTGATGCCCACTTGTTCCAGTTTCGCCCAAAGCGCAGGGGTTTTTTCCAGCGCTATATAATAGATTTGAATATCCTGGCGCGTAGTGAGATGAAGATTCCCATTTGAATACTCGTCCGTAATATCCGCAATGTGAATCAACTGTTCAGCTGAAATCTTCCCGAACGGAACTTTTACCCGCACCATCTGTACTCCCGGCTGGCGCTGCCCGTATACACCGCGTGCAAGGCGCAACGCCCGGAATTTTTCCGGATCGATTTTTTCATCACGGAAGAGCCGGATCTTATTTTGCAGATCGAGTATGTCTTTTTCGATCACAGGATCGGTTAGTTGCTGACTGAAGGTTTTCATGGTTTACTTTTTTTTCTTTTAGTTTTTATTTAATTAGGAAGCTTTTTTTAAAAAGGCAATAAAAAAAGCCCTTCGCGTTTTCACGGGAGGGCTTCTTTTTTTGAGTTTGTATTTTTCAACTCCGCAAGACAAAGTCCTCCCGATTGTGCATACATGTGCAGCACATCATACAGATGAAGGATTTTGGATTTTGGATTTTGGATTTCACTTGATTTTTAATTGAATGTTTCTCGGTTTCGCTTTGGGTTTTAAAAAGAAAAAGGGCCCTTCTTTTCGGAAGAGCCCTCGTCAGTATTTTATGTTTTATGACTAAACTCTTCCTGTTTACATACACATACAGCACAGGGTGCCGTTTGTGATTGTGGTATGGAAGAATGTTGTCATTGATTTCAAAAGATGACGCAAATGTACAAATCATTCCGAACCGTCAAAATATTATTTTACTTCTCCAGTTTGCTTCCTTATTATATAAGATACTAATTCGCCTATCCACCGTAACCTACTATCTTTGCCAACCTCCATGGAAGAAAAGAAAAAAACAGGCTTATGGGCTAAAATCCGAAACCGGTACCGGCTTGTGGTGATGAACGACGATACCTTTGAAGAGAAGCTTTCTCTCAAACTTACCCCGTTGAATATTGTTGTACTGGTAGGGCTTGTGTCCATTTTAATGATCGTCCTGACGGTGAGCCTGGTCGCTTTTACCCCGCTGCGTGAATACATCCCGGGTTACGGCACGGAAGTAAACACAAGGCAGGAACTGATCAACCTCGCCTTGAAAGTAGATTCCCTCCAGTATGAACTTTCGCTGCGGACAGCATCCATGGACAATATTAAAAATATCATCAGCGGAAATATTTCGGATGACAGCGCCAAAGTAGCGCCGCCCAATTCAATGAAAGGGAAACTGAACAACATTGATATAAAACCTTCTAAAGAAGATTCCGCTTTCCGCGCACAGGTAGAATCGCAGGATAAATATTCGTTGTCTCTTTCCGAAAGGAAGACCGGCATGGGCAGCGTGAACAGCTTTTTCTTTTTTACTCCTGTCAAAGGAATGGTTACGGCCTCGTTCAACGCGTCGCAGGAACATTTTGGAGTTGACATCGCTGCCAATGAGAATGAACCCATCAAAGCAACATTGGATGGAACGGTGCTTTTTGCCGGCTGGACATCAGAGACCGGCAACACGATACAGATACAGCATGCGAATAATCTGGTATCGGTTTACAAACATAATTCGGTACTGCTGAAAAAAGCAGGACAGTACGTGAAAGCAGGCGAAGCTATTGCAGTGATCGGAAACTCCGGCGAACAAACCACCGGTCCGCATTTGCATTTTGAATTATGGTACAACGGAACGCCGATCGATCCGCAGGAGTATATGGTATTTTAAAATCAGCGCCCCGCCAAGTCGGGATGAAACAAGAAGCGAAACTGTACGAAAAATACGAACTTGAAACATCTGAACTTGAAATCCGAAATCAAACATATCGCAATTCTCGGTTCTACAGGATCCATAGGTACGCAGGCTTTGGAAGTGATCAGAACACATCCGAATGATTTTGTTGTGGAAGTGCTTACCGCCAATGGCAATGCTGACCTGCTTATTCAGCAAGCAATCGAGTTCAAACCGAATTGCGTGGTGATCGCCGATGAAAAAAAATATCAGCAGGTAAAAGAGGCGCTCAGCAAACACGACATTAAGGTCTTCGCCGGAAATAAATCGATAGAACAGGTGGTGCAGATGGACAGCGTTGATATTGTCCTCACTGCCATTGTCGGTTATGCCGGGCTGGCTTCCACCATTTCCGCCATCAAGGCAAAAAAACAAATTGCGCTGGCAAATAAAGAAACGCTGGTAGTTGCCGGCGACCTCGTCTCGGCGCTTGCAAAGGAGAATGGCGTGAACATTTACCCCGTTGATTCGGAACACTCGGCGATCTTCCAGTGCATGGCCGGTGAATGGAACAACCCGATCGAAAAAATTTATCTCACCGCTTCCGGCGGGCCGTTCCGGGGAAAAGACCTGAAATTTCTTTCCACCGTTACAAAAGCGCAGGCGCTGAAACATCCCAACTGGGATATGGGTGCGAAGATCACCATTGATTCCGCCACGATGATGAACAAAGGTTTGGAAGTGATCGAAGCCAAATGGCTTTTTCATCTGAAACCGGAACAGATCGAAGTGATCATTCATCCGCAAAGCATCGTTCATTCCATCGTGCAGTTCAAAGACGGAAGCATGAAGGCGCAAATGGGTTTGCCGGATATGAAACTTCCTATTCAATATGCGCTGAGCTATCCGAACCGCCTGCCTTCAACGTTTGAACGTTTCAACTTTCTCAACTATCCCAACTTATCGTTCGAACAACCCGACACAAAAACGTTCCGCTGCCTGCACCTGGCATTTGAAGCGATGAAGAAAGGCGGAAATATTCCATGTGTGCTCAATGCCGCCAATGAAGTTGCCGTAAATGCATTTCTGACAGATCAAATCCCTTTTTTGAAAATTGCCGACATCATTGAAAAAACACTGGAGAAAGTTTCCTTTATTCAAAAACCGTCCTATGAAGATTATGTTACTTCCGATAAAGAAGCACGGAAAAGAGCGAATGAGTTAATGGATAAACTAATGCTAACAACGCGAACGGATGCGAATATTGCGAAGAAGGATGAACTGATGCCAACAACGCAAACGGATGCGAATGCTGTGAAGAAGGATGAACTGATGCCAACAACGCAAACGGATGCGAATGCTGCGAAGAAGGATGAACTGATACAAACAACGCGAATGGATGCGAATGCTGCGAAGAAAGATGAACTGATACAAACAACGCAAACGGATGCGAATGCTGCGAAGAAAGAAGAACCCCAAGGAATCATTCATAAAGAACTTTCTTATAAAATTAATGGGATTCTCTTTAAAGTACATGATGAACTTGGAAGGTATGCTAGAGAAAAACAATACGGGGATTTGTTTGCTTCGTATCTTGAGAAAGAACAAATAAACTTCTCCAGAGAAAAAAATATTTCTAAAACCTCTGTAGATAATAACAGGGCTGATTTTATTGTAGAAGATTCCATTGTGGTAGAATTTAAAGTAAAATCCTTTATCACAAAAGAAGATTATTACCAGGTAAAAAGGTATTTGGAAATTTTAAATCTTAAGCTTGGAATAATTACTAATTTTAGACAGAAATTTCTGAAACCAAAAAGAATACTAAACTCAAAAGCGAATTAATTATAGCACTGGCATTTGTTGTTATTCGCAGTGTTCGCATGAAATTCGCATCGTTGGCATTACCTTTACTTTCTATGGATATTCTGATTAAAGCCCTGCAACTAATTCTTTCGCTCTCGATTCTTGTCGTGCTGCACGAACTAGGCCATTTTATGCCTGCGAAATGGTTTAAGATGCGCGTTGAAAAATTCTACCTCTTCTTTGATCCGTGGTTCTCTGTTATAAAGAAAAAAATAGGTGATACCGAATACGGCATCGGCTGGATCCCGCTCGGAGGATATGTGAAAATCGCCGGTATGATCGATGAGAGTATGGACAAAGAACAGATGAAACAGCCTCCGCAGGACTGGGAATTCCGCAGCAAGCCGGCCTGGCAGCGGCTGATCGTAATGGTCGGCGGCGTTACGATGAATCTGTTATTGGCAATGTTCATTTATGCGATGCTGATGTTCACGTTCGGGGAACGGTATCTTCCTACCGCCAATATGAAAGACGGTGTTTGGTGCATTGATTCACTCGCGGAAGAAGTGGGGTTCAGGAACGGAGATAAAATTATTTCAGTGGATGGAAAAAAGGTAGAGAATTTTCAGAACGTGATGAATGAAATGCTCTACGCTGTCAACGTACAGATATACCGGAATGGAAAAGATACGACGCTGATCATTCCAAAAAATTTTGTTTCCCGGCTGGTTGATAAGCGAGCTCCCTTCCTTTATGCAAGAATTCCATTTTATATAGGAGGATTTTCACCGGGTTCCCCTGCGCAGAAAGCGGGAATGAAAAAGAAAGACCAGGTGATCGCGCTGAACGACAGTTCCCTGAAATATTTTGACGAGTTCAAGGAACGTGTTAGCAAGTTCAAGAATCAGCCGGTAAAACTGAAAGTGAAACGCGGGAACGAAACACTGGACATAACCGTAAATGTCGATAGCGCAGGAAAGATAGGAGTGGCCACTGCACTGATGGATTTTGAATCGCTTCTTAAATCCGGAACGTACCAGTTCAGCGTTACGCATTATGGATTTTTAGAATCATTTCCTGCGGGAATTCATAAAGCCATAGATAAACTGAAGGATTATATCCGGCAGTTCAAACTTATTTTCAATTTCAAGACAGGAGCGTACAAGGGGGTTGGAAGTTTTATTTCAATTGGTGATCTGTTTCCATCGGAGTGGGACTGGGAAGCATTCTGGAGTCTTACAGCAATACTTTCCATCGTACTGGCATTCATGAACATTCTTCCAATTCCGGCTTTGGATGGCGGGCATGTCATGTTCTTGCTTTATGAAGTGATTACGGGCAGAAAACCAAGTGATAAATTTTTGGAATACGCTCAGTATGTAGGAATGTTCTTACTGCTTTCGCTGATGGTGTATGCGCTGGGAAATGACATCTTCAGATTATTCTGACCCAAATGAAAAAAATATTTTTCTTACTGCTGACTTCTTGCCTGCTGTTTTCCTGCGGCAATGAAAAAAAAGCTCCTCCCCTGCTTAAAGAAGGCGGATGGAAAGGCGTTTTAACGCTTGTTGATTCTACCGGCCTGATCCTGCCTTTTCGGTTCGATGTGAACGCACCTAATGATTCACTCACAATTACCATCCACAATGCGGAAGAAAAAATTGTTGTGAATGAGATATCATTTAAGAAAGATTCCATTATCATTCAAATGCCGGTTTTTGATTCTGAGTTCAGGTGCAAACTGACCGGCGATACATTGTTTTCCGGGAACTGGATCAACCATTCCCGCAAAGACAAGAACGTAATTCCGTTCACTGCCACCTATGGCGATAAAGATGTTTACGGCTGCCCACAGTTTGACAAGAGTTTTCCTTTTGAAGGAAGATGGAAATGCCTCTTCAGTCCAAATGAACCTGACAGTTCTTTTGCCGTGGGTATTTTCAGACAATCAGGAGGTACAGCCACCGGAACCTTTCTGACTGAAACCGGCGACTACCGGTACCTGGAAGGTTGCTTATTCGGAAAATACATGCTGCTTTATTGCTTTGACGGTTCCCATGCTTTTGTTTTTCATTCTGAAGTGATGGAAGACAGCATGATATGGGGAGAATTTTATTCGGGCATTCATCACCACGAAACCTGGCTGGCCTGGAAAGACGAACACTTTTCATTACGTAATGCCGATTCGCTGACTTTCATGAAAAGAGGGTTTTCAAAAATTGATTTTTCATTTCCGGATATCGATAACAAAAAAGTTAATTTCTCAGATGAAAAGTTTAAGAACAAAGTTGTGATCCTTCAGATCATGGGATCGTGGTGCCCTAACTGTATGGACGAAACAAAGTTCCTTACCGAATTGCATAATAAATATAAACTACAAGGACTTGAAATAGCTGCTTTGGCATTTGAAAAAGCGGAAGATTTCAATAAAGCAAAATCAAATGTTGCCCGTTTGAAAAATAAATTTAATTCAGGCTATGATTTTCTGGTCACAGGTTTCCAGCCAAAGGATGCCGATAAAGCATTGCCGATGATTGATCATATCATGTCTTTTCCAACAACCATCTTTATTGACAAGAAAGGCAACGTACGCAAAATCCACACAGGATATTCCGGCCCTGCCACGGGTGATGAGTATACAAAGCTTGTAAATGAAACGGAGTCCTTTGTAAAAAGATTGCTTCAGGAATAATGGCTGGATATACAAAAGCCCGCCTTTATTAAAAACACATTTTTATTCCACATCTACTTGTTCCTCATACAGATAAAGGCATATTTATCAAAATAGAAAATGAAAATATTATGAATGATGGGTTGCTATTTAGTAATGTTCTTCCTACATTTGACTGATCATTAATAAAGACATTCCATTTTAAAGAAATGGCGTATAAAAAATATTTAATACTCGGCGTGTTATTCTTCCTTTTGCAATGTGAAAAAATATTTTCACAGTCGTTTACCTATGCTTTTCCTGATACAATAGCGTATGGTGAACCCGTTTCCGGTTCGGCTTTAAGCTGCTGGGTGGGTGATACTATTACCAACATCTCAGGAAGTATACTTGATCTTGATGTGATACGTGTACAGGATGATTGTGCAACACCCGGCTGGACCAGCGCATTTTGTTTTCAAACCTGCCAGATTCCGGAAATTGACAGCATCCGTTGTACCATGGCTGTCGGTGAAACCGTTAACATGGCGGTTCACTTGATCATTACAGCATTGCCCGACAGCGGTACTGTATTAATGAAAATAAAAAACGCATCGAATCCTTCCGAAGTTATTTTCCAGCGATTTTATGGGGTTAGTCAACTTGGGCTGAAAGCAAATGAAGAATCAGCCAGCAGATCCAGCGTAACTATCTACCCCTCGCCTGTTCTTGCCGGAAATGAGTTCCATATGAATATTACAAACACAAAAAGTGCAGGCCAGAACATATCCCTGTTGGTTTACAACATTTATGGAAACATTGTAAGCGCTCTTAAGAATCTGAAAGAAGGAAACAATACATTAAATCTTGATCTGGCTGCCGGAATATATTCTTACAGTTTAACTTCTTCCGGCTCAAAATTTTATTCCGGCAAATTGATCGTATTCAGATAACACAAGTCGGGGCGTTGTTAGTGTTTCAAAAACTAGAAAAGAGTGCTACCCAGCACATTGATAACTAGGTGGTTATATATAATATCGACTAGCTAGAACATGCTATTTTAGAATATTTTTAGTTTTTATATCACTACTTCTGTTGCGTATATTTGATTCATCAAAAAAATCAATTCAACTTACAATCACATATGAAAAAAATTTACACTATTCTTTCACTATCTCTTCTGTTAGCCGGAGGGCAATCATTTTCTCAATCATTCACTTACACCAATACGGATCTTGATAAATCCGGAAATCCTGGTGACGAATTAGTTTTTCAATCCCAGCTGATCAACAGCACCTCAAGTACTTTATCATTGCGGGTTACCCGCCAGCAGGATGTAATGCCCGATGCTTCCACCTGGAGCAGTGCTTTCTGTATGGATGTTTGTTATCTGCCTGCTACGGATAGTGTTAATTACACATTCATTCCAATGGATACTGTTGCTTTTACCTTTCACATGTATACATCCTCAACTCCTGATCACGCCACTGCAAAAATGAGATGGAAAAATGTGAATACACCTTCCAATACATTTGACCAGGATTTCTTCGGAAGTACAGACGGATCTGCGAGTGTGGGCGAACTGTCAGCCAATGCTGCCAATGTTTCTATTTATCCGATGCCGATCAGTTCAGGTGAAGTGTTTACAATGAATGTTTCTAACGCAAGATCAGGCTACGCCATTTCAATGGTAGTTTACAATATGTTTGGAAGTGTTGTAATCGCTAAAAATGTAATTGCAGGTATTAATTTAATGGATGTTAACCTGCCTTCAGGTATTTATTCTTATCGTTTGATCTCAGCTGGTTCTGTCATCAATACTGGAAAGCTTGCTGTAAAATAATTTACTACTCTTAATAAAAAGAAAGGCGTTCTTTAAAATAAGAACGCCTTTTTTATTGACTTCATTTTGAAATTTCAATTAGAGTTTCAGGGTATCAGTTTTGCTTCTTCAGCCTGTATGATCTCATTGGTCGCTGTATTGTATATGAATGCAATCACTTTGCATTGCTGTTCATTTGGAATCATTCCTTTAAAGTTCGCAGGCAAAGTGTAAGTGGGTGCCGAAATTGTTTCGGACGTTCCCTGTGTAAAGGCTCCGGTAGCTAGGCCCGTTCCGGCCCCATCTGAAATACAATCTCTCAGAATATGCATGTGTTTATAGTAAAGGGCTTCCGGGGCAGGATAACTTGGGTCAGCCGGATTTGAAGCTGATGTTCCGTTTGTCTGAGCAGCAATGATGCTATCCTCTGTCAGTAACATTATCAATTTATAACTTCCTGAAAGTGTATTTAAATAGCTGCACTTAACAGATGCTGTCAATTGACGGCTGGTCGTATTGTAGGTATTGGTTATTTTCAAAAGCACATCAGGGGCTATGTGAACCATTGCATTCACCGAATCTGTCCAGTCTCCATCTGCTATTCCATATTGCCCTCCCGGTGTTTTTTTCCTGTTAATCGTACCCTGGGGCAAACCTAAAGAGGGTTCACTGAACGTATTAAAATAACTGTCACCAATCGTTGTGCGGTAATCATTTGGATAAGTAGGCGGCGTGGGTGAAGTCAAACCTCCTCCTGCAGTTGGATGTATGGCTACAGCAATAATTTGTCCCGGGTACAGTGCGTCCAGGGTGCGAATAGTTAAAGCAGCCCTGGGGCAATTAGGGCATTTATGCCCGGTGAAATCTTCTATTAATATTTTCCTGATCGTGTCATTGGCAGATGGAACCGGAGGCGTCCATTTTTTATACGGTTTATCCACTTTCTCACAGGAAGAAAAGAAGAATAAAGAATACAGAATAAGGAACCCGCCTGCCATCAAAAAAGACAACGATGGACGGCGGGCAGGTAAAGAATATCTGAAAAATAATTTCATAATTCAAATTTATAAATAAGAAGTGAGAATCTTTGATTGATGATTTGTTTTCCCCATTCGTAATTTCGTAGCGATGCGTTTTTTGTTTCATCCCGGCTTGGCGGGACGTTGATTTAAAAACTTGATGTTACTGAAAGCAATATTCCGTTGGAAGCCGGAACATACCGGCAAACACCGCCTACACAAAAAATACCTGAACGCTGTTTGCCATAGCCAAGTGAAATACGGGTAGCGCTTTTTATATAGACAACGGATACATTATAGTAGTGAAATCTTTCATTTGAGTTATCATTACCATAGTTATACTGGTCCTGTGCGCTGACCAGGAAGTTTTCATTGAGTCCGGCCTCTACCAAACACATTGCCCAGCTTTTTTGGTCTTGTGTTGTATAGAGATGCTGCATTTCCATTCGGATGGATCGTTCATCACTTATTTTATAGGAAAGTTCCGCCATACCGATATGGGAATAAATAGTTGGAATTCCGGGATCTCCCTGTATCACAGACTTATTATAGATCTGGTTCGCATAAATTAACATGAGTTTAAATTTATGACTGAACTTATGGGTGACCTCAAAATTAATTTCCTGAAAATAAGTATCGCCCATTCCAAAATAGTTCACTTGATACCCCAAACGTGAACTGTCGTCAGCAGAATTTAAAATGGTAGTATCAAGTCCATTCGCCCTGGAATAATTGATAGAGATATCGGTTCCGTATTTGCCACCCAGGAGGGTTTCTTTCTTTAGTTTTTTCTGCAGGTCAGCCTGGAAACCAATTTCCCCGGTAGGCTGGGTCGCATAGGGATAAAAGGCAAGAAGGGAATAGGTATTTTGTTTAGTAAGCATAGGTATATAATTTATATCCAGGTCGCTTCGGCCTGCTTTACGGTCAGATTTAAATGTAAAATTATCTACACGTTTTGCACCCAGAGATAACCCAAATCCTTTTTGGGAATATGTAGCAATAAGGAGCAGGGCTTCCCCCGGCTTATAAATATATCCGTTTCTGGCGGAAGGGTCATTTATTTTATAGGCATATTCCCCCATGAAGTTTATTTTTTTTCTGCTCACAGAAATTCTGCCGGCGCTTGCGCCTACATTCAATGGGACCTTTAACGGCTGCCCTGAAGCGAGCGTTATTTCATCCCCACTCTGGTATTTACTTACGAAGCTTCCGCCCAGAACAATCTGTGTGGGCGCTTCATTCCACTTTGGGAACAGTTCGCTTAAATGAACTTCGCCGTCAAAACCCCGTACGATACCGGGGCCTTGTGTCCCATAATTCCGCTGCGTACCGATCAATCCTTTCAAATAAAAACCATGCGAAGTATATTTTAAACGCAAGCCGTCAAACGCATTATCAATGCCCAACCCTTTTTCTTCATAAGCACGAAGGATCATACCGCTGCCAAACTGCTCATAATAACTTCCTACGGTTACTTCCAGTTCACTAACGGTATATTTAGCATACCGATACGGTATTGAATTCAATTTATAGCGTGAATCATATCCCTGGATGGTATTAAGATAACTTTCGTACCGAAGGCCTGCCGAGAAATTTCCTTTGGTGTAATTGATATTTGCAAAACTATTCATCAGCATTTTTTCAGGAACCGGAGGGGCGCCAATGGATGAATCGGGATTATAGTATTGCGCATCCATCTGCATGTTGCCGTGGATCTCTCCGGCGTTGTTTGCCGGGGCCGAGTTATCCTGCGAAAAAGAAAATATGGAAATAAAGGAAAATACCGGAACTAGAAAGATATTTTTATTCATACTAAATACATTTCTGGATACTAATTAACAAATCTGTTACGAATGTAACGAATGCGCACATTCGTTAATTTGTATGCTAAAAATCAATGTTCAATTTTTTCTCCTTTCACAATCTTACGAACCACTTCAATGTACTGGGCTTCATCTCCTTCCTTAAAACCAACATGCTGCCAAACAATATTTCCGGATCCATCCACAATAAATGTATGCGGTGGATTATTCACATTCATGGCACGCTTGAAATCAGAATTTACATCAAGATAGGATTCATATTCCCATGCTTTTGAATTCACATACGGAGCTACGTTTGAAGAACTTTTTGAATCATCTATGGAAATGGCAATGAGTTTAACACCTGTTTCTTTCTGCCAATCGCTGTAAACTTCCGCAACCGTATTAAGTTCTTTCTTGCAAGGACTGCACCAGGTTGCCCAAAAACTGATGATCATGGGTTTTCCGTCATTTGAAAACTTGGATGAGTTTACTGTTTTACCGTCAAGCGTTTTCAGATCCACCGATGGGATTTTTCTTTCGTTATCAGAAACGAAAGAGGCAAGAATCAAAATTACAATTACTGATTTAAGAATAGTGTTCATAGTATTTGGTTTTATCGCCTCAAAAATAATCAGTCCCGGAGAATATCCGGGACTGATTTGAAAATAAATTCAAGAACTTAAATCGACCGCAATCAACCTATTTGTTTAAAATGATCTTTTTAGTTGTTTTTGCATTTTCAGATCTGACTTCTACAAAGTACATGCCACCGGAAACTTTGCTTAAATCCAATTTAATAGTAGACTGCGAATTGTTTTTTGATTCCAGCACTGTTTCGCCCATTAGGTTGGTCACTTTCAAATCCGCGGATACCGGACCAGGAAGATTAATGTTCACAAAAACATTTCCGCTGGAAGGATTGGGATATACAGAAATGGAGGAGCTTAAATCAAAATCATTAACAGAACTTGCTGCGGAGAGGTTAATATCGTCCACATACATGTTATTTCCGTAATTGTTTGTGCATTTAAACCGCACCATTACACTGGCTTGTCCGGCATAACTGTTTAAGCTGACTGTTTCAGCTCTCCACTGCGCAGCTGTTGGAGTGAATGCCGTAGTAGTCGCTGCAACAGTACCCAGGGTGCTTCCGGATTTGGAATATACATTTGTCCATGTTGTGCCGCAATCCGTACTTGCTTCTACGTCTAATTGCTCAAAATAAGTAGCATCATAAGGCGCATAAGCAACATTGAAAGTAAGCGCAGGGGTAGCTGATGATGAAAAATTCATTGGTGTAAGCAACAGGTAATCGACTGCGCCCGAAGCAGCATAATTATAGCAATCCATCTTTGCAGAATTGCTGCTTGTACCGAATCCGCCCGGCGCACTCTTCGTCCATGTTGTAGAATTATCCGGATTCACTACAGCACATACACTTGAAGGAAAAGTGCTCTCCATGCCTTCGGCTACCGGAGAAGTGGTTGGCGTTACAGCCGCAAAAGATAATGTTTTAGTATCATTGGCCGTATTTCCGTCCGTTGTACCATTCGGGCTGCTGGAGTAAACCGTAAATGTATGATTGCCCAATGCAACCGTCATAGCGGGAAGCGTAATAGTCGTTATTCCTGTAGTTGAATAAATAGAAGTGCCCGCAGCAAGGCTTCCTGTCCAAGGATACGTCTGGGGGGTATTGCTGTCGATCTTATAATTTACAGTACAGGATGTAAGAGTGGACGAACCAAAATTTCGTAAGGTCACTACCGGAATAAATGTTGTTCCGCAAACAAATGGACTGGGAGAAGTAACAGCATTTATACCCGCGTCATTCACAGCCGTTGGCGGAGGGCAGGTAGCATTCATAGCCGCTGCAAGGTTAGCGGTGGTAAACTGATCGACCTTTGTTGTTTTTTTGTCCGGACAGATCATGTACATGGTAGGGAAATAGGCAATTGCATAATTAGTATTAAAGGGAGTGATCATCGCACTTGCCGGGTTGCACATTGGATATGGAGTGCCTGAAACCCAGTTGCCTTGTGAGGTGCCGCCTGTACATCCGGCTGAATTTGTCATGCAAGCATCATTGGTAGCGCCGTCTCCTTCAATAAATAATACCATTGCCTGATTAGTTCCGGAGGGGCCGTATGTATTATAAAAATTTTCAAGATTGCCTGAATTATGATAGTTCCAGCAAGGATTGCACCATGTTGCTGAAACATCAATTACTACAACTTTTCCTGCATTGAGGTAGGTATACAGATCCTGTGTGTTACCGTTCATATCGGTAAACGTGAAATTTTGTGCTGTACTTCCGTCAGCAAGCTGGGCTTTTGATTCAACTGTACAGAATGTAAGTGCAATTACTGCAGCCAATTGTAATAGTTTTTTCATGATAATGTGTTTATTGGTTTGATTGAAATGATGGTTTCTTTTACTTGTCAAAAGTAGATTCATTAGCAGGTACTGGAAAACAAAAAAAGACATTTACTATATTTTCTATGTCATTAGAATATTATTTATCTTACTGGTTTACAACGCTATATAAAATTTAATCCTGATATTCTGAAATAACTACATTTGCAGGCTATATTAAAAAATATGAAAGGGCTTATTAAACTTCATCACTTAATTCACTCTCTGTCTAAAACAGAAAAAAGATATATATCTATCGAACTTTCCAAACAGAGATCAAAAAAAGGAAAGATCGACTTAATGCTTTTTAATCTATTAAAAAAACAAAACGATCTTAATGAAGAGAAGATTGTTTCTCATGCTGAGTTTGACAGTACAGTAAAATTAATTATACGCTGCAATTATCTTTTTGAATTCATACTCCGTTGCCTGATCGATTACAATTATTCACGTGAAATAGAAATCGCTATTGGAAATCACATCCGGATCATCAAGAATTTTATTCTTAAAGGACTTCATCAGTACACACATTACCATTTAAATAAAGCAGAAAAACTGGCAGAAAAATATGAAGACCTGTACCGGCAGGGCATTCTTTGCACGCTTCGAAAAACCATCGTCAACCGCAGCTCCTCTTCTCATGTTGAATTTTTCAGAGAGATCCAGAAAATAGAAGCGAAGGAAAACAGCATTCATGAAAAGATCATTAACCTGAATGCATACAACAATCATCTTAACCATATTTCAGTTGCATTGAAAAAGAATGCAGGCAGCCACCTGGACGATGAAACATTTAAAATATTAAAGCACATCGAAGAGTCTTCTTATTTCACGAATGAGAAAAATGCACTCACCAAAAAAGCCAAGATAGTATTTCACGAAGTAACCTCAATCCTGGGAGAACTGATGCATCATGATTATCAGCGATCCCTGATCCACACCGAAAAGCAAATGATCCTGATCCGGGAAATGGAATCCTATGAAAAGGCCCATTCACCGGCGTATATTAACTGCCTGAAATACTATTGCATTTTCTCCTCTGAAACAGGACAATTCGGAAAAGCGAAAAATGCGTTACAGGAACTCGGCAAAATGTACATTGAGAAATCCGCCGCACAAAATCTTTTTGAAAAGTCGCTCATCTTTCTGAATTACATTGAAGCCGAAACCCACCTCACGCTTGTTGATCATGAGGTTCACCGGTTTCAAACCACGCAAGCGCGGATCTCCGAAGGCATTGAATTATATGATAAAATGTTCGACAGTGAGTCGCGAATGATCCTTTACTACAACCTGGCGCTCCGTTTTATGTTCATGCATGAATACAAAACTGCTTTCCGCTGGCTGGAGAAAATATTCCAGGAGTTTCACGGCATGCGTGTCGATATTCTTCAAAACACCCACCTGCTTTCCCTGGTCTGCATTTATGAAAACGAATCCGTGAATTTATTTCAAAGCAGGGAACGGTCTTACATCCGGCATTACCAGAATGAAAAGACCAGGAATCCTGCTCATGTGAAAATAATTCATAGCCTTTCCAAGATTTTCCAGTTCAAGAACAATCCTCCGCATATTCAAAAGGACCTGATCGAGATGAAAGATTTTGTATCGAAAGAAATGAAAGAGTATAACATTGACCGAAACCTGGGAGAAACGTTACTCGACTGGATTGATTCAAAACTTGAAAAGAAATCTGCACCGGCCACTCAGGGCAACAAATAATGGTTTGCGTATCAAAGATCAAATCTTCCCGTGCATATTCCGGAGTGTATGATAAAGCAGGTCTCGTGCACGGAATAACTGAGCCTTCACCGTTCCAATTGGCAAATCCAGTTCCCTTGCAATTTCCTCGTAGGATTTTTCTTCAAAATACCTGAGTTCTACCAAGGTCCGGTACCGTGGCTGTAATTTTGCAACTACCGACCGCATCAGTTTGATCTTCTGCTTCTTGATTGCTTTTTCTTCCGGATTAAGCGTATCCGATCTTGGCTCATAAGAAACCTGGTCGCCATCTGCAGTTTCATAAGTGCGGTCAAGTGAAATTGCCTCTTTTCTTCTGCGGATGAAATCTATACAATTGTTGGTGGCAATTTTAAAAAGCCAGGTACTGAATGCGTAGTCCGGCGTATATTGATGAAGATTTCTGAATGCCTTTCCAAAAGCCTCGATGGTGAGATCATCCGCATTGTCTTTGTCCCGGACCATTTTAAGGAGCATAAAAAAAATGGTGTCTTTGTAACGCCCCATTAATTCTGCATACGCCTTCTGGTCGCTCTTCTTCAAAGCGCGCTGAACCAGTTTCCAGTCATGGGATGCCTTTGCAGAAAGATTTGAATGCAGGTTCATTTCCATTTTTTCCTGCGGAATAGTTTATTTGACAGCGCCAATAAAGGGTAAAAGCCTATCAAAAACAACTCCGCAAGCAACGAAATTAAGAATAAATCTTTCTCTTTCAACTTTTCCATGGCCATTCTGAATACAATAAGCTGGGCGATGATCCGGAATCCGAACAACCCCAGTACGAGGTATAAATCATAGGCTGAGAACAACTGTTGCCCGCATAATGCGATCATTACGATAAAGGATAACCAGAAAAAGACCTGGGCAAAGGTGTAAATCCCCAGCCTGATCTTATCGGATAATTTATAGTTCGTCCAGGTAGTCAGGTGCCTGCGCTTCTGCTCCACCCATCCCTTGTACTCTTTTTTCACCCGTGATTCCGTGAAGCTCTCCGCAGAAATTTCAATAGCCGTGTTAGCGCCGGTTGCTATTTCATTGATAAGCAAATCGTCATCGCCCGATTCAATATGGTAATGCGATGCAAAACCTTTATTATTAAAGAATAATGATTTTTTGTACGCAAGGTTTCTGCCAACACCCATATACGGGCTCCCTGCCATTGCGAAAGAAAGATATTGCAGCGCTATATGGAATGTATCAAAGCGAATAAGTTTATTCAGGAACCCGGGGAGCTTTTTATACTTGCTGTAACCGAGTACAATTTCTTTTTCTGCCGAGAACTTGCTCATCATTTTTTTAAGCCATTGATCGCTCAGCACTTTGCAATCGCCATCGGTCAGCAAAAGGTATTCGTGTGTTGCTCCTTTGATCCCCACCATCAAAGCGAATTTTTTTCCGTGATGATGCTTGGGGTCTTCCTTTATCGTTATGGCCTTAAGATGTTTATATTTTTTTTCAAACTCGCGAAGAATATCGGGCGTGTTATCCCAGGAACAATCGTTCACCACCACTACTTCATAGGACGGATAATCCTGTGATAAAATCAGCGGAAGGCATTCCGGGAGATTATGGTCTTCATTCCGGGCACAGATGACCACTGAGACCGGCACCTCCTTAAAAGCTATAGGCAGAAGAGTTTTCTCCTTGTAAAAAGAAAGCCGTGCAAAATAATAAAGGTAATACCAAAGCAGGACCAGGATGGTAAGACAGAAAAAGCAAAAGAGGAGAAAATGTAAATTGAATGGAGGCACAAAACGAGTATTAAATAATTGGACGAAGTTACTGTGAGGTGCTCTTCGTTTATAAATTATCTTTGACAGATTTTAACATTGTTCTCAACATTCACTGCGTACTAATTAACGAATGGTTTACGAATATTACCAATAACCACTTGGATAAAAATTATATTGCATTCATTTCGTACTATTCGTTATTGATTTGTAATTCGTAACCAGGAATATGAATTTCAGAATTGAACATACCGATTCCCAAACCAAAGCGCGCGCCGGAGAAATAACTACTGCCCACGGGAAAATTCCAACGCCTGTCTTCATGCCTGTTGGAACACGCGGCACGGTGAAAGCGGTCTACCAGCATCAACTGAAAGAGGATATCCGGGCGAAAATAATTCTTGGCAACACCTATCATCTTTATCTCAAACCCGGCATTGACGTGATCGAAAAAGCCAGAGGACTTCATAAGTTTATCGGTTGGGACCTTCCGATTCTTACCGACAGCGGCGGGTTCCAGATATTTTCGCTTGCGGATGAACGCAGGAAATCACAGCCGGGCGCAAAGCCCATGCGGAAAATAACGGAAGAAGGCGTTAAGTTTTCATCCGACATTGACGGCTCCGTGCATTTCTTCTCTCCGGAATCGGCAATTGACATTCAGCGAACGATCGGCGCCGATATCATCATGGCGTTTGACGAATGCACGCCGTATCCCTGTGAATATGAATACGCAAAAAAATCCATGGAGATGACGCATCGGTGGCTGGCTCGGTGCAAAAAAAGATTTGACGAAACACAGGGAAAGTACGGTTACGACCAATCATTATTTCCAATCGTGCAGGGAAGCGTTTACAAAGACCTGCGCATTCAGTCGGCTGAATTCATTGCTTCACAGAATTGTGAGGGAAATGCGATCGGCGGATTATCCGTTGGAGAAATTCAGGATGACATGTTTGCGATGACCGAAGTAGTGTGTGGAATTCTTCCTCATGAAAAACCACGTTACCTGATGGGCGTGGGCAAACCGGAGCAGCTGCTGGAATGCATTGCCCTTGGCATTGATATGTTCGACTGCGTGATGCCCACGCGCAATGCACGGAACGGAATGCTGTTCACCCGAAACGGAACCATAACGATTCGCAACGCGAAATACATGAACGACTTCTCCCCTATCGATCCGGAAGGAACTTCGTATATAGACAACCAATATTCGAAAGCCTATCTGCGCCATCTGAACTTTGCCGATGAAATGCTTGCTTCGATGATCGCGAGCGTGCACAACCTTGCCTTTTTCGCTTCGCTCATGCGAGAGGCAAGAGAAAAAATTATTGACGGCACATTCAGGGAATGGAAAGAAAGAATGGTGAAACAGGTCAGCCAACGGCTGTGACTATTTCACCATTTCTTACCGAAGATCGGATTTACTTCATCAAACTAATATTCCCCTCCTTATCCACTGCGGTTCCGTCGTTGAAAATAATGTGCAGGTAATACGCCAGCACCTGCGGATCCATCATTTTACCTTTATACACACCGTCCCATTTTGTTGAAGCGACTTCCGAATAAAATACCTTTTCTCCCCAACGGTCATAAACACCCAGCTTGTATTCCTTTATACAGGAAACATCCTGAAAGAAAACCTGCAGGTAATCATTATCCGCATCGTTGTTGGGAGAAAATGCGTTTGGTAAATAATAGGTGTTCACACAGGGTTCAATTACATAAACCGTTACGCAGGCAGAATCTGAACACCCGTTTGCATCCGAAGCAATGACGCAATAATGCGTGGTCACATTCGGAGAAACGGTAACCGTTGCGGTAGAGCCTGCTCCGTTGTTCCACACATACGATATACCTCCTGATGCAGTGAGCGTAGAAGAACCTCCCGGAGTCACAGTAATTGTTGTTGCGGTGACGGTGGGTGAAATCGCAGGCGGCTGCGTGATGGTGACCGTCTGCGTATTAGTGCATCCGGTTGCGTCGGTAACAACCACCGTATATGTTCCGGCGGCAAGTCCGGTTGCATTGGCGCTTGCTTGAGGCGGCGTTGTATTCCATAAATAAGTATAAGGAGAAGTGCCTCCTGCCGCTGCCGCTGCTGCTGTTCCATTGGATTCTCCGAAGCAATTATTATTTGTCTGCGCCGTAATGCTTGCGTTGGGCCCGTTGAGATTATTCACAACCGCCGACAAAACACTGGAACACCCGTTCGCATCGGTTATAGTGCACGAGTACGTTCCTGCTCCCAGGTTGGAAATGCCGGAAGTGTTTTGTCCGCCGGGAGTCCATAAATAAGTTAATGTACCCGTTCCTCCTGCCGCTGCCACTGCCGCTGTTCCTGTAGTTGCTCCACAGTTGGTTCCTGTAGCAGAAACACTCGTAGTAAGCGCCGCCGGTTGTGTAACCGAAACCGATTGGGCTGAAGTACAACCGTTCGCATCGGTAACCGTAACCGAATAATTTCCAGCAGGAACTGTAATTGAAGAAGTGGATTGCCCGCCGGACCATACATAGGTGAATGGACTTGTT
>JAHEYJ010000032.1 GCA_023251675.1 Bacteroidota bacterium
ATTTTGTGATCGCCTTTGTGCTGCTGCCAATTTATTACAAATTAAATCTTACTTCCATTTATTCCTATCTCAAACAACGGTTAGGAATTTATTCTTACAAGACAGGCGCTTTCTTTTTTATACTATCCAGAACCATCGGCGCCTCGTTCCGGTTGTTCATTGTCATCAATGTGCTGCAGATATTTGTCTTCGATGCATGGGGCGTTCCGTTTGCGGTGACGACCGGAATTTTTATTTTGCTGATCCTCGCCTACACATTCAAAGGCGGGGTAAAGACAATTGTGTGGACCGATTCCCTGCAAACCACGTTCATGCTTCTTTCGCTGGTGCTTTCTGTATTCCTGATCTGCCGCCAGCTGGATTTCGGCTTCGGCGACATGGTGACCGCGGTCAAAGATTCTGTTTACTCAAAGATCGTTGTCACCGACTGGCAGTCCAAAACATTCTTCCCGAAACATTTTTTCGGCGGTATGTTCATCGCCATTGCCATGACCGGTTTGGACCAGGAGATGATGCAGAAGAATATTTCCTGCAAGAACATCGGCGAAGCAAAAAAGAATGTGCTCACGTTCAGTTTCGTCCTGCTCATCGTGAATTTTATTTTTCTCTGTCTCGGCGCCCTTCTCTATTTATTCATCACAACAAAAGGAATTTCAGTCCCCGAACGCACAACCGATGATCTCTTTCCCACTATTGCACTTCAGCATCTCGGAACGTTATCGGCATTGTTCTTCATTATCGGATTGATCTCCGCTGCTTATCCAAGCGCTGACGGTGCGTTGACCGCGCTCACCGCTTCCTTCTGCATTGACTTTCTCGGGTTTGAATCACGAAAAGAATTATCGGAAGAACGGAAGCTCTTTTTAAGAAAGACGGTTCATATTGGTTTTGCAATTTTATTATTACTGGTGATCGTGATCTTCAGAATTATAAATGACGAAGCGGTCGTCCGGCAACTTTTCAAAGTCGCCAACTACACGTACGGCCCGCTGCTCGGATTATTTTTCTTCGGAATACTTACCAAACGAAATGTGAAAGATAAATTTGTTCCTTACGCCTGCCTTATCGCACCGGTGCTCTGCTATTTACTCGACGTAAATTCAAAAACACTGTTTGGTGGTTATCTATTCGGAAACGAACTGCTGATCGTAAACGGCGTGCTGACTTTTGCCGGATTGATGGCGATCTCAAAAAAATAGATCAGGCCGCTTCTTCTTTTATAAACTGCATTTCAAAAAGCTTCCGGTAATATCCATTCTTGGCAAGAAGTTCATGATGGGTTCCGGTTTCGATGATCTCGCCTTTATCGAGAACAATTATTTTATCTGCTTTCTGAATAGTTGCCAGGCGATGTGCGATCACAAGGCTGGTTCTGTCTTTCATGAGTAATTCAGTTGCCCGCTGAATTAAAACCTCGGATTCTGTATCAATGCTGGAGGTGGCTTCATCCAGGATGAGAATTGCCGGATCGTATAAGTAAGCCCGGATAAATGAGATCAGCTGCCTCTGCCCTACTGACAATGTCGCTCCGCGTTCCATCACGTTGTAATCGTAATTGCCCGGCAGCCGCATGATGAATTCATGCGCTCCTACTTGTTTTGCCGCGTCGATGATCTGCTGGCGGGAAATTTCCGGGTTCCCCAGTGAAATATTATTGGCGATGGTATCGGAATAAAGAAAAACCTCCTGTAAAACAATTCCGATCTGGCTTCTCAACGATCTCAATTCGTACTCACGTATGTTCACATGATCGATCAGTATCTCGCCTTTGCTGTATTCATAAAATCGATTTATCAAACTTACTATCGTTGATTTTCCCGATCCGGTAGCGCCTACTATCGCAACGGTCTCGCCTTGCTTTGCGGACAAGGAAACATTCTTAAGAACCCAATCCTCGTTATTGTAAGCGAACCATACATTTTTAAATTCTACGCTGCCTTTTCGCTCTGTCATCACCACGTTTCCGTTTGCTTCGATCGGATTTACCGTGTCCATTACTTTAAATACCCTATCGCTGGCAACGATCCCCATCTGCAGCGTGTTGAACCGGTCTGCGATCAATCGTATCGGGCGAAAAAGCAGGTTGATGTACATAATGAACTCGGTAATATTTCCCAATGAAACATGGTTCTGCACCACTCCCCGCCCGCCCCACCAGATAATCAGCGCTATAGAAACGGAAGATAGAATTTCGATGAACGGAAAAAATATGGAGTAATACCAGTTGGACTTCACATTCGCATTGCGATGCTCGGCGTTAATGCGTTTGAACTTTTTCAGTTCTTCTTCTTCCCGGTTGAATATCTGAACGATACTCATTCCTTCAATATGTTCCTGTGCAAATGCATTCAGCCGGGCGATCTGTGTTCTTACTTCGTTGAAGGATTTGTTCACGCCGTTCTTAAACATATTGGCCCCTATAAGCAAAAAAGGAAAAACAGCCAGGCTGATGAGTGTCAATCGCCATTCAATAAAGAACATCATCGATATAATGGCTATTATTTTCAGGAAGTCGCTGAAGATCACCAATACGCCTTCGGAGAAAATATCCGCAACCGCTTCCATATCGGAGATCACCCGTGTCACCAGCGTTCCTATAGGCGTTTTATCGAAATATTGGAGATGCAGGCGGTTGATCTGCGTGAAAACCTTTGTGCGCATATCGCGGATAATGGTTTGTCCCAGCCATCCCGATAAATACTCATTAGAAAACTGGAGCACGGTTTGAAGAAGCAAAAAACCCAGCATGACCAGAATGGTATCCAATAATTTTTCAGGATCCTTACGCAAAATGCATTCGTCTATCGAATAACGGGTGAGCATCGGCGTAGCCAGAGAAAGAACGGCCAGTATTACTGCCGTGAGAAATGCAAAAAAGAACATGCGCTTGTACGGCTTCGCATATGAAAGCACTCTCATTAAAAGAGCAAATGAAAATTTCTGCTGAACTTCTGTGCTCATTTTAGAAATATTCTTTTTGGAAATTCAACTTTTGCCAGGTACAATCCTCCTGCCGGTGCAAGCGCCGCGGCGTTACGGCAATCTTTACTTTCAAGTATCTCCCTGAAATCATCCAAACTTATTTTATTCTTGCCCAGCAAGATCATCGTGCCCACGATCATACGGACCATTCCCCTGAGGAACCGATCGGCTTTGATAGTAAAGATAAGATTCCCCTCTTTATCTTTTTTCCATTCCGCTTTTTTGATCTTGCAGATCTTGGTTTTAGCCTGTATATTCAGCTTACTGAAAGAGGTGAAATCCGTTTGCTTCAACAACAGTTTTGATGCCCGGTTCATTAAAGGGATATCCAGTTCGCTGTAATAAAAATAAGAACGGCCGACCAGAAAAGGATTCCGTTCCGGGTGAATGAAATACTGGTACATCCGCGAAGTGGCATCGTAACGCGCATTTGCATCGTCCTTAACGGAAAATATTTTATTAATGGCAATATCGGCCGGAATCATTTTATTGAACCGGTAGATCCAATCGGTATGAACATCGTTATGAAGGTTCTTTTTTTGTGAATCAAAATGGGCAAATAATTCTTTTGCATGAACTCCTGCATCCGTCCGGCAGCAGCCTTGAACTTCGATCTCCTCATTCAGAAGTTTTGACAACCCTTCATTGATCTTTTGCTGAACCGTCTGGGAAGCATTTTCCTGCACCTGCCATCCGTTGTAACGGGCGCCGTCAAAAGAAACTTTTATGAAATACCGGTAAAGCATCAGTGAAAATTAATTGGAGACGAAGATACGAATAATGAAATTCTTTGGAGAAGCGCCTACTCTCCAAACTTGTAAAACAGACCTAGATTAAATCCCACATAATTCAGGTTTGCCTCAGTGATCATTAAATTAAATTTCACGTTCCCGTCAAACACCAGCTTGTCCGTGATATCATAGGTAATGCCTCCCGTAGGAGCAATGCCCAAAGCCGTTCCATGAGCAGTATGGTAATCGTATTTATAAACATGATTGCCTGCCGGATTGACCCAGTAATAATTGTAATAATATCTTGACCTCCAGAAATAAAATCCAAGGTCAGCTCCTGCATAGGGTTTTAATTTATCCTCAGAAAAATAATAATGGAAGAGCCCGGTAAATGCAGTGACGGATGCTTTGTTCCTCCAGTTATCATAATAGTAAGGATCCTGGAACCGGTCTCCGCTAAAAGAATTATAATGCAGATTTCCACCTACAACCATTTTTTCATTTACCGAATATTTCCCGGTTGCACCGAAACAGATTCCGGGCCTGTACCAGGAAGAAAAACCTCCGACCGGAACATCAAGGCCGAGTACCAGTCCTGCCTGGAACTGTGCATTCGATTGGAAAATTCCAAGGCCTGAAAGAAATAAAACAGCTAAAAATATTTTTTTCATAGTAGTGGGATATTAATGTCTTCTTCTTTTTTTCTTCTTACTGTATCCTTTGTGCGATACATAACTTCCGGAAGTCTGGCCAAAGGCGTAACCAATGGTTGCAGACAAAACAAGATTATGGTAAACCTCTGAAGTAGCCGCCTGGTGAGGGTCAAATACATTTGTTAACCCGTACCCGCCGCGCAGGCAGTATTCCATTCCATTTTCAAATTTAGAGCCAAGGCCGAAGATCACACCAAAATCCACCGGGTTCAGTCCGTCCGTTCCAACACCCGATACAGTAGAAGTCGTGCTGACCGACCTTGGAGGATTTGTAAAAGTCGTAGTGGTGGAGTTTTCTCCATCCCATTTTGCCGACACCAGAAAAGATACCTGGGGGCCAAAACCAATATATGAACCCATCGACCCGAAATTAATATTGAGTATTAATGGAACATCAATATAGGAAAGACTATATAATACATTGACATCTTCTGAAATAGTAGAGATCATAATATTGGTCGTTCTTGTATATTTTTGTCTGTATCCTTTCACGGAATAAACACCTTCCGCCTGAAAGGACAAGTGAGTTGCAAAATCATATTCCATATAGGCGCCGGCATGAAACCCCGGTTTGAATTTAAAGTCCTTGGAGTTGGGTCCGAGTATGTTCGTAAAATTCCCGCCGGCCCTGACCCCGCCCGACAACTGGGCGAAAGACCACAAGCAGGAAATAGAAAATAAAATCAGTAAAAAAGTTTTTTGTTTCATGGGGATAGCTTTAAAAAACATTTGGCGAATGTATAAATACAAACAAAAAGAACAAAATAAATTTATATCCGCTTATAGACATTCCCGCCTCTGCCTGAAGGACTCGCTCCGCCAAAATAATACCCGATAGAAATCCCGAAGGAAATGTTATGAGAATATTGACCGCTCGTGTAAATTTTCGATAATCCGTAAACAAACCTTACGCCTGCAGACAATTTGAAATTGAATTTATATCCCCCTCCAACCACCAACGAATATTCGGTTGTATTAAATCCATATACATTTCCGGTATCCACCTTTTGAACAACAGAAGAGGAAACAACGGATCCTTTCATTTTATCGTTGGCTAAATAACCGATCTGCGGCCCGGCTTCAATGAATCCGTTGTCTCCTACATGAATGATCCCAAGGATCGGAAAATCAATATAAGAAAACCGGTGTGTAATATTTGTGTCTTTAGAACCAATGGATTTCTGCAGTTTATACCCTCTTGTTGAATAAAGCATTTCCGGATGAAAATCGAGCAAATCGCTAAGCTGAATATTAATGAATGCACCGGCATTAAATCCAAGTTTATATTTATTGCCTGCATCTTTTTCTCCTCCTGCAACATTGGAAAAGTTCAGTTGAAACTTCGGCCCGGCAGATACCTGGGATAGGCCCTTAAGGGTCAAAGTAAACAGGGTAAGAATAAAAACCGCTCTCATAATAGGTTTACGAATTTACTCATAATACGCAAATATCAGTGATTGTTGCCTACCGTCAGAGAGCCCAGTCTTAACACTTTTTAACAAACTTATGAAAATCAATTCCTTCACTACTAGTTAAATTTGTGTAAAAATAAAAAGAACTAATATGACCGACATTAAAGAACTCAACGACAGGATCCAGCGCGAAAGCGCATTTATCGACCTCATCAACCTGGAAATGGATAAGGTGATCGTAGGTCAGAAATACATGGTTGACCGTTTACTTATCGGTTTGCTTTCCAATGGACATATTCTTTTAGAAGGTGTTCCGGGCCTTGCAAAGACGCTGGCAATAAAATCGCTGGCTTCCTGCATTCAAGCTGATTTCAGGCGGATCCAGTTCACGCCCGACCTCCTTCCGGCCGATCTGATCGGCACGTTGATCTACAATCAGAAGAAAGAAGAATTCACCGTTCGAAAAGGGCCTGTGTTTGCGAATTTTATTCTCGCCGATGAGATCAACCGGGCGCCCGCTAAAGTGCAGAGCGCCTTACTGGAAGCCATGCAGGAGAAACAGGTGACTATCGGTGATACGACATTCAAACTTCCTGAACCCTTCCTGGTTCTCGCTACTCAAAACCCGATCGAGCAGGAAGGCACGTATCCGTTGCCTGAAGCACAAGTGGATCGTTTCATGCTGAAAGTAGTAATTGGGTACCCGAACAAAGAAGAAGAGAAAAAGATCATCCGTATGAACATTGGAGAGCATTATCCCACACCATCCTGTATTCTTAAACCGGAAGACATTGTTAAGGCACGCAATATCGTCCGTGAAGTATACATGGATGAGAAAATTGAAAAATACATCGTAGATATTGTTTTCGCTACAAGAACTCCCGGCGAGTACAAGCTTTCAAAATTTTCTTCTTTGATAAGTTATGGCGCTTCCCCTCGTGCAAGTATCAACCTGGCGCTGGCTTCTAAAGCCTATGCATTTATCAAACGCAGAGGGTATGTGATACCTGAAGATGTACGCGCCGTTTGCCATGATGTGCTTCGCCACCGCGTTGGGTTGACCTATGAAGCGGAAGCGGAAAACATTACCAGCGAAACGATCGTGAGTGAAATTCTGAATGCGGTAGAAGTACCCTAGTGCTGCGAATAACGAATCTCCGAATTACGAATAATTCGTTTTGAGAGAGATTCCTAATTCGACAATTCGTAATTAGTAGGATTAATGGAAACAAAAAAAATAAAAAAAGCACGGAAGATCGGAATAACATGAGCGAAACACTGAATGCGGTAGAAGTACCCTAGCATTACGAATAACGAATCTCCGAATTACGAATAATTCGTTTTGAGAGAGATTCGTAATTCGTCAATTCGTAATTAGTAGGATTAATGGAAACAACAGAGCTAATAAAGAAAGTCCGAAAGATCGAAATAAAGACGCGTGGTCTTTCCAGCCAGATCTTTTCCGGTGAATACCATAGTGCGTTCAAAGGAAAGGGAATGGCCTTCAGCGAAGTGCGCGAATACCAGCCCGGCGATGATATACGCGCCATTGACTGGAACGTAACGGCACGCTTTAACAGTCCTTTCATAAAAGTTTTTGAAGAAGAGCGTGAACTGACCGTAATGTTATTGGTGGATGTGAGTGCTTCTGAGAACTTCGGAACACAAAAGGAACTGAAGAAAGACATGATGACCGAGATCTGCGCGGTGCTTGCTTTTTCCGCTATTCAGAACAATGATAAAACAGGAGTTATATTATTCTCAGACAAGATCGAAAAGTTCATTCCGCCTAAAAAAGGAAAATCACATATTCTCCGGATCATCCGGGAACTTATTGATTTTACGCCTACATCGAAAGGAACAGATATTGAGTTGGCGCTTAAATATTTCACCAATGTCATCAAGAAACGGAGCATCGCTTTCCTGATCTCTGATTTTATTGATGAAAAACTAACCCGTGAAAACAAACGCGACAGCGAGGCCCTTAAGATCGCTAACAAAAAACATGACCTGGTCGCATTACGCATTTCCGACAAAAGAGAAAAAGAACTTCCCGATGTGGGATTGATCCGTGTTCTTGATGCTGAAACCGGAAAATTAAAATGGATCAATACATCGGATCCGAAAGTACGGGATCAGTATGCACTCTCCTCGGTAAAACGCGATGCCCGACTGAAAGAAATTTTCACCCGCTGCGGAATTGATTCAGCAACGATCGGCACCTCGGAATCCTACATAAGGCCATTGATGAATTTATTCAAGAAAAGAGAAAGCAAGAGATGACAACAAGGCAAAAGGTAAAAGGCAAAAGGCAAAAGTATTTTCCATTTTTTAGTAATGGAACGAAACCCCTATTTTCTTTTCTCACATCTGCCTTCTTCCTTTTTACTTCTTGCTTGTCTGCGCAGCAGATAACTGTCACTGCAACGCTTGATACGAACGCCATCCTCATCGGCCAGCAGGCCCGGATCACGCTCAAAGCGGAATACAAAACAAACCAGGGAAATGTAAAAATCTCATTTCCGATAATTGCTGATACACTCATCAAACAAATTGAAGTTGTCGGACAATCAAAAATTGAGAAGTCGGTTCCCGACTCAAATGATATGGGTTCGCTGGTGCAAAAGCAAACGATCATCATTACTTCCTTCGATTCGGGTTATTATGCAATTCCTCCTTTCCGTTTTTCGGTAAGCGGAGATTCAAGCAAATCGTTTGAAACAGAACCCATACTTTTTACTGTCAACACCGTTCCTGTTGATACGACAAAAAATATTATGGACATCAAGCCTCCCATCGAAGTTCCTTTCTCCTGGAAAGAATACTTGCCTTATGTTTATTGGGGGCTTGGGGCAGCTGCTGTTCTCGCATTGCTGATCTATTTGGTAAGGTATTATCTGAAGGCCCGGAAGAAAAAACCTGTCCCTGAAATTATCATTCCGAAGATTCCTCCGCACGTAACGGCACTGGAGTCGCTGGAAAAACTCAGGGAAGAAAAATTATGGCAGCAGGGCAAACTAAAAGAATATCATTCAAGAGTTTCAGATATCATCCGCCAGTACATTGAGTACCGTTTTTACATCAACGCAATGGAGCAGGTTACGGATGAAATCATGTATTCATTCCGTACGGCCGATGCAAGCGACGAACAAAAAATGAAACTGCGGAACATTCTTTTCCTTTCTGATCTTGTGAAATTTGCAAAGGAACAACCTCTGCCCAATGAAAATGAGATGAGCCTTGCCAATGCTATTGAATTTGTAATGTCCACAAAGAAAGAAGAAGCCCCTTCCCTAAAGGGGGAGGACAAGGATAATAACTCCCTTCAGGGCGGGGGCAAAACGAACGACATCGGATGAATTTCTTCAGTAACATATCGTTTGCCCAGCCGATGCTGTTATGGTTATTGGTTCTGATCCCATTGCTCATTGCTTCTTATCTATTCAGAAACAATTACAGCGAGATAAAATTCTCTTCGTTCAGTAATTTCACAGGAACCGGCAGATCGTATAAAGAATACCTGCGCCATTTTATGTATGCGATGAAGATGATCGCCATCGGGTTGCTGATCGTTGTGCTGGCCAGGCCGCAGTCAAGAACAAGCTGGAAAAATATTACAACAGAAGGAATTGACATCGTACTGGCGATGGATATTTCCGCCAGTATGCTCGCAAAGGATTTCAAACCCAATCGTGTGGAAGCGGCAAAAGAAGTCGCTATGGACTTTATTGATGCACGTCCAAACGACCGTATCGGCCTGGTGGTTTTCAGCGGGGAAAGTTTCACCCAATGCCCGCTTACCACCGATCATGCGATCATCAAAAACCTGATGAGCGAAATCAAGACCGGAATGGTGGCTGACGGAACCGCGATCGGAATGGGCCTTGCTACTTCCATCAGCCGGGTAAAAGACAGCAAAGCAAAAAGCAAAGTCATTATTCTTCTTACGGATGGAATTAATAATATGGGAGCGGTAGCGCCTCAAACAGCAGCAGACATCGCTAAAGCTTTTGGCGTGCGTGTATATACGATTGGAGTCGGCACACAGGGAAAAGCGCTTGCGCCCGTGGCGATGTATCCCAACGGACAATATGTTTTCGATTATGTTCCGGTTGAGATCGATGAAAAAATGCTTGGCAACATCGCAGAAATGACAGGCGGAAAATATTTTCGCGCTACCAATACCGACAAACTCGCAGCCATTTATAAAGAGATCGACCGGATGGAAAAAACAATTGTGGAAGAAAGGAAGCACACCCGCAGGACAGAGGAATTCTTTCCTTTCGCCCTTGCGGCAGGAATATTGCTGATGCTGAATTTTATTATGAAGAACACATTATTAAGAACATTACCCTAAAATGTACAGGCTGGATAACATAGAATATTTTTGGGGGCTGGCGCTGATACCGGTGATGATCCTTCTTTATGTTCTCACCAGAATATGGAGAAAAAAAGCGATTAGAAAACTGGGCGACCTGGAAGTTGTTTCACGTATGATGCCAATGGTTTCAACAGGAAAACCAACTTTACGATTTATCTTAACGCTCGTTGCCTTCCTGTTTTTGATCATTGGCCTGGTCAATCCGCAGATCGGTTCCAAACTGGAAGAATTGAAACGCGAAGGATCCGATATTGTAATTTGCCTGGATGTGTCCAACAGCATGAAGGCGGAGGATTTCAAACCGAACCGCCTGGAGAAAGCAAAGCAGGCCATTGAAAAACTGATCGACAAACTCAATAACGACCGCATCGGAATAATTGTCTTTGCGGGAGACGCGTTTGTTCAGCTTCCCATCACTACGGATTATGCGGCCGCAAAATTATTTTTAGAGAATGTTGACTGCGATGCCGTGCCGGTACAGGGGACGGTGATCAGCTCCGCCATTGAACTGGCCATGAAATCTTTCGGGACGGAAGAAGGGAAAAATAAATCCATCATCATTATCACCGATGGCGAATCACACGATGACGACGCGGTTGCCGCCGCATCCGCCGCAGCGGAAAAAGGGGTTGTAATAAATACCATCGGCATCGGCACACCGGAAGGCGTACCTATTCCCGTCTATAAAAACAAAGTCCCTGCAGGATACAAGAAAGACAAAGACGGAAACACGGTCATCACCAAACTGAATGAGAATGCCCTGGAAGAAATTGCTTCTACCGGGAACGGCGTTTACATCCGTGCTTCCCAGGCAGAAATAGGCCTACTTGCCCTCCTTGAGAGAATTAACAAACTTGAAAAGAAAACATTTGACTCAAAAGTGTATACGGATTACGAAGACCGGTTTCAAATTTTCATAGCCGTATCTCTGTTATTTATTATTATTGAATCCTTACTGACGGAAAGAAAAAGCCTGTGGTGGGAACGAATGTTTAAAACGAAAAAATGAAAAACCTGAAACATATTTTCATTTTTGGCTACTGTCTACTGGCTACCGGCTTCATTTCATTTGGACAAGATGAAGAACAGAAACTTGTCCGGGACGGAAATAAATCGTACAAGAACAATAAATTCGCCGACGCTCAAAAGAATTATATTAACGCACTCGGGAAAAAACCGGATTCATACCGGGGCACTTTCAATCTTGGCGATGCGTATTACAAACAAGGAAAATACAAAGAAGCTACCGAGCAGTTTGAAATGCTGGCTGGAAGAAAATCCAGCAACGATACATTATCAAAAGTTTATCATAACCTTGGCAACTCCTACCTGAAGCAAAAAGAATATGAGAAAAGCATCAACGCCTTTAAAAATGCGCTGAAGAAGAATGATGAGGATGAAGACACCCGTTACAATCTGGCCTATGCGCAGCGAATGCTGAAACAACAGCAGCAACAGCAAAAACAGGATCAAGACAAAAAAAATAAAGACAAAAAAGACCAGGACAAGAAGGACAAGGACAAAAAAGACAATAAGAAAGACCAGAAAAAAGATCAGCCGCAGGAACAGCAGAATCAGAACATATCAAAAGAAGACGCGCAGCGATTGCTGGAAGCCATGAATAATGATGAAAAGAAGCTTCGCGATAAAATGAATGAGAAGAGAGTGAAAGTGGCACGAGGAGAAATTGAAAAAGACTGGTAAAATCTACGAATAACGAATTAAAACGAATCTGCGAATGAACAGCAGAAAAAAATATTTGCTTCTTTTTGTAACTCTACTTACGAGTTGTTACTTACATGCACAAAAGTTCACTGCCGCGGTAAGCAAGAACAGGGTAACGGCCGGAGAAGTATTTCAGCTGGACTTCACGATCAATGCAAGCGGAAAAAATTTCACGCCACCTTCCTTTAATGATTTTAATGTTTATTCAGGGCCCAATCAATCCTCCAGCGTTCAGATCGTCAATGGAAGCATGAGCCAGTCGATCACCCTTTCGTATTACCTCGCAGCAAAAAAAGAAGGAACGTTTACGATCGGCGCAGCCTCTATTGTCGTCGGCAATACAACGCTGCAATCAAATCCCATTTCTATTGAAGTGGGAAAGGGAGGCAGCGCACAGCAGGGAAATCCGGCTCAAAGCGGCACCCCGAACCAAGCCGGCACGGAAACAAAAAGCGACAATCTTTTTGCGCGAACTACTGTAAGCAAATCAAAAGTATTCGCAGGAGAGCAGATCACCATCACGCATAAAGTATACGCACGCAATGTAAACCTGAAAGGTTTCCAGGATATTAAATTCCCTTCTTACAACGGTTTCTGGACACAGGAAGTAGCCCGTAACGCCCAGTATGAGGTCACAACAGAAACGATCGACGGAGTTACGTACAATGTAGTTGAAGTTAAAAAGGCATTCCTCTTTGCCCAGCACAGCGGAAAAATAGAAATAGAACCCATGGAGGTTCAGTGTGTGGTGAGGGAAAAATCAGGAAGACGTAACGACCCATTCGAACAATTCTTCGGGAATGATCCTTTCTTTGGAGGAATGAATTCCTATAAAGATGTTTTGTATACGGCAAAGAGCAATGCCGTTACGATCGAGGTCATGCCGCTTCCATTGACAAACAAGCCGGAGGATTTTCCCGGCGCAGTTGGGAATTTCTCCATGAACGCAATCATTGATAAAGATGAGGTGAAAGCCAATGAGGGCATCAATCTAAAGATCACCATTTCCGGAAAAGGAAATTTAAAACTGATCGATGCCCCTAAAATGACCTTCCCTGATGAATTTGAAACCTATGATCCGAAAACAAATGAAAATATTTCAGTGAGCGCCAGTGGAGTTTCCGGAAGTAAAACCTTTGAATACCTCATCATTCCCCGTCGTGAAGGGATCTACAAGATACAGCCCAATGACTTCAGTTATTTTGATGCTGAAAAAAAATCCTATGTAAAACTTCCTGCGAAAGAATTTACGATTACCGTCGAGAAAGGCGCAGCCGGATCCTCTGCCATGCTTCCTTCCATTTCAAGTGTCGCTAAAGAAGATGTAAAAATGGTAGGTACGGATATTCGCTATATCAAAACAGCAAACATCGACCTGGCTAAAAAAGAAGAATACTTTTTCACTTCCCCCGGATTCATAGCCGGCCTCACCTCTCCTCCGCTCCTGTTCCTTGCATTTATTTTTCTGAGAAGAGGATATATCAAACGGAACAGCGACCTGGTGCTGGTAAAAAAACGGAAGGCCAGCCGTATAGCCAAGAAACAGCTGAACGAAGCAGAACGATCAATGAAGGCGAACAATAAAGAAAATTTCTTTGTCAATGTTCTTTCAGCCCTTTACAATTACACAGGAAATAAAATGAATATACCGGTCGCTGAACTATCAAAAGAAAAAGTGGTGGAAGTACTGAGAGAGAAAAATGTTGCTGAAGAAACCATTAACGAACTTGTCAAGCTGCTTGACGAATGCGAATTTGCAAGATATGCTCCCGGTTTACAATCCGGTGATCTGAATGAAGTGTATTCAAGAGCAGAAAAAATAATTACAAAAATAGAAGATGTCATATAAAAATCTCAAGTCTCAAGTCTCAAGTCTCAAGCACCAAGTAATACAGGCTGTATCCTGGGACATGGGGCTTGGGAATTGGTTATTGGGACTTCTTCTGGTTCTCTCCTTCCAGGGCAGGGGAAATACTTTCACGCCCGCTGCCCTACTTGACAGCGCAAATGCGGCGTATTCCAAAAATGAATTTGAAAGATCATCGCAGTACTACGAACAGATCATCGCGCTTGGCTATTCTTCTGCGGAAGTGTATTATAATCTGGGAAATGCCTATTACAAAACGGATAAGCTCGGAAGATCCATTCTCAATTATGAGCGCGCGAAAAAGATCACGCCGTTTGATGAAGATGTGACTTTCAATCTGAAACTCGCCAACCAGCGCACGCTGGACAAGATCGAACCCGCTCCAAAACTTTTTCTTAATGAGTGGTGGGAATCACTTAAAAGCATGCACTCCGAAAGAACATGGGGCATACGAAGCATCCTCTGTTTTGCTTTATTCTTTTTCTTCATAGGCGTTTTCATCATTTCAGAACGAACGTTCACTAAACAGCTTGGTTTCTGGATGGCATTGATCTTTTTTATTACCACCTGCATTACCTTTAATATTTCCAGGAGCCGTTACAAAGATATCACTGAAAAGAATTCTGCTGTCATCCTTTCCTCTTCTGCCGAGATAAAGAACGCTCCAACTGAAAATGGTACCAAACTTTTCATCCTTCATGAAGGAACAGTGGTTTCCACTCCGGATTCAAACGGCGCTTGGGTGAAAGTTGAGATCTCTTCCGACAAAGTGGGATGGGTGAAACGGTCATCGCTGGAATTCATTTAAAGCCCCACCCTTACCCTCCCCATCGGGGAGGGTAAATAATAAAACCAATTTGCAATATATGTATATTTAAGTCCTTCCCTTTGGGAAGGATTTAGGATGGGCTTATGATCAAAATATTACTCCTCTCCGACACGCATAATTTTCTTGATGAAAAAATATTCAAGTACGCAGAGTCGTGCGATCAGATCTGGCATGCGGGAGATATCGGCACGGTTGCAATTTGCAACCAACTGAGAAGGCACAAACCGATCGTTGCTGTTTACGGAAACATTGACGGACAAGACATACGGAAAGATTACCCGTCCCGCCACCGGTTCAAATGTGAAGGCGTGGATGTTCTGATGACGCACATCGGCGGAAGCCCGGGACGATACAATCCTGAAATAAGAAATTCATTTCTCGTCAAGCCGCCAAAACTTTTTATTTGCGGGCATTCTCATATCTGCAAAGTGATGTTCGACAAGAAATACAATATGCTGTACATGAATCCCGGCGCGGCAGGAAATTACGGCTCGCACAAAGTTAAAACCCTGCTCCGCTTTTCCATTTCAGGAAACGACATAAAAGATCTTGAGGTGATTGAGATTGGGAAGCTCTGAAATATTTTTTTTAATTACCGGGCAACGAGCAGCTTCCTAGTCAAAGTATATTTTCCAGAAACAACCGTCACGAAATAATTTCCTGCAACATCTGTTTTGACAAAAATGGTCTTCTGTTTGGGTTTAGCCTGATAAACAATTTGCCCAGACATATTTATAATTTTAATCTCGTCAATAATCAATTCACTCTTTATCGTAACATTTGACTTTGCCGGATTCGGAAAAACAGAGAACATATCTACAGCGTTGCTCTCCTCTACTCCGGTCACCGAATTGAAAGTTCCTTTACGGAATCTGACCGTTCCTGAATTATCATCTTCCCATACAACGAAAACATTTCCCTTGGCGATTGCCACATCGGCGTTCGTGATGTTGTTCAACGCAACCGTGTCGTACGCTGCAGGTAATCCGCTTGCAATATTCTTTGTGAACCGCAATAAACTCTGATCGTTCCCACTTACCGTTTGCTTCCATGCAACCACCAGCGCAGTACCATCCGTTGCGATTCGCGGATAATTTTGCAGCGACAATCCCGATATGTTTCCTGTCAGGAGAGCGCTCGGCGATCCCGCCATAGCAGAAATGGATGCTTTGCCAAAATAAACCCGGTCCATTCCTGAACTTCCATTCATGGAGGTTGAATAAATCGTATCGCCGATGATCACACCGTCGGGGCCGGACGCAGGGCAAGCGGGAATGTTCCAGCTCTTCTGGTCAGCATCCATTCCCCCGGCAAACGTTGCCGCAAGGTTTGTCGAGATGCCAACCCATGTATCGCGGATATTACTTTTATTGTCGCGGTACGGCACGACAACGGTATTGCCATTGCAGGCAATAACGCCGGGACAGCAATCACATACGGTGGAAGTCGGACTGCTCCATCCGCTTGCTTTTACATCAGCAGAAAAAGTATTTCCAAAATCAGTTGACCGGACAACCACCCAGCGCGCGTCGCCAAAGGCAGGATTGAATTTCATGAAGGCGATGATCGGATTTCCCAATGCATCGGTAGTTACTGTCGGAAACCGCGAAAGGCTGTCGTTTACATAATCTACCCGCACCGGCGCGGAAAAAGTCACTCCGCTGTTGAAAGAACGGACACAATAAATATGGCAGGTGTCTGATGCTTCAGGAGTCCTTTTATACACAACGTAGATCGTATCTCCGTGCGAAGCAATATCGGGCCCCATCCAGCTTGCTCCTGCAACGTCCATGGCTGTTGGATTAACGATAACGGGAGTTGTAAACGATGAGCCGGTCCAGCGTGAAAACATAGCGCGCCCTGCGTTGTTCCAGAGCACAAGCGGATTCCCGCTGCGGTTAGTAACGATGCGTGGATGGTAATTCCCGGATGCGGAAGTATTGACATTTATTCCTGAGTTCCAGGTGATTTGGCTTTGTGCTATGGAAATTAGAACTGTTGACAGCAGGACAAAAGCCAGGCAGATTGATTTTTTCATTTTTATAGAAAATAATCTTACGTTGTATTGTGTGTGGGCTTCGGCAGCTAAAGTGCCGGGCTTCTTATAAAGCCTGAACCAAATATAATCAAATAAAACTTCTGAACAATCTCACCCCCGGGCCGAAATCATTCCAAATAAAATTATTGGAGCGGATTTATTTCTTTTATACGCGACCTGCCCTGTTTTCCGGCATTCAATTCCGCTTTAAACGAAAGCGCTTGATTCCTTTTTGAAAACGGGGGTTTAGCTCCTTGCCCTCTTCCTGCGCTCCTTTTAATTTTCCGATCAGCTCATTAATCACCTTGTCTGTTTCTTTATTCTCCCCGATACGAAGTAACATCATTTTTTTAAAATACAGTTTGTACACATCGTCCGTTGTGATGTTTTCGTCCGTCACATTCGTAAATCCGAATCGCTTCAGCTTTTTTACAGCTTGTTTTATAAGTTTATTTTTTATATGGCCCGCTTCCGGCATTTTATACCCTTGTTTTCTCCCAGAATATTAATTTTCCTCCGCAATCTGAAAACAGCACCCGGTATTCAGCGGGAACTTCTTTCGCATCACTCCAATAGGTGACCAATCGCGTTCCGCCCGGCATGTGCGATAATTGTTCATTTACATATTGCGTATAAAGCGCATGCAAAGAAAGGCCGGCTTCAACGGTATTATCAAGCATTGCTGACTTATCGATGTTTTCATGAAATGAGTTAAAAAAATAAAATGCGTTATAATCTGTAAATTTAATTCGGGTAATGTTTGAATGAATGAATTTCACATTAGGGAGATGGTAGCATTGCAGGATGTTGTTGGAAAGATGATAGAGATATTCCCGCTGTTCTACTCCTGTAAAATGCCCATTTGTAAAAACAGAGCCCACCATGCAAAACTTTCCGGCGCCGGAACCAATATCAAGAATTTTAGCTCCGGGGATATCCGAAAGAAAACCGGCTGCTTGTTTTGCAATCACAATAGGTGTAAAATGCCGGTTCGCCAGCTTCCCGATCCGTTCAGGGTAGATGATATTAAACTCTTCATCCGTGATATTAATATTCAATTTCATGCACTCAAAAATCATTTTACAGAAAGCCCGTTAAAGTGTTTTTCATATTCGGCCGGCACCAAAAGTTCATTCCATTCGCCCGGCCTATCTATATCAATGATCATGATCCAGTTTTTTTCCGTGATCGTATTTGACCAAAAGGGCGGCTTAAGAAAATCCATGTTTGCCTGCAAAATAGTGCCGCTGAGCGGCATGATAATATCCATGTGCATATTTTGGGAGTAGATGATCCCGGCGCTCTGTCCCCGGCTGATCTTTTTTCCGACACGCACATACCACATTCGGTCTTCAGTCAACTTGTTTTTAAAAAGCGCTGTGATTCCCACGTACACCTCTCTCCCGGCCATCGCCCTTTCGGCATAATCGGTCAATCCGAACTTTTTCACCCAAAGGTGCTGTTCCGTAAATCTAAGCCCGTCTTCGAAGATCATTTTAATGATTTAATTATTGGACACGGAGATCATATTTTGATATTCTTCTGCCGATAAATACTTTACCCGCTGCAAATGTTTTTCCTCAATGCTCATCAGCACAACCCAGTGATGATAGGGATCGCTGTTAAGCACGACCGGGGTCTTTTCAGCGTCCGGGTTCAGCATTAAAATTCTTCCCGCCAAAGGAGCAATCAGCTCAAACGATTTGTTTGAACCGTAAATGACACCGAATGACTCTCCCATCATTTCCTCTGTTCCTTCGGAATGGATATCCAAAGAGTCTATTCTGCCCAATTCCTTTTGTGCAAAATCGGTAATGCCCACATAGATATCATTTCTTCCTACAGGACGCAGCCACAGATGGCCTGCAGTATAACGGAGGTTTCGCGGTGTGTGCATAGTTTGTTTTTCAATAGGCTGCTGCCTTTTTCAGCATTGGCAGTCAACCAAATGAGGATTACTGTTTTTAGCGTTCTTCTGTCTCTCCTTTCTTCACATAAACAGGACGATCATTTTTTCTTTTTACCGCCTTGCTTTTTATTTTTTGCTTCTGCCTGCGCAATGGAATCCTGCCTGGCCTGTTCTTTTGCAGCCATTTCTGCTTCCGCCTGTGCCCTGGCAATGGAATCCTGCCTGGCCTGTTCCATCGCTGCTTTTTGAACTGCAGCCACAGAGTCCGCCATACGGATGGAATCCTGCCTGGCTTGTTCCCGTTTTGCGATTTCTTGTTTGCTTGGACCGCAAGCCATCAGTGAGATCAGGGCTGCTGCCACTGCCCATAACATTGTTTTTTTCATGATTTTTTTTTGTTTTTGACTTTTGCACACGAGCAGAAGTATTTATTTTATGGTTACGCAATTCGTGTCTTGCCTTTTTAATTTATTTTTCCTGCGAACAATCCGGCCGGTCATCGTTATGAATTATAGTTTTTCCCATTGGTGAAAAAATCCTGTGGGGCAGTTCACAGCCATGGGCTGCACGTTAAGATTGACCATACATCGGCATCGTGTGCAGCGATAACGCTGCGTTCCTTCTTCTCCCAGTTTTCTCCAGCGGTGTGATGACAGATGTTTACATCCATCCGATGGCGGAAAAGTGGGAGCGGTTTGTACCTGCGCGCATTCCAGGCATAGATATACATTCATGGCGGCTTTTACGGTTTGGTTTTTCAATGGATGTGTTTGCTGGCAGGTTTATTTTTATTTTAAATTTTTCTCCGTTAAGGGCAGGAATTACACCGGAGCATCCGCAACCGGTTACGAACCTCCTCTCTGAGATTTGCTGCCACTTCGCAGCACACATGCGCTTTATCCCTGAGATGGCGGGTCTCATTGCTGGGGTCAGACACCTGATGGTTGAGCTTACGAACCCTGTTGTTGAAAGAACTGATCTTTCGCTCAAGCTTAACGGCCTCCCTGGCGGCCTCCTGTACTTCCTGTGTACAGAGACGTATCTGGCTCCTGAGGGTTCGAAGTTCATGTTTCAGCTTTTGGGAATTATAATTAAGGCGGCGAATTTCATTATTGAGTTTATGTGCTTCTCGCATGAAGAATTTATATACTGTTCAATTATTTTTTTGTCGCTCCGATTTGCATTTGATATTCCGCGGCATAAAGGAGCAATGAACTTTCTTCGTTATTACTTATTTTCATCTTGATGAACCATCCTTCGCCATAAGGGTCTTTATTCACCAATTCGGGATTCGCAATAATTTTGGGGTTAACTTCCATGATCTCTCCGCTCATGGGAAGAAATAAATCGGAAACGGTTTTAACCGCTTCCACGGTACCAAACACATCGCGCTGATTCAGTAATGCGCCTTTCGTTTCAATTTCCACAAAAACAATATCGCCCAGTTCTTTTTGAGCATAATCGGTAATGCCCACAAAAGCAAAATCGCCTTCGGTCTGTATCCATTCGTGGTCCTCGGTGTAAAGCAGGTTCTCCGGAAAGTTCATTAATGATTATTTTTTGAATTCAGAATAGTTTGTTTGTTGCGCAAGTAATCCAGGATGCGTTTCATTTTTTCAATCCTGCTGCTTTCTATATTATTTCTTATTGCTTGCTGTATATGCGCCTCCATCTCCGTAATGACATGGCTGACTGCTTCTGCATATGAATCCGGCTTCATGTTCATCATATAAAAGCATCGACTATTACAATAAAAACTGCTGATAGTATTGCTATAATAATAACCGTAAGCAGCATGCTGGCGATTTTTTCATGTTTAATACTGCTCATTAGCATTCATTTATGGAATCATAAAGTTAGGGGACTTCATCCAAAATCCATTTGAGCCCGGTTAACGGAAAAATTGATTTATGTCAATTTTTTATGGCAATAACTCTCCTATTTTGTATTTTAGCATGCCAATCAAAAGAAAATGCCGACAAAATACCTGATAGAAAAATTTGATTTTAAAAGTAATTCTGTTTTGCAGGGATTGGCTCCAAAAGACCTCTCCTTTCTTCAAAGCAAAATGATTCAGCGTAAATACAAGAAGGAGCAGCGCATTTTTGTTGAGGGCTCTCTCCCTACCGGCATCTATTATTTGAAAAGCGGGAAAATTAAAAAATACAAAGCGGACCGTGATGGAAAAGAACAAATCATTTATATATGCAATAACGGGGAGCTGCTTGGCTATTCTGCCTTATTAAGCGAAGAACCTTTCGCTGATTCCGCTGCAGCGCTGGAAGATTCAATTGTTGCCTTTATTCCAAAAAATGATTTTCTGCAAGTGCTGTCGCAATCTCCTGTATTATCGAATGGGTTACTGAAAAACCTCAGCCATGAATTCGGGGTGCTGGTCAACAGCATTGCCACCTTTGCCCACCGTTCTGTACGCGAACGCCTTGCCCTTGCCCTGCTCATACTGAAAGATAAATACCGCGTAAAAGGCAAGGAGAACAAACCGGTTGAAATCAATCTATCCCGCGAAGACCTCTCCAGCCTTGTGGGAACAGCGGTGGAAACACTGGTCCGCCTCCTTCACGATTTCAAAGATGAGGGGTTGATCGAAACGGAAGGGAGAAGAATCAGAATACTGGATGTAAAGCGATTGGTGAAAGTGGCTAACTTTTATTAGCGGGGCCGGAGTCCATTTCCGGAAGGCCTTAAAAAAATTTCCGCCATCATGCAGCGGGCGCTTCCGCCGCCAATGGTTTCGATCGTAGGAATCGAAACAGGCACCAGTTCGCTGTACTTTTCTATTTCCTTCTTCTGATCCGCTGTTAAACTGTCATAGGAACTTTTTGACAGAACCAACAAACTTTTATCGGCATTGGTTTTGACCGCCAGCATATTTCCTGCGAAGCGATTCATCTGATCAAAAGTGATATCAATAATTTTATGGCCTGTTGAAGTCATTGAATGAGCAACCTGCTCTTTCTCCCTCTTACCCGTGATACTGGACAAACAAACGACCGCAAACTTTTCGGCAACGCACATCATGACATTGGTGTGATATATTTCTTTCCCGTCCTTGTCATGAGAATAAAAATAAACGGGCGTATAATGAAGGTGATCACAGAGCTTGACAAAAAGAGCTTTATCCGTACGCGGCGACAAACACGCGTAGGCTATTTTATGATCATGATCGAAAACAATACTTCCTGTTCCTTCCAGGAATTTATTTTCCGATTCAGATTTAGAAAAATCAACCACGCTGTTGATTCCGAAATTTTTCTTCAATGAATTGATGATGTCCTGTCTTCTTTCCAGCCTTCTGTTGGGCGCGCACATCGGGTAAAGTATCACTTCACCATTCGAATGGAATGTTATCCAGTTATTTGGAAAGATGGCGTCCGGTTTGACGGGCGAAGCGGTATCATCAAAAACAAAAACATTGACACCTTTTAATCTCAACGTTGTAACCATCGACTCAAATTCCGAAAAAACTTTTTTCCGGATCGAATCCTCGCTTTCGTTCACCTTCACCTGGAATGCATTCGAGACCGCTGTTTCGGGATTAAAAACAAAATTGGAAGGCCGCACCATTAAAATATTGCTTGTGGTCTGCATAGATGTGATCTCTAAAGGCGATTACTTATCATTTGACCTGAAATATTCCAACAGGCTCCTTGCTTCATCTTGCGGTATATTCTGACTCACCATTTGAATTTTGTAAGTAAAAAATAAATCTTTTGCTATCGGATCTTTCTGGCTCATCTCCACCGGATTCATAATTTGGTTCATGATCCATTCGGGCGTACGTATCTTACTGATGCCTTTTAATGAGGGGCCGATCTTCTTCGTATCTAAATCAGGCGTGTTGTGGCAAGGAGTACACTTTACCGTAAAAGAAGCTTTTCCTTTCTCAGCCAAAGCATTATCCAGGCTGCCTATCGTAACAGAAGTTACAGGACCAATGCCTTTGTCTTTCAGAGGATCCATTGCCGGGATTGAAGAGGCATCAGAAGTTCCCCCGGAACAATTCATCAGAACAGGCATTAAGAAAAATATTCCGGTTGCCTGCAATCCTATTTTCATGATTTTGTTTTTCATGGATCCCTTATTATTTGGGTTAACAAAAATACAAAACTACTCATACACGCATATTTCGTAATAACAATACGCCTATTTAAATAAAATTCGAAATAGAAAGAGAAATGAAAAAGATACCGGGCCTCTAAAAATCTTTTCTCTTTGCAAAAAAATTAAAAAGCAGAACCGGAAATACGATCCATCCTAAGAGTGAAAGCAAGGACATGATCATGCCATTGGTTGTACCAAAATATTGATTGAATACAGCGGCGGTATAACCCATCAAAGCAGAGATATCCAGTTTCAGCAGGATCATAATGCGGGAAAGATCGATCGGGTTCAGATTGACCATCAACACAGCCGCTTTTTCAAGCGGGTAATCATTGAATGAAATAAATACCATGAGAATCAATCCATCATAAACCACCGCCATACAAAGCCACATGAGAATGGCGATACCGAAACCTTTAATTTTATTTTCGTTTAAAATAGAAATCAGGAAAGCCAGCCCGACAAATATGAACGACAAGATAGCGCCTGTAAAGATCAGCAATGAAAAATTCCATACTTCCGATGAAACAAAGATCCCATAGGCAATGAACGGAATAATTGTTCCTGCAACAAAACTCAATGAAAGCGAAAAAGATAATCCAAGGTACTGCCCGATAAAAATATCACTGCGTTTGATCGGCTGCGACAAAAGCAATTCAACGAATTCGCGCGAGTTGTAATAATGCATCACACCGAAGATGGTGCTGATCAGAGGAATAATGGTAAGCGAAACATTCATCAGGCTGACAATCCCCTTGGACATATTTCCTGAAAAATACAGAAGGGCAAATGTTGAAACAAGGAAGAAGAGAAAATACAACACCGTCCACCGGCTCCGGAGAACATCATAAAAACTATATTTTAATATTTTAAACATTATCGTATAGCAGGTTCAATTCATTCTGCTTTCTTACCCGTATTCCGCTTGATGAACTTCATCTCCTTTGTATCATAGGCAATGGAAATGGATTTCTGGTATTGGTCCACGCTGGTATCCTGTTTCCCGATCTTAAAATAGGTTCCATAAAAATTATTTGTCGAAACACTGTCTATGTCAATATTAATATTCAAAGAATCGGCAAACAGATTATTAAAGAATGAATTGGTTGCAGTATATCCTCCCTTTTCGCCCGAAACAATAAGCACCTGTATCTGGGGAATGACCTTCCCTGTTGTATCGCTGCAGGTACAGCAAACAGGATGAAACGTAACCAGTGCATCCAGGTGCTGATCGTTATTGATATCAGCAAACAGGAAATGAAATTTGGCAGAATCCGGCAGGCCCAGTCCTTCGTCCAGTTTTGTGTTTTTGGGATGCGATTTGAAATAAGAAGGATTACACGAATCAGCCGAACTGAAAACATCCGATCTGACAGCGCTCACGGACCATTCCGTAAACGCCTTCACGATCTCATCTTTTTCTGAAGGCTGCTGATCATCGCTCTTCCCATTCCTGCATGCACTAACAAATGCGGCAATAAAAATTAAAAGGAAGAATAAAGTTCTTAAAGTTTTGTTCATGGTATATTATATTTAAAATACGGTTAGTTATTTTTTCCAGGCAACTGGTTATTGATTTTGTTGTCGTTTTTTTCCAGCAATCTCGCTATGGCCCGCTCAAGGGTTGCTTCCTGCTGCTGAAGTTTCAGTTCATCAGGACTTCCTTTATAATATATTTTACCTTCCAGTAAAAAAATAATTTCATCCGCCATCTCATCTACTTCGCTTAAAATATGAGTAGTAAGTACAATCGTCTTTCCTTTTTCTTTTTGTTTCAGGATATTTTCCTTGAAGCGCACACACGAGATCGGATCCAATCCAACCGTCGGTTCATCGAAAATAAAAAGATCAGGATCGAACATTAACGAAAGAATAACATTCACTTTCTGCCGTGTTCCGCCGGATAAACTTCTTAAGTGTTTATTTAAAAAAGATTGGATATTAAACACAGACACCAACTCCTCCTTGCATCGTTCCGCTTCAGCAATATTGGCGTATCCTTTTCGCAGGTCCTGGATCATCCTGAACAATTCGTTGACCGTAAGGTTTTCCGGGAAGCGTGCGATCTGCGGCAAGTACCCGATGTTCTTTCTGTAACTCCAGCTGTTCTTTACATTGTCATTTCCAATAATGATATTTCCGGAATCAGGAATGACCAATCCTAAAATACATTTGATCAGCGTTGTTTTCCCGGAACCATTCGGTCCCAACACGGCGACCACTTTGCCGGAAGGAATAGAAACACTTACGCCTTTCAGCACATTTAATCGTCCGAACGATTTTTCTATTTCCTTTATTTCTACCATTTAATTTCTTTCATCAATGGTTTTTTGTCAACTAGTGTTTCAGGTGTAATGACCGGCGTCACCTTCTCCGCAAGATTCAGTAAGTCGATGAACAAACTGCGAAGCAGTATGATCGAAGCCGGCGTTTGCTCAACAATGTAAGTGAACAGCTTAACGGGCCTGTAAGGAACATCCCCCATTCCGTTCTTATCCAGATCATACCCGGTGTATTCGCTCCAGAAGTTCTGTTCAAATAAATTATGGCTGAGGGAAGAATTGGTTACCACATCAAAAGTATTTGCAGTAAAATTATTTTTCTCAAATTTATTGTCAGAGCAGTTACCCAGTATTTTAACCGCCCATCCGTTTTTATTGAAGTTATTGTTCCTGATCTCGATCCGGTCGCATCCTTCTGCATACACACCGATCGTATTATGCTCAAATGTATTCTTTTCGATCCGGCTGTCTGTGATCTCCTTCAGTAAAATGCCATTTGAGACCGGGCTCCAGTTATCCGAAAACGAATTTTCATGCATGTAAATATGGTCTGAATACATTACGGCCACGCCCGCATCGTTATCCGTGAACTGGTTATGAAAATATTCATTGTAATGGGAGAACATGAAATGCATGCCGTATCGCACCTGTTTTGTGCTGATGTTATTGAATATTTTGCTGTCCGATACAAATTCAAAATAGATACCGTCCCGGTGGCCTGACGTTTTATTCCTTTCGATCAGCATTTTCTTGCAATACCATAGATGAATGGCATTGCCGGTCTCGATTTCATTTTTTGCCTTTCCGATTATTTCATTTCCACGGATAATGCAGTTCTCTGATTTGGCAAAATAAATCCCAAAGAACGTGTTAAGCAACTTATTGTTTTCGATCACGCAGTGCTTCACATGCAGCGCTTTGATGCCCGCCCAGTCTTCCACGTAACTGTTTCCGACATTCTGAATCTGCAATCCCCTGATCGTAACGCTGTCGGATCGTATCAAAAAGATCTGACCATTTTCTTCTCCATCCACCACCGGAAAATGCTCGCCGATGATCGTGATCGGTTTATCGACTACAATATCCTTCTCTTTGTAAGTTCCTTCCCTGATTAAGATGGTATCTCTTTTATGCGCTGCCTGAACGGCTTTTTTAATTGAGGAAAAAGAACATTTCTGACAAACCTTTATTGTTTCTGCGTGAGCACTGCCCGGATAAAGAAAAATCGTACTGAGTAAAGCAGATAGAAATAAAGATTTGAATACGGGGGTTATCATATGAGATCCAATACGAATTATAAAAGTAGAAAAAAAATGACCCTGTATTTCATCAGTTCTTCGAGCTGACTTCCTGAAAAAGATCGGTCCATTTCAGATTCTTTCCATCATATCTTTCAGAAGATTTTTTATCAGAGAATGCAGCTATGCCTGCACCCATAGGGCTTTGAATGGAGTCGCTCATAACAAAGAATGCGTTATTGGCATTAATAAAATTGCCGGGAGAAGAAAAATCAGAGGAGAGAAGCAAACTAATGCTCGCTTCTTCAATATTGCGTTTAGAGATATAGTTGACCATACACTCATTTGAATCAAACTTAAAAGCCTTCCCTTTTTTAGTGACGAATTCGCAGCCGAAACGAGGATCCGCAATGGTCATCTTGCAATAAGCGCAATCCTCTTTCCCATATTGAATAGGTTGCGGCTCGATACTGCAGGAAACCAGGAAAAGCGCTATTAACATCATTGCTGCACTTTTATGCAGGATGGCAGAAAAAAAATTCCGGCGAGGCTTTGCTTGTACTGCAATTTTTGCGATACGGTCTTTTTTCAATTCAACGAATACAAAAAGCAAAGCGAGCAGGGCGCTTCCAATAATGATAACGCCTCCGGTATCCGGATAAGAATAGGCGGTAAAATTGAGTAACTGCTTGCTTCCTATTACAGGAGGCTGATAGTTCATACCGGGCACTTTGATGGCTGCACGGGGGTCAAGATCATGCCCGTAATCGTATTACCATGAATAAAAATCCAGCAAACCTACAATTCCTATAATTACAAAGAACGAGGCCCATGACATAAACATCCATTTTTTTCTTGCAATGAATACTATCACCCCTCCCCCGATAAGCAATCCAATGAGGTACGGCATGATTTTTAATTCCGCAATGGCGTCAGGATATATTTTTTTCATTCCGATGTAATGATTCAATCCATTGATCGTATTCAGGTCACCGGACATTTTGTTAAGCCAGATCTTCAA
>JAHEYJ010000159.1 GCA_023251675.1 Bacteroidota bacterium
ATATTAACCTGAAAATAATTTGACCGGAGCGATGGCAGTATAGTTGACTCCGACCTACAAATTACGAATCAATACGAATGTACGAATGAGAACCATCGATTCAGTAACAAGCATCGTTTCGAAGCAGGCTGTTATTAGTAAATGGGTACAGATTAGTAATTCAGTAGATAACCAGAAAACCTTAAACAATTTAAATTAAATATTATGGGAAAGATCATCGGAATTGACCTCGGAACAACCAACTCCTGCGTAGCCGTAATGGAAGGCAGCGACCCGGTTGTGATACCGAACAGCGAAGGAAAGAGAACCACTCCATCCATCGTTGCATTTGTAAAAGACGGCGAGCGAAAGGTGGGAGATCCCGCCAAGCGCCAGGCCGTCACCAATCCAAAACATACGGTTGGATCCATCAAGCGTTTCATGGGTCATACCTTTGATGAGGTTGCCAACGAAATGAAATACGTTCCTTACACCGTTGTGAAAGGAGACGGCGGCGTGCCGCGCGTGGTCATCGACGACCGCAAATATTCGGCACAGGAAATTTCTTCCATCATCCTTCAGAAGATGAAGAAGACAGCTGAAGATTACCTGGGACAGGAAGTGACTGAAGCGGTAATCACCGTTCCGGCTTACTTCAACGATGCACAGCGCCAGGCAACCAAAGAAGCAGGCGAGATCGCCGGCTTAACGGTAAAACGTATCATCAACGAGCCAACCGCAGCAGCGCTGGCTTACGGCCTCGATAAAAAAGGAAAAGACAGCAAAGTCGCGGTGTTCGATTTAGGAGGCGGAACATTCGATATCTCCGTTCTTGAATTAGGCGACGGCGTGTTCGAAGTGAAATCCACCAACGGCGATACGCATTTGGGCGGTGATGACTTCGACCAGAAGATCATCGACTTCCTTGCGGATGAATTCAAAAAAGACGAAGGCGTTGACCTGCGCAAAGACCCGATGGCGCTTCAGCGTTTGAAAGAAGCGGCGGAGAAAGCCAAGATCGAACTTTCTTCCTCTACAGAAACAGAAATCAATTTGCCGTATATCATGCCGGTGGACGGAGTTCCGAAACACCTGGTGAAAAAACTGACTCAGGCCAAGTTCGAACAGATGTGTGATGATCTTCTGCAGCGTGCGCTTGCTCCATGCAAAAAAGCATTGAGCGATGCTGGACTTTCCACAAGCCAGATCGACGAGGTGATCCTCGTTGGCGGAATGACACGTATGCCGAAAGTGCAGAAGATCGTGAAGGATTTCTTCGGAAGGGAACCGCACAAAGGTGTGAACCCGGACGAAGTGGTAGCGGTGGGCGCAGCAATACAAGGCGGAGTATTAACAGGAGATGTAAAGGATGTGCTCCTGCTTGATGTTACTCCTCTCTCCCTCGGAATTGAAACAATGGGCGGTGTGTGTACAAAACTGATTGAATCGAACACCACCATCCCGACAAAAAAATCAGAAACATTTTCAACGGCGGCTGACAACCAGCCTTCGGTGGAGATCCACATTCTGCAGGGCGAACGGCCGATGGCGAAAGACAACCGCACACTCGGACGGTTCATCCTCGATGGAATCCCTCCCGCGCAGCGCGGAATGCCGCAGATCGAAGTAACATTCGATATTGACGCGAACGGAATTCTGCACGTAACGGCGAAAGACAAAGCCACCGGAAAATCGCAGAACATCCGCATTGAAGCAAAGAGCGGACTCAGCGATGCGGAAATTAAAAAGATGAAACAGGAAGCCGAAGCCAACGCCGAAGCCGACAAAAAAGCAAAAGAAGAAGCCGACAAGGTGAACTCTGCCGATGCGCTTATCTTCCAGACCGAAAAGCAGATGAAAGAGTATGGCGATAAATTGCCGGCCGATAAAAAAGAGACCATACAAAAAGCGCTGGCCGATCTGAAAGAAGCACACAAGTCACGCGACATGGCAAGAATTGATACAACCCTTGCCGCACTCAACACGGCATGGCATGCAGCTTCTGAAGAGATATATAAAGCTCAACAGCAACAGCAAGGAGCAGCAGGAGGCAGCGGCGGCAGCACTGAGCAGCCCGGTGGCAATGGTCATAACGGAGAAGCCAAGAAAGATGAAGCGGTGACGGATGTTGATTTTGAGGAAGTAAAAGACGATAAGAAAAAATAAACAACTGGCATTGTGATGGCGCTGTGAGTTCGAGTCCCGCGTTTCGCGGGAGTATCGAGAACAAAGCGCCAGTCCAAAGGACTCCTTCATGGAAAAGCGAAGGATGATAAGAAGAAATAATTGTAACAAAATCTAATAACAAATGGCGAAAAAAGAAAATGGCGAACTAACAGAAGAAATGATAGCCGCACTTCAAGAAGAAGTGAAGATTAAAACAAAGAAAGGAGACAAAAAAAAGAAAAAACCTGGAAGAATTGCTGGAGTGTCAAGCAACCATCCACGTCATTCTGTAGTCAAGGCACTTCGTATTCCTAAAGCCATTCTTGAACAAAATGCCGGGAAAGAGTGTACAGAAGCAGAGTCCGCAAAATATCTTGGAATAAGTTGGAATGGACCTTATAGAATGGAAGTAAGTTCTGCCATTAAATATGGACTACTTGAAAGAACAGGAACTCAGAAAATTAAACCAACTGAACTTGCAAAAAAAATCATTAGACCTCAAGCTGAATGTGATGTGCTCAATGGATATAGAGAGTCAATTCTGCAAGCTCCACTTATTAGTGATGTTTACAAGCATTACAGAGGGGAAAACTTACCTGACAGAGCTTTTTTTGAAAATGCACTCACTGATACGTTTCATGTTCCGAAAGAAAAACATTCTGAATTTATTGAAGTTTTTACTGAATCACTCACAGCAGCCAAACTTCTTGAAAAAATTGGCGACAAAATTCGTGTTATTGATATTTCAACGGATGCAAGCAAATCACTTGTTGATTCACCTTCAGTAATAAAAAAGCTTGAGAAGTCAGTTACAATAACCTCGACCGATTCTTGTTTTGTAATGATGCCTTTTGCTTCCCCTCTTGGGGACTACTATAAACAAATTTACGAACCTGCAATACAGAAAGCCGGGCTTAATCCTATACGCGCTGACCACGATATATTTGGAACTGGAAAAATAATGGACCAGATTTGGACTGGTATTAGTTCAGCAAAAGTTTTGGTTGCAGAATTAACAAAGCGAAATCCAAATGTGTTTTATGAATTAGGTCTTGCACACGCTTTAAAAAAGCCAGTGGTTTTAATATCTTCAAATGAGGAAGATGTTCCATTTGATTTGCAACATATCAGAGTTATCTACTATAATGTTAGCGACCCTTTTTGGGGTAGCAAGTTAATTGATAAGGTTGCTGAGAATATTTTATCTGCGATAAAAAATCCTGAAGAAGCAATGTTGTTCAAGCAACGGTAAAATCTTTTTTTACAAATGCAAAACTTTACATTTGAACCTTCACTATACCGCCACCTTTGTATTGGTGAAAAGGCAACAAAACAAGAAATTAGAAAGGCATATCTTGGTTTGCAGAAAGTATTCCATCCGGATAAAAACCCTGATAGCCAAGAATGGGCTAATGAGCAAACGAAAGTGTTAAACCTGGCTTATGGAATTTTATCCAATGATTCGAAGAAAGCAGAATACGATAGGCAGTTAAATAGTTATTTATTGAAACAGGAACAAGAAAGGAAAAGAGAAGAAGATATAAAAAGACAAGAAGAAGCGAAAGCGGAACAGGTAAAACCAAGTTATTCTTATTCCTCATCTACATCGTCTGGTTTTCCAATCATGGCATTTGTCGTTGCTTTAATTGTAATTGTTGGATTAGTATTTCTGTTTGTCGATTCAGTTGATAATGGAGGAAGTGGTGCTGGTCATGGATAAATCCTCCCGCTGCCCGGGATTTTTTTTCAAAAGAAAATAATATTAAAATGGTTGGTCGGGATATGCTATCCCGACCTGAGAGCAAGCGGGATTTATAATCCCGCAGCAACGAGAAAGCTTTCTGAGATATTTTTATCCCCCGCTGGCGCGCGTCTGTGACGCGTGCAAATGGTCGGTCGTCTGAGACGACAAACAACTTCGCACTCGTTTTAAACGAGCGCGAGCAGAGTGAGCGTTATTAAATCCTGACCAGCACAAAATAATTTTCAGACCTGCCCCAAAAAATTCGGGGGTTAATTTTGTATCTTTGCTTTATGTTAAGCATTAAAGGAATATATGACGGGAAAACATTAAAACTACTGGAGGCAGTCAATGTCCGATCTCCTAAAAAGGTCATTATCACTTTTGTAGATGACCTGGACGATAACGAGCAGGTGCGCCAATATGCTTCACAAACAGATTCGTTTTCTTTCTGGGCTGAACCTGCTGAAGACCTATATCAGGATTATCTAAAAAAGGACAAGAAGTGAGAACCGGAGATATTATTCTTATTCCTTTCCCTTTTGCCGAACTCACAAATAAAAAGGTAAGGCCATCGGTTGTGGTTGCAGAAACAGCAGATAAATACCGCGATGTAATTGTTGCAGCTATCAGTTCGGTTGTTCCTGATAAAATTACTTCGAATGAAATTATCATCGAATCTTCTTCAATCAATAAACTGAGGAGTAAATCAGTAATTAAAGTTGACAGAATTGTTACCGTGAAAAGAGAAGATATGATTGCGCCTCTCGGCAAACTTACCGAACTGCAATTACGGGAATTTAAAAAGGTATTCAGAAGTTTAGTAGAAGAAAAATAAAATGAAAAAATCATTAAAGAAGATTGGTAAATATACTCAACCGAACTCCAAGAAAGTTTTCAAGAATAAAAAGGAAGCGACTGTAGTAAATAAAACGATTTCGTTTTATGGCGCAGAGCTAAATGTATATGTAACGAATCAGTATCGTTCAAATTTTTTTAAAATGCATGATGTTACAATGGCTGATGAGCGCATCGTGAAATTATCAGAGCGAAATGTAGAATGTACCGTTGACGAACATCTTATAAGCATTGACATTAAGCGAAAAAAGAGACATACATACGGAGGTTTTGCAGATGAATTGCCGAAAAAACTCTTGAGTAAGTTTCCTGTTATTTTTTCTTATGATGATAAAGGAAATTTTTGCGGTTTGGATATTTTGCTTGAATCAAGAAGAAAGAAAAAATGAAAATCCCAGTAACTGCCACTCCCGCTGCCTCAGGCTTGCCTGTCTGCCAGCAAGCAGTTCGAGAACGACTAACGTATCACATCTCGATATGTCCCGATAAAAATCGGGACTACTCGATGTGACTTTCCGTCCAAGCAGTCTTCCGTCAACTGAAGGAGCCACTGCGGAATAAAAGGTTCAGACCCCGGCTTCACTTCGATTTATTAACAAACCGAAACTTTATTTTCTGAAAAACGTTATTGCACCAGTAGTTTACCGTACAACCCCCTAAACCAAGTAGCCATGAAAAAACAATTTTTAATGATTGCCACGGCAACATTGCTGGCCTCGCCGTTATTTGCACAGCTGTTAGAGATCAATGCAAAAGGAAGCGGGAAATCAACCTGGATCCTCAATAAAAATATTTCTGATGCCGGAGCGGACCAGGATTCGGATCTCGGGTGGGGTTATAACTATGGCGGAGGGCTTACTTTTTATTTCACAAAAAGCCTTGGCGTAGGAGCGGATGTGATGTTCAACCAGTATAATGCGGCATTCAAAGGAACATTCGGAGCTCCGCTTAATTTTTCCTATACCTCAAAGATCACGCTGAACACACTCGATATTCCGGTGATGTTCAAAATAAAGGGAGAGGAAAGCGGAGGTTTTCTTGAACTGGGGGCGCAATACAGCATGTTCAACTCCATTAACTATCATTCATCCATTGGCGGAATTAATTCTGACCGGGATGTAAAAGATAAATTCACTTCATCCGGCATTGAGGGCCTTTTGGGTTTAGGGCTCAACATCGACCTGAACGACCGTTTAGTGATACAAGCGGGTTTGCGTTTTGAATACGGACTTACGGATATAAAAGGAGTGGATGGCTTGGGCAGGAATTTATCAGATAACCTGATGTATCCGCTCGTGTACAGTAAGTATCAGCCCAGCCATCTTGCTGCCGCCGGATTTTTCTTAGGCATGGCCTATTCGATCGGCCATATAACTAAATCTCCGGGTTGAGTCGCGTTTTCTCTGCCTCCCGTTCAGCGTAATTGTATTGCAGTCAAGTGCGCTCCGATGCGCATCTGAATGAGGCAATAATTTTCATTTAAGTTTTTTTAACTTTTATTTTTCTTTGTTATCGATACTTTTACTCTATGAAAGTTTTCACTTTTGTTCTTGCTTCTTGTATTTGTTTCCTTTTGGCTCAGCCAACCTTATCGGTGATCGGTTCTTTATTGAAGACCGAACAATGTGCTGAAGAACACTGTGAAAAAAAATGCCCGGAGGCTCAGAAGCGATCTGATAAGCAAACTCCGGGCGATTGCTGTCCCAACGGAATTTGCAATCCCTATTGTCCCTGTTGCACTTTTTTGTCATCTGAAAAAATAATTTTGCCGGATAAAAGAACGTCGGAAGAAAACAAGTTCCTTCCTGTAACAGAGAAAATAACTTCCGGTTATTTTTCCGATTGTTTCCGCCCGCCTGAAATTGGCTGATGATTTTTTTTTAAAATTATCAATCAATTTAAAATTTATATCAATGAAAAAGATCATTTTGAGCATCTCCATAGCTATGCTAACGGTGGGTGCAGTTGTGTACGCAGGTAACACAACAACAAGACAAAATAGCAACAGCACATCAATTTCTGCCAGCATCTGCACGTCGGTTTGCTGCTGCCCGGATTGCTGTTGTCCGGATTGCTGCTGCCATTAAGCGCGGTTGATCGGGCAAACAAAGCCTGTCACGAAAGTGATGGGCTTTTGTTTTTGTACTAGAAGCTTATTCCCAGTGCGCAGGGATCCACCGGTTAAATCCTCTTCGTGTTACGATCCAATGACCTGGCACCCATGCCGCGTTATTGCAGCAGCTGTGATGCCTGTGATAATTGTATCCGCCGGGAGGAGGTGGAGGGGGCGGACACATTCTCGGCCCCAGTGCCAGAGAGAATAATGGTCCGCCGATTCCAATTGAAACTTGTGCTTCCGCTCTGCCTGTAAAGCCAAATGCCACCGTTGCGGTGGCAAGAATGGCTATCATGATCAGCTTTTTCATATCAAACATATTTTAGTGGTTTGACAATGCAGGCGTACTTACTTTTTTGTGGTCCCTTTTTTTGCATGTTCGTGATGCATGCCTTTTTTGTGACCTTTCTTAGGTTCTTTCTTGGTTTCGCCTTTGGTTTGCCCTTCAGTTTTGTCGGCAGGTTTTGCTGTGTTCTGCGCAACGGTTGTTTTCGGAACAGATTTTACTCCTTTAGGAGCAGTTGCTGTTTGTGCATACATGGCGACTGAGAAAATGATCGCGGTGGCCATTAAGATTACTTTTTTCATTGTGTGTTGTTTTAATTGGTTAGTACTTTTTTTTGTAACAGACAGCCTGTAGC
>JAHEYJ010000033.1 GCA_023251675.1 Bacteroidota bacterium
ACTGCCATGCAGATAAGGTAGCTGGCGATCGGGTAGCGGTGTTTCCAGTGGCAAACTCTGTTTGCGCCATTAATTGTTTCTGAAACAAGGATTCCGTTGCTCGCTGCACGATAGGCTGATGGGGAAGTGATGATCACATCAATGGAATCCGCTTTGTCTGTCAAGCTGTTCTTGCATGGCCACCAGTCGCTGGCGCCATACGATTCCGAAAGGGTCCATATCACAGGCGTGTTGTTCGTTGCGCTGTGCGTGCTTTGAACAAAGGATCCAAACCCGGTGCTGTCGGGTTTCCCCTGGTAGAAAACGGAGATCGAGTCAAGAATGTTCTGAGAAACAACAGAAGGTAAGGAGGTTGTGAGAATATTTCCTGAATGAGAAAATGGACGGATGCTGCCATGATATTTCACCGAATCGACATTCAGCGAATCGGAAAGATTAAAAAGAACGGAATCAAAATTTGCAGTGAGCGGTTTAAAGTAAGTCGTTACTTCTCCTTTGATATAAGTTATTGCCGGATCTGCATTCCATTCGCAGCGGTAATAAGTGACATCGTAATCTGAAATGGTTGTGAACGGTTTATGCGCGAGGTTGGATGCGTGGGTTTGTTTTTCCGATTCAACAATTTTAGAAAACTGCTCGTTAGAATAATTTTGCTGTGCCGTTACAGTTAAACAGCAATATGCAAAATATAAAACAAGATAGTTCTTCACAGCTGATGAATTATTGAAAGTAAATATACTTTATTCTGTGGGGGATTAGAGTAGAGACGTTTGATATGAATGTTTTCCTCCCCCATGTCCCCCTCCAGAGGGGGATAAAGGGGGAGGGTATTGCTTTTCTGTAATCTATAGGATGCTTCTTGTGTATTATCTTCTAATAAATTCGGCTTAATATTATTATCGCACGAAGCACTTTGAAGGAGTCCCTTCGTGACAACTTCGCACGTACTGGGAATCGAACTGACGACACCACACTATTTTCTTTTTGCAATTATCGCGGCTCTTACACTTCCATACTTTAAAAGCAAAGCGTTTGCAGCAGGGTAGGAGAGCTTCTCCGAAGGAGTCCTTGCTGACAATTCACGCATGATCATTTTTGTCCCGCGGTCAACCAGTTTATTGTTGCTGAGCTGCATGTCCACCATTTTATTTCCGCATACACGGCCAAGTTTTATCATCACAGCCGACGAGATCATGTTCAGTATCAGTTTTTGCGCCGTGCCGGATTTCATGCGTGTGCTTCCGGTTACAAACTCAGGGCCGACAACTACAACGATGGGATGCTTTGCAGTCTTTGCAACCGGACTTCCTGGATTGCAGGTGATGCAGGCGGTGGTAATTTTATTCTTATTGCATTTTTCCAAAGCGCCAACTACATAGGGAGTTGTGCCTGATGCTGCAATACCGATCACAACATCTTTTTTAGAAATTTTATTTTTTTTCAGATCTTTCCATCCTTGTTCGGTATCGTCTTCGGCAAACTCAACCGCCTTCCGAATTGCTTTGTCTCCGCCGGCGATCAGGCCGATCACCATTCCCTGCGGCACACCATAGGTGGGCGGACATTCCGATGCATCCACAATTCCCAATCTTCCGCTGGTTCCGGCACCGATGTAAAATAATCTTCCACCGGTTTTCATTTTTGAAACGATCACCTTCACCAGCTTTTCGATTCGCGGAATCTCTTTCCGGACAGCAAACGCTACGGTTTTATCTTCCTTGTTTATATTGACAAGAAGTCTTCTTACATCCATTTTCTCCAGATGATTATAATGAGAATCGGATTCTGTAACGCGTTTCATTCGTTTGCAGTTGCTGGTTTTTTGTTTTGGTTTATCTGTTAATGGTTTTGGTTAACTATGACTATAAACAAAACAACTATAACTACTAAACTTATAACCACTAACCATTGGGATATAAGTCAGAAAAATTAGCCGGGTTACTTTCGTGCATCACTTCGTAGATCGCTTCAAACACATCTTCTGTATTCGGTTTGGAGAAATAATCGCCGTCGCTTCCATAGGCGGGACGATGTTCTTTTGCAGTTATCGTTCTTGGTTCTGAGTCAAGGTATTGGTACCCGCCCTGTTCTTCAAGGACTTTCTGCATCATAAACGCAGTGGATCCGCCCGGAACATCTTCATCCATGAAAACGATTCGGTTGGTTTTTTTCAATGACTCAACTATTGAATGATGGATGTCGAAGGGTAAAAGTGTTTGCACATCGATCAGTTCAACGGAAATATTTTTATTTTCCAGAAGATCGATGGCTTCCAAAGCTATTCTGCAGTTCGGTCCATAGGTGACCAACGTGATATCGGTTCCTGGTTTTAAAATTTCAGGAACTCCCAGCGGAGTTCTATACTCACCGTAATTAGAAGGAGATTTTTCTTTGATGCGGTAGGAATTCAGCGGTTCCACTACAATTGCCGGATCATCTGACAGGAGAAGTGTATTATAAAATCCAGCTGCTTTCGTCAGATTTCTGGGAACGCAAATATGAATTCCGCGCAGGGCATTGATCATCATTCCCATGGGAGAACCGCTGTGCCAGATCCCTTCCAGCCGGTGGCCGCGCGTGGCAATGATGGCCGGAGATTTTTGTCCGCCTTTGGTTCTGTACTGGAGCGTGGCAAGATCATCGCTCATGATCTGCAAAGCATAAAGAAGATAATCGAGGTATTGAATTTCAGCGATCGGGCGAAGTCCGCGCAACGACATGCCGATGGCTTGCCCTACAATCGTGCATTCCCGGATCCCGGTATCCCAGACACGATGCTCTCCGAATTTTTTCTGAAGACCTTCGAGTCCCTGGTTCACGCCGCCGATTTTTCCGGAGTCTTCCCCGAAAATATGAACGGCAGGATATTTTGTAAGAAGTACGTCAAAATTTTCCCGCAGCACTTCTCTTCCGTCGATCATTTTGGCATTGGGAGCATATTCCGGTTCAACGGCTTTTACTTTGAGAGCAGAGAATTCCGAGTTGCTGTACAGATGCGAGTTGTATCGTTCCGTATTCACAAGTTCCTGGTCTTTGATCCAGGAAGTGAGTTTATTCCTGGCATCCGATTCTTCGCCCTGAACGATCCACAAAATTCTTTTTGAGAAAGAAGTGATTTCTCTCCTGGTTGGGTCAATAAAAGCTTTCAACTCATTAATGAGAGAAATAATTTCATCCTTTCTGGACGAGGCAGAAGAAATTTCTTCAGCGAGAAGGAGTACTGACCGCAGTTCCTGCTGGATTGGCCCGTTGAAAGCTTTCCACGCATTGTTTTTTGCTTCACGGGCGCGTAGTTTGGCGGCGGCTTCTATCTGATCAATTTCTTCAGCCGTAGCAATTGCCGATGCAAGCATCCATTCCCGCATTTTCCTGAGGCAGTCAAAATCGGCTTCCCACTGGAGGCGTTCTTTCGTTTTATAGCGTTCGTGGGAGCCGGAAGTGGAATGTCCCTGGGGTTGTGTCATTTCGTCCACGTGAACCAAAACCGGAATGTGATTTTCCCTGGCGATCTTTTCGGCTTGCCGGTAGGTTTCGCAAAGGTGCGGGTAATCCCATCCTTTTGTTTTCAGGATCTGGTAGCCGTTCTTGTTTTCATCGAGCTGAAATCCTTTCAGCACTTCTGAAATATCTTCTTTGGTGGTTTGGTATTTTTTGGGAACGGAAATTCCCATGCCGTCATCCCAAACCGAAATGAGCATAGGCACCTGCAATACGCCGCCGCCATTGATCGCTTCCCAGAACATTCCTTCCGACGTACTCGCATCGCCGATCGTACCGAAAGCCACTTCATTTCCGCCGTCAGAAAATTTTTTGAACTCTTCCGATTGAAGCTGCGGACTGTTACGGTAAAATTTAGAGGCGAGTGCCAGCCCCAGCAGACGCGGCATCTGGCTTCCCGTAGGTGAAATATCAGAAGATGAATTTTTTATTTCCATCAGGTCTTTCCACGATCCGTCCGGATTTAAAGAACGCGTGGCATAGTGTCCGCCCATCTGACGTCCGGCACACATCGGATCGGCCTCCACATCGGCATGTGCGTACAAGCCGGCAAACCACTGTTCCAGCGTCAGGTTATGGGTAGCGAGCATGAAGGTCTGATCACGGTAATAACCGGAACGGAAATCGCCGTTGCGGAAAACCTTTGCCATGGCGATCTGCGCCACTTCTTTTCCATCGCCGAAAATTCCGAATTTAGCTTTACCGGTGAGCACTTCTTTCCTGCCTAGCAGGCTGGTCTCACGGCTTTCGGTGGCAATGCGGTAATCGTTGAGAATTGTCTTTTTGAAATCGTCAAAAGACATTTTCTGAGTAGTGCTTTCTGTGGGGGTTTTACGTGTCATATCGGGTGGAACAAATATAAGGAAGATTGCTGTTCAATAATTGGTGTTGAAGGGGGGAGAAATCAAATTTTATCAGCACTTGTGTTGCCTTTGTTATCTTCGCAGCCTATGGCGAACTGGATTCTAAAGGCAATCGTGCAGAAAGGGATTTCATTCCTTCCCTATAGCCATAAGGTTAATTTTCTTTTTCAAAAATACATCACGAAAGGGGTGTATTTGTCGGATCAGTATTTTGAAGACCGGCTGACCCACTGCCGGGAGCATTACAGGAATTTCAGGAAATATAATTCAGTACAGGATTTTTCTCATCTGGAGATCGGTACCGGCTGGTACCCGGTTGTGCCTGCAGGAATGTTCTTGTACGGCGCCGGCAGCATCACTACGGTTGACCTCGTTCGCCTCAGCAACCCGGCATTGACATTGGCCACACTCAGAAAGATCAGGGAATACCATGTGAACGGAAAGCTGGAGAAATTCCTTCCGGGCATTCTCCCGGAGCGGCTTAAGATCGTGATGGAAGAAGCAGAAAATCCCTCTAAAGATTTTTTTGACCTGCTGGAAAGGCACAACATCGTTTATATGGTGATGGATGCGCGGAAGCTTTACCTGAATGACGGAACCATTGACCTGATCACATCCAATAACACCTTTGAACATATCTACCCGCAAGATCTGAAAGGAATTCTGGAAAAACTAAAACTGCTTTCTAAAAAAGGAGGAGTGATGAACCATGCAATTGACCTGAGCGACCATTTTGCACATATGGATTCGGGTATATCTATTTATAATTTTCTTAAATTTTCTGATGCGCAATGGAAGTTGATCAACAATCGTATACAGCCGATGAACCGGTTTAGGATCTATGATTATGAAAACCTGTATAAAGAATTAAATATTCCTGTAACTGAAAGAATAGACCGGGCGTTGCAAATGGAGGCTTTCAGAGTCGTAAAAGTAAATTCAAAATTCCTTTCTCATTCCCCGGATGAAAATGCCGTGAGCCACAGCACGTTGGTGAGTGTGATGGAGTAAGTTCCAAGTCCCAAATCCCAAGTATCAAGTCGCAAGTCACAAGTTTCAAGTCAAAAGCCCCAAACTAAATGTAAGAAGTTAATGAAGGCTTACTTAAGCTCAATCTTGGAATTGGGTGCCGATAGCTATCGGGATTGGAGCTTGTGACTTGGAGCTTCTGTCTACATTCCCATATCCATTCCATCTGTATTAACTTTCATATTCTTTCTCTTGAAAAGGGAAGTATCGAATTTTCCAAAGCGGTAAGAGAAATTTAATCGAAAGAATTGAGGGTCACGGATGCGGGAAGTTGTCTGATTGAAATAGGGAGATTCTGTAATTGTTTTATTCGCATCTGTTTTAAAAGCATCGCGAACGCTCAGCGTAATACTGGCAGCCTTGTTTTTCAGGAATTCATATTTTACGGAAACATCCATGTCAAAGTTGGCCTGAATATATCCCTGGGCAGTTGCCGTAGGGCCGCCAAACATTCCGCCGCCACCATAGCCTCGCCCTTCGCCGCCACCGATCGGCACCGACATTTTAGACCTGTACTCCGGGTTTAGCTGTACAGTGATGTTTTTAGGAAGTTTAACCGTTACATTTGTTTTTGCATTCCAGCTGAAAAGCTCGTTCGTGAGGTTGCTTTCAATATTTTTTGCATTGAGGATTGAATAATATGCGTTTCCGTTTAGTGTGACCTCCAGCCATTTATAAAGCGTGTGCTTGCTCGTCAGTTCGCCTCCATATACGTAACTGCCATTTGCATTTTCATACGTGCTGATGATCACATCTTTTTTTAATACAGTATCATAGGCATGGGTGAGATAGGTTGTGATCAGGCCGGTAGAAGCTTTGAAATAACCGGTGATCAAAATATTATTTTTAGGATTTATTATTTTTAGATACGATAACTCAAATGAATTGGTGAATTCAGGTTTCAGGTCTGCATTGCCTTTTTTAAGATTGAGCGAATCGGAATAATCTGTGAAAGGGATCATTTGAAAAAAATTGGGCCGTTTGATCCGGCGCGAATAGGAGAATTGAAGATTGTCTTTTTCATTAATGTTGTAGGTCATGGAGCCGCTGGGGAAAAGGCTTATAGGAAAATAATTTTTGAAAGTTTTATTCGAATCGACCAGTTCCCCCGTGTAGAACGAACTTTCTCCGCGCAATCCGATCTGAAAGCTTGTTTTGGTTAATTGCTTTTCAAATAACACATAGGCGGCATATACCTGATCGTTATATTTATAATTGGCGCTTTGATTGGTGATCAATACGGAATCTCCGGTGCTGTCATTCTTTAAATAATTTTCGGATTTACTTAAGAAATTCCTGACCGATGCTTTGGCCCCTGTTTCGATCTTTGTCTTTTCGTTGATGGGATGCGCATAATCCATCTGGCCTGAATAAATTTCTGTATAACCGCTGGAAGTCATGCTTTGTACAAGGGTATTGCCAAAGGAATTCCCGTTGTCGAGAAAATAGTTTGTCCTGTAATCTCCGCCTCCGCCAAATTGACTTTTATTGTAATTCATATCCCCGGTCAGCTCTTTTCCTTCTTTCGGAAAAAGATGTTTGTACTGCAGCGAAGCGCCTGCATTTTGAAAATCACGGAACGATTTTGAATTGCGGAGGTAAGAGGTTGAATGAGTATAAGCAGGATATACGGTATCGGTTGTAGTGGTCAGATCGTCCGTAGGTTTCATTCTGCCATGCATGTAATTGCCGGATAAAGTAAATGTGTTCCGGTTGTCCATAAAAAAATCAAGGCCGCCGCGGAACATCATCATGAGCCCGTCATTGATCGAACGCTGATCTTGTGTGATATTTGTGAGCGGCCCGCCCATTCCGGAGCCGATAAGATTGTTTCTTGTTGTCTGGCCTTCAATAAGTGAATGGCGCTGGTTGAGGTTGGCGCTGAGAAAACCATTTATTTTTCCTTCACGAAGATTGATATCGCCGCCGCCGCTTACTTTTCCGCGCTGGTCTATACCGGCACGAATGTTTCCGTTGTATCCGACCCGTTTATCTTTTTTCAAAACAATATTCAGAATACCTGCCTGCCCGCCGGACGCATCGTATTTGGAAGAGGGGTTTGTGATGATCTCAATACTTTGAATGGCTTCGGCAGGGATCTGATCCATTGTCAGTGTGGTGGGTTTTCCGTCAACAAAAATTTCGGGAGCCGTGTTGCGAAGGGTTGCGTTTCCGTCCATATCCACACTAACGGAGGGAACTCTTTTCAGTACGTCTTCGGCAGTTCCTCCGGCCGAGCTGATGTCTTTATCCACATTGAAAACTTTTTTATCAAGTTTTAATTCCAGGACAGGAGCGGAAGAAACAATATCCACTGCTTTCAGTTCTTTTGCCTGCTGTTTTATTTTGATGTTACCCAGATCTTTGTCAACTGCGTTCATCATGCTGCTCATTCCTCCTCCGTTTTTTAATTTATCCATATCAATATTGAAAAACAACGACATTTCTTTTATTTCATAGCCCAAAGCCGAGATTTTTAATTTATATTTTCCCATCACATTTATTTTCTCCAAACTGAAATCTCCGTTTTCAAGAGTGAGTTGTCCTGCAATAACAACATCTTTTTTCATTTGTTTTGTGATCGTGTCAAACAGGTTTCCGATCAGCTGAACCGAGGCGAATTCAACAGGCTTGTTACTGGTGCTATCTATGATCTTTCCATAAAAATGTCCCACCTTTAATTTCTCTCCCATGGCTTTAAAACCGCCGGGAGGCATTCCGCCGCCAGGCATTTGGTTTTGAGAAAATGAAGAGAAGGGAAAACAAGTAAGAAGGATCAAGAAGGAAATTAATTTCATAATTTAAAATTATTAGGAATTTACCTGATAGAAAATCTCATTTTATTTTTTATTTTGTTAGAAGAATACATTTCGCTGGAGCCATACTCTCCGGCATTATCATGGCCGCCACTTCTATTCATTCCCCCTCCTTGCACGCCTTCGCCGCCGCTCATGCCGCCGCCGCCATGCATGCCGCCTGATTCCATTTCTCCTCCAGGCCCTCCGCCGGCTGTACCCCGGCTGTTATGCACAGGTGAAGAAGAAATGCCGCTGATCATTACCTCGTAGCTAAATATCTTATTTGAGTCAGCACGGCTCAATTCATGCTTGTAAAAGGTTTTGAAAGGGATAATCGCCTCGTAGTACATAATTCCGAGACTATCTATATTTATTGCCGCAGAAATTCCAGACGATGTGTTGTATAAAGAAAATATTCCGCCAAACGGGGGTTTGAAGCCCGTCAGCTGAGCATCCTTTGTTTGGCTCATGAGTTTGAGTTTCAAAGAAGAATGATCCGGCCGGCCGGAATTATTTTTATTTTGCTCATCGTCTTTTTTTGCCGGATCGGTTTGCTGGCTGCCTAAAGGAAATTGAAATTCAATAGGAAAAGAATTTTTGCCGGAAGTATCAATTCTGATTATTAACCCGCCGCTAAGGATCTTTACCTGTGTCCCCTCGTCGGAGATCTTCATGCAGGCATATAGGTTCTGGAGGTCATTTGAAAAAGTGTAATTGATCTTGCTTTTATCGTCATAGAACCGCAGCGGATTGTTCCATTCCGGGATCCTGCCGTCTGCAATTACTTTGTTCGATTGCCATTCCAGCGCATCATAGACTTTAGGTGAACAGGAAGAGAGCAGGAGCACGGGCAAGGCAAAGAAAGGGATCTTTTTAAATATGTTTTTTGCCCTGCTGATCATAATGCAAGTATACTGGATTTGCTTTTAGATGAATAATAGACTGAAAGGTTTAACATATATTAACATTGTTATTTATTTTTTACTTGCCTGCGACGCGATGGCGACCGCCATCATGATAAATCCGAGCCCCATTCCGGAGAACATACCGACCAGGAGATTGCCGAAGTAAAATCCGGAGGCCATTCCGATAAAAAGGCATCCTACAAAAAGGAGCCCGCCGGTTTTTTTGGCTTCCTTCATTTTATTTGTTTGCGGTGTTTGCGTTTCCATATTGATGAATTTATTTTGAGTTTTGGTCTTTTAAAATTATTTTTCTGAAACAACGGAGTATTCTGCCAGGAAAATGGTTGGCAGGATCTCGCCGTTTAAATTCAGTAATGGCAGTGTAATGTTCTTTTCATTATTATTTCCCGACTGCGAAAAGACATTGGTGGTAATGCTGCCAAGCAACCAACCGGCGGTCAAGCTGATGATCATGTATCCGGTCAGGAGCAGTTTGTTGGTCTGTTGATAAACATCCTGCACGTGCGGGTTTACGTTTTTCTTTTTCATATTGTATTGATTTAAGAAGTGAGTATATGTTTTATTTTAATATCTTTTATTCTGAAGATGGAGTTGTTTCCCTGTTGGTTTTATGTCGATCCTGTGATTCTAATCCTTTGCAATCCAGGCAGCGGAGCTCTTCTTCGCCCATGATCCATCTTCTTCCCAGCATATCGGTGTCGTACGTGTCCGTCTCATTTTTAATATCGTAAATGATGTGCTTCATGCTTTTGGAAAGAAAGACCGTTTTGCCTTTTGGAAGCCGCACTTCTACGTGTACCTGTTGCGCTCTCCATTTTTCATCTATTGGAATTGAAAAATAGGGCGAGAACTCGATCAGTGAATCATGCTGGGAAATTTCATAGTTAATGTTGTGCGCGAAATGAAGCGCTTCCTTTTTGTCTTTTCCGTTGGCTTCATTGTATATAACTATTTCCAGGCTGTCGGATTCGCTGGGAATGATATCCAGTGTAGGGAATCCAAAATAAATATTGACACTGTCGGCAGAGATCAAATCATGTTTCTTTACTGAGAAATGGATGTGTTTCCTGCTGTATTCACGATCGTTGTTCCATTCTTTGCTTTCCTTGACACGCAGGAACAAGGTATCGCATTTTGTTTTTGTAATGTGGAAATATTCCTTGCTGGTGGTATGTTCGGCAAACTGATCGCCGATGTTTATGCCTGAAATAATAGCAAGCGATATCCCGATGATCCAGAGTATGCCCGCCGCCAGGCTGACGAACCGGTTGCCTTTTTTTATTCCCAGAAGAATCCGGACGCCCCAGTACACCAGCATCAGGAGCGGCACACCCACAAATAGAAGAAGCGCGATGGATGCCAGAAATACCTGGTCTTTATTCATAAAGAAGGTGTCGAAGAAATCATTGATGGAATAGTTGTAATTATCAATGTGTACGATGCCTGTTCCTCCAAGCATGGAACTGAAGATCGCGACGAGGAAGATCAGCCCGATAATGATGAGGAATACGGCAACCAGTTTGGCAAATATCCGGAAGAAGGCTCCGAAAACCGAGGCCAGGAAGTCAACCATCTTCTCACCCAGATTTCTGTTCCGGTGCAAGGTTTGTTTTACTTCATCTCCCCAGCTTTCTGCTTTTTTACCGAATGAATGAATTTCTTCTTCCACTTTTTTTCCGATGTTCGAAAAATTCACATCTTCTCCGTGCATTTCCAGTTTTTCGGAAGAAGTTTTGGCTTCCGGAATGACGATCCATAATATAATGTAGAGCAGGATTCCTGTTCCGAATGCGAAGAAAGCCACCACAAGGGCAAGACGGAGCCATAACGGATCCATGTTAAAATACGCGCCCACACCGGAGCAAACGCCTCCGACTATTTTATTATCGGTATCACGGAAGACTCTTCTGCGTTTGCCTGTAGAAGAATACACGGGTTGTTCTTTTCTCGTTTCGCTTTCGGATTTATCGCCGGCAAAATCTTCAGGCTTGCCCATGACTCCGATCACATAATCCACATCGGTCATGAGCACCACCTGTTTGCGGTCGCTTACTTTTTCTGAAAGCATTTCCGCAATACGGTTCTCGATGTCGGCCATTATTTCATCTCTGCCTTCTGATTCGGAGAAATAGCCTTTTATTGTTGAAAGGTAACTTGACAATTTCAGGTAAGCGTCTTCGTCTATATGAAAGATGATCCCGCTTAGGTTGATGGTTACTGTCTTGTTCATTGTATTTTGTTTTAAAAATTATTTAGTGATTTTGTTTACCGACCTTACCAGTTCTTCCCAGTTGGTCTCCAGTTCCTTGAGGAATTGTTTGCCTACGGGCGTGAGCTTGTAATATTTGCGCGGTGGTCCGGAAGTGGATTCTTCCCAGCGGTAACTGAGCAGTCCCATATTTTTCAGGCGTGTAAGCAGGGGATAAAGGGTTCCTTCCACCACGACCAGTTTTGCTTCTTTCATTTTTTCAATGATCTCGGTGGGATACGCATCCCCGTGTTCGAGCGTGGCAAGAATGCAAAACTCCAGAACTCCTTTTCTCATCTGCGCCTGTGTGTTTTCGATGTCCATGTTTTTTATTTTGAGTGATGTTGTTTCTGATTAACGATACAAACATATACATAAAACAGTACCATGCAACACATAATACCGTGTTAAACCGTGTATTTGGTATAACTTGTTGAAAATGAACGGGAATAAATTTTGTATAAAAAGATATTTTTCTGAGTATTTTTGCCAAGCACACTGACTTTTTTAGGTAACGTGTGTTTCAAAACATGGATTTGGCACAGAACTTCCAGGAACTTTTTTCAGTGCACGCAGTGATCAGTATTCTTACGCTTACTGTACTGGAGATCGTGCTGGGTATTGACAATATTATTTTTATCGCTATTGTCGCGGGTAAACTTCCTGATCGAAAAGAACAGCGAAAGGCCAGGGCGGCAGGTTTGTCTCTTGCCTTGATCATGCGCATTGCGCTTTTGTTCTGCATTACCTGGGTGATCGGGTTAAAGGAACCGTTGTTTTACATAGATGATTTTGGTGCAACCGGCAGGGATTTAATATTGTTTAGCGGGGGTATTTTTCTTTTAATTAAAACAACGCTTGAAATTCACGGCAAGATCGAAGGGGAGGAGGAATCCGGAATAAACATTAAAAAGGTAGCATTGAATGCGATCGTCGTTCAGATTGTTTTTATTGATATTATTTTTTCTTTCGATTCCATATTAACGGCAGTAGGATTGGTAACCAATGTGCTGATCATGATCGGTGCGGTGATTATCGCGATGGTCATCATGCTTTGGTTCTCTGAGAAAGTCAGTGACTTCATCAACAAACACCCTACTATCAAAATGCTGGCATTGGCTTTCCTTCTTATGATAGGCATGGTGCTGATCCTGGATTCATTTCATATTCATGTGCCCAAACAGTATATATATGTATCGATGGCGTTCTCGCTTCTGGTGGAAGGTCTCAATATGCGCATGCGTTCAAAACGTTCCCGCCGTCCTTAAGGCAGTTTCGAATTGCCGGCATAAATTTCTAAGCACGATTTTTTTTAATCAAATAAATATTTTATGTTTGCCCTTTCATTGATCAAGACGAAATGAGGCATACCAGCACCCGTACTTTTCTGATAAAAATTTCAATAGTTGTTTTTTCCCTTTTCCTTTTCTCTGAGAGCCATTCAGCTGCGGGGAAAAGCGCCAAGATGATTCCTTCAAATCTCCCTGAGTTTTCCGGTATTATAGTCAGGGGTGTTATTCAATTGAATTGGAAAACAACAGGTGAAATTAAAAATGATTTCTTCAATATCGAAAGAAGTGTAGATGGTATTACGTGGGAGGCGATTGGGAAAGTAAATGGCAAAGGAAGTACTTCGGGCATTCAATCCTATGAATTCTTTGATGAAAATTCTATTCCTGATCTTGAAGCGGAATTATTTTATCGCATTAAGCAAATAGATTTCCGAGGCGATTCAAAATACGTTGGACCTATACGTATACAATTAATGAACGAAAAGAAATGGGATATTGTCTTTTTGAACTGCCCTGCTGTCCATCAGCTGATGTGTAATCTCTTTGTGAATAAAAATGAAATTATAAGTGTATCTATTTATAATTTAATGGGGCAGGTTGTTTCCGGTAAATCATTTGAAGTAATGAAAGGCTCCAATCTTCTTCAATTTGATATTGAATCTTTCCCCGAAGGACTTTACTTTATTAAAACTGCAAATAAAGACGGAAAAGGATTGGTTAAATCTTTTCTGATCGGTTCCAAATAATTTTTCAGCTTGTTATTTTAAAAACATTTCCAGCAAAAAAAAGAGGGCGAATAGCACACTGGCAATTCCATTGGTGGTGAAGAAAGCAAGATTTACCTTTGACAAATCATTCGGCTTTACAAGCCCATGCTGATAGGCGAGAAGAGAAATGAAAATTCCGGCTCCCATCCAATACCATAAGTGAAATCCGGCAAAGTAACCGGCAAACAAAACAAGAGAAGCGGCAATCAAATGCAGTACCCTGGATAGCCGGAGCGCATTTTTTGTCCCCATCATTACCGGGATCGATTGTAGATTCTGCGAGCGGTCAAATGCTTCATCCTGCAATGCGTAGATGATATCAAACCCGCTGACCCAGAAAAACACCACAAACGAATAGAGAACAGGAAGAAGCCTGAACTCTCCGGTAACGGCAAGAAAGGACCCGATCGGTGCAAGGGAAAGGCCCAATCCCAGGATCAGGTGACATAAAGGTGTAAACCGTTTGGTATAACTGTATCCCAGAATGACGGACAGCGCAACAGGGGATAGATAAAAACAAATAGGATTAATAAAATAGGTGCAAACAATAAAGAGAATACTATTTGTAATTACAAAGGACAATGCATTTCCGGATGTTATAATGCCACTGGGTATCTCACGGGCTTTTGTACGAATATTTTCCTTGTCGTATTTGTTATCTGCCCAGCGGTTGAAAGCCATGGCGGCGCTGCGGGCGAAAACCATGCAAAGAAGGACAAGCAGAAATAATTTCCAGTTAACCGCTCCCCCTTCTTCTTTCCCGCGGGAGAGGGGAGTGGGGGGTGAGGTGCCAAGAAAAAAACCAATCACCGCAAAGGGCATTGCAAAAACGGTATGGCTGAATTTGACGAGGGATAAATATTTTTTAATCATCGAAAAGCGAAACTATACGAAAAATACGAATGTGAGTTATTTCTTTTTTAGTAATTTTCGTACCTGTTCGATTTTCGGAAATTTATGGAAGAGATCATTGTCAGCACATCCAACCCCAGAATTAAAAATGTTCTCAAGCTCAAAGAGAAATCTTCAGAGCGGAGGGCCCAGAACCTTATTGTGGTGGAAGGCTTTCGTGAGATCAGGAAATTGAAAGAAAATAATTTTGAGATCAAAACACTTTTTATTTGCGATGCGATCTACCAGAAGAAGCATAAGGAGATATTAGCAGGCGTCTCTCACCTGGTAAGAGTAAGTAAAGAAGTTTTTGAGAAGATCGCGTATCGTGAAAATTCGGATGGGCTGCTTGCATTGGTAAAACCAAAGTATCATCGTTTTTCTGAATTAACCCTTTCTGCAAACCCGTTGCTGGTGATCTTGGAATCGGTGGAAAAGCCGGGTAACCTCGGTGCCATTCTCCGTACGGCTGACGGAGCAGGGGTGGATGCGGTGATTGTCTGCGATATCAAAACAGATATTTACAATCCCAATGTTATACGCTCAAGTATCGGATGTGTGTTCTCCAAGCAGGTGGTGGCCGCTTCAGCAGATGATGTGTTACGGTATCTTAAGGAGAAGAAAATAAAACCATACGCTGCCGCACTCACGGCAAAAAAGAATTATGCTGAGGCTGATCTGAAAAGTCCATGTGCCATTGTTTTCGGAACCGAGGCAGAAGGGCTTTCTCAAAAATGGCTGGAGGAAGGAGAGCAGGTTAAAATTCCAATGCTCGGGAAAGCAGACTCACTGAATGTTTCGGCAAGCTGCGCAGTGATCCTTTATGAAGCCGTCCGGCAGCGCTCCGGCCTGTCCGAAGGACTCCATAGGAGCCGGCAGACAGGCTAATCAGTGATCACCATTTTTTTTGTTGCAATTATTTTTTCTCCGGAACGAAGAATGCAGAAGTAAATTCCTGAAGGCAAACGATCGCGGTGAAACAGGATTTTACCGGAATTATTTATTGCAATCGTGTTTACTTTTTTTCCAACAACATCGCAGATGACCAGCTGCACATTCTCTGCCTTTTCTTTTAAAAATATTTCAATTGTTGTTTCGAAAAAAAATGGATCAGGATATATCATAACTTCATCATATACAGTATAATAAATGCTATTATCGTTAGTAACACATCCTGTCATAATTGAATACGCATCTGCCTTTCCGTATCCCCAAATAGTATTCGGAATATTAGCCGTTGTGAACGTATCAATTCGCGCGCAATTGGTTATTGCATTCTTAATAAACTGCCAGCCGGCAGAAGGATCTAATTGTAAATAAAGCGCTGCAATTCCGGCAACGGTTGGAGAGGCGGCTGAAGTGCCATTGCCATTGCGATGCATGCCTCCAACAGCAAGAGCGGAATGAGCATAAGAACTGAATAAAGAAAGTACAATGCAGCCCATCTGGTAAGTTCCGGGTGCGGCAATATCGGGTTTTATTCTTCCGTCTCTTGTAGGCCCGTGGCTTGAGGATGGATCCAGGGCTCCCGGAATCAAGGTCGGGCTTACCTGCAAAACATTATCATAATCCACATGCTGGTTGCGGTTGATGTAATTCCCAACGGTTATCACTTCATCGAGGCATTGAAAACTGCTTACAAGGGTTGAATTGAAATCCGGTTGAATGTATTTTTTCAAAGCCGGAAAAAAAGTTGAATCGGTAAGTGTTGCCACTTTTACATCGGTGGACCATTCATCAAATTTTCCGGACCCGGTGGTCATCAGCCGCCAGTAATAAGCGGAGTCGGGAATGATCTGGAACTCCATGGAATAGACCCCGTTCACAAGATCGCCATACGTATTCATGGTGCAAATGCGTTTTGGCCCTTTCCAGATCGTATCTTTTTGCAAAACACCTACATGAGAAGTAATATTAGTAAACGAAGTTCTCCCTCTGAAAGAATAATTCGGCCCGGGTTTATCAGCTCCAATAGCAAACTTTACATTCTTGAAATTTACCGTATCGGCATACATGGCAATGTAAGCGCCGCCGGTGAACCAGGTGAAATTGGTATCCGTAGTAGAAACCGTGTAGCCAAGATGAAAGGCAACATTGCCGGAATTTCCGGCTGCAGCTACAAAACTTCTTCCGGTTTGAGCAGTGATGAGATTTTTTATTAATTGCGCGGCAAGGTCTTTTCCATCATGGGACCCATACGTATCGCCCAGGCTGCAGTTGATCACACAGGGTTTTCCAAGTTGTGCCGCTTTTGTATAAATATAATTTGTAGCATCGGGTATAGAATTTATCGAGCTCCCATTGGCAGCGACAAAAATAATATCCGTATTCGGCGCAACCCCTTTGTAATTGTTTACGGCAAGCCCGTTGCCGGCTCCTTCTGATGCAACATGCGTTCCGTGGCCGCCGTAGGAAGCTGCGGTTGCCAAATGCGCATTGGCAAGATTGTTATCGATATCCGAAGCTGTAAAATCGTCTCCGTAATTATAAGGAAGAGGGGGAGTTGAAGTAGAAAGTGACTGGTCCCATAAGAATTTTATTCTTGTCTTGCCGGCAGTGTCTTTGAAGTCAGGGTGAGAAAAATCAATACCTGTATCTATAAAACCCATAACAACGCCGTCGCCTTTATACGCCTGTGCGAGCGGGGCGGTTCCTGCATGGACTGGAAGAACGCGGTTGTTCACCAGCATGCTGTCATGAAGCGGCCGGATCTTTGAAAAAGGATTATTTACTTCAATCCTGTTTACATAGGAATGAGAAGCAACCGTCTTAATGTATTTTGATTGTATTGAAACAGATGAAATATCACCAGTTGAATACCGGAACTCACCTTGCAGTTCTGTAACCAGTTTTTGAATTTTACCCGGATCGCCTTTTATAAGCAGCGGGATCATTTCGTCCTGTCTTTGGCTGTTGTCCGAAGCCAAAGCTGCTCCGAAATTCAATTTACAATCATTCTGGGAATGGGCATAAAAGGGGATATTTAAAATAAAAGCAAAAATCAGCGAAATAAACTTATTCATAACCGGGGGTTGGATTCGCAAAGATAAGTAAATATAAAGGGTGGAATTCAAAGGTTGGGATGTCTTATGATACACGGAAAGGTTTAGTTTCATATTTTCGTACCTGATGTTAAGGCCAGTTATTTATTTAACGATTATCAGTTTCAGTTTTTTATCTGATGGCAGTAATCTTTTTTGCCAGGAAAAAGCAGTTCAATACACAAAGGATTTTGAATTTAAAGAAGGAATCTATTTGTCTTATTATGGTTTTCAGAAAAATCATCCCGTGCCTCCTTCCAGCATTATTTTTAATTCTAATAAGGGGGATAAGGATTTTTTAAAATATGTGCTCGATAAAAACACTTTTACTTTTATTGATTCTTCCGGCAAACAGCAGGAAGTAAAAACCAATAGCGCCTGGGGATATTGTTCCAACGGAGCGGTTTATATAAATCACGGAACGGATTTTAACCGCGTAACCATTATCGGAAGTTTTTCTCATTTCATTGCAACCGTGCCGATGAAGGTCGGCGTTAACGACCCATTCATGTACAACGACCCGTTTTACAACCAGCCGCAGTACACTTACGTTTCGAATCAGTATGTGCTGGATTTTGAAACCGGAAGGGTTCTGGAATTCAATGTCGACAATATGGAAATACTTTTAAAGAGGGATGATGCATTGTATAATGAATTTAGCGCCCTTAAGAAAAAACAAAAGCGGGATTCGATTTTTTTGTACTTGCGTAAGTACAACGAGAAGCACCCGATTTATTTTCCGGAATAATCTGTACGTATTAAATAAAATGTAATTTCATAATCCGTAATTCAAAATTCTACATTCTTAATTTCTACCACCATGGCAAATCAAAGCGAGCTGGATGATCATTATACCCGGATGGATAAAATATTCCGGCTGAGTCTTGGGGAAAAAGGCGCGTACAGCTGCGCCCGGTTTGACGGAGATTTCTCGATGACCACTGAAGCGGCCCAGCTGAAAAAATACCAGTTCATCGAAGAAGGATGTAAAATAAAAAAAGGAACCAAGATGCTGGATATCGGCTGCGGCTGGGGTCATTTTGTGGATTACCTGACAAAGAAAGGCGTTGATGCGCACGGTGTTGTTTTAGCTAAAGGCCAGGCGGATGCCTGTATAAAGAATGGTTTGAAAGTAAAACACATGGATTCAAAGCTCATTACGCCTGAAACGTTCGGAAAGTTTGACGCGGTTACCGCTATGGGAAGCCCGGAACATTTATGTTCGGTTGAACAATACCGGGAAGGAAAGCAGGAGATGATCTACAATACCTACTTTAAACAGGTTGCTGATCTTCTGCCGATCGGCGGACGGTATTATTGCCAGTCGATGGTGTTCGGGCCGAAAATGGTAAAGTTTGAAGATATCAAATTCGGACAGACCGATCTTTGGAAAAAAGAATTCACCGACGAAGAACTGATGGATATTATCTGCGAAGTGTTTCCCGGTTCATGGCTTCCGTACGGAAAGGAAGGATTGATCAATCCGGCGAGTAAATATTTTAAAGTCGTGTCGGTAGACAGCGGACGATTGGATTACATCGAAACCATTCACCGCTGGACGGCAGCGTTCACAGCATTTAACTTGCAAAAATATTTACTCTTCGCTTCGTTCGTTCCGGATTATCTTTTTGATAAAACCTTCCGCCGGTGGATGCGCCGGTTTAAAATTCAAGCCAACCTTCACGTTTTTACCCGTGAGATCTTTGAACACTACCGGATCGTTTTTGAAAAAGTGAGCGACTGATTTTCGGAGTCCCAAAATTATTTTGCTGAAGCCGGTTGTTTCTCGTACAGCATGTTGATGATGCCGTCAGCAAGCCCCAATTTTGGAACATAAATATCGCTGATGTCAGCCCATTTCATAACGGAGAGATAGATTTTAGCGGCAGGAACGATCACGTCGGCGCGGTCTTCCTTCAATCCGAATTCTTTAATGCGTTTCTCCACACTCATTCCGGCAAGTTCTTCATGCAGTTCTTTCATCTTTTTATAGCTGATGTATTTATCGCTTGCATTCAGCATTTTGTAGATCTTATTGATGTTGCCTCCGGTTCCGATAGCGATGAGCGGAGAGTGGTCTTTGCTGATCTCTTTCACGGTTTCTTTCATCTTTTCCCATTCGTTGATCGACACTTTATCGTACAGCATCCGCACGGTACCGACGGGGAATGAATTTGAAAAAACTAATTTTCCTTTTACAAACATCGTGAGCTCGGTACTTCCCCCGCCCACATCCACATAGAGATAGGACTTGTTGTGGTTCAGCTTTTCGGCCACGTGGCAGGTGTAGATTATTTCCGCTTCGCGTTTGCCATCAATGATCTCCAGTTTTATTCCTGTTTGCTCTTTTATTTTTTCGACCACTTTTTTTCCGTTCTCCGCTTCGCGGAATGCGGAAGTGGCGCAGGCTAAAAACGTTTTTACGCCAAAAAGTTCGATCAGGATTTTAAAAGAGGAAAGTGCTTTGATGAGGTTCTCTGCTTTCTCATCTGAGATCTTTTGCTGCTGAAAAACATCTTCTCCCAGCCGGATGGGAACGCGGACAAATAAGCGCTGTTTGTACTTTACGCCCGATCCGGTCTCCAGTACTTCGGTGATGAGAAGGCGGATGGCGTTGGACCCGATATCGATGGCGGCGAACTTCAAGGTGATAATTGCTTTGAGGTAAATTTACTACAGAAGGAAAAAATCAAAACTGAAACGCGGATGAAGTTATAAACACGTGTTTGTGTGGTTGTATGATGGATAAGTGAATAGAGATTTTTTTATTCTACCTTCGTATTTCGAAAGTAAACATGAAGATCAAAAGCATATTACCAGTATTGCTGTTCCTGTCGTTGGTTTGGTCCTGCCAGAAATGCCCGACACCAAGTCAGCTTACCGGTACATGGATAGAGGAAAATGATGTTACTGCAAAAAGCAAGCTGATCTTTTTTGAAGGAGACAGTTTGTATTTCTTTCATTCAACGAGCATTGATACACTCACCTATACGCTCGATACAAAACACAACACCATCTTTCTTACGTTCAAGCGGCATCTTGATCTGGGAATAAGTTCCTGCAGCATCACGTATCATAAAAGAAAAAAGATACTTACCATGGTTGGGCTATTACCTGCTAATAACGGCAATGCAACTACGACCAACTATAAGCAATAGGAATTCCGGATTCTATCTGCTCAGTATTGCAATACTTATTTATTTTATATTCGCAATCCATTGTGCGAAACGCGAATGAATGCGAATATTCGAATGTTGGGTGTTATTCGCAAATTCGTAATGATTAGTTATTCGTACCACTATTAATAATTATAAAGTATGTCAGAAGGTCGCCAAGTCATTTTTTCCATGGTGAACGTCAGCAAGACGATTCCTACCAACCAGAAAGCAATTCTAAAAGATATTTATCTCTCGTTCTATTACGGGGCAAAGATCGGTGTGCTCGGCCTGAACGGTTCGGGTAAATCCACGTTGCTGAAAATTATTTCCGGAAAGGAAACCAGTTATATCGGTGAGATCCATAAATCACCCGGCTATAGCATGGGTATGCTTGACCAGGAACCGATCCTTGATGACAAAAAAACTGCAATTGAAGTGGTGCGTGAAGGAGCGCAGGAACACGTTGCCATCCTGAAAGAATATGAAGAGGTGAACAATCTTTTTTCCGATCCGAAATATTCAGAGCCGGATGCCATGCAAAAGCTGATCGACAAACAAGCAAGGCTGACGGAAGAGATCGAAAAATATGATCTCTGGAATCTGGATAATCGTCTGGAACAGGCGATGGATGCGCTGCGGTGTCCGGAGAGCGATACGCCGGTGAAAAATCTTTCAGGTGGTGAACGCCGTCGCATTGCGCTTTGCCGGCTGCTGATCCAAGAACCGGACATTCTTTTGCTCGATGAGCCGACCAATCACCTCGATGCCGAATCGGTCGAATGGCTCGAGCAGCATTTGAAAAATTATAAGGGAACTGTTATCGCAGTAACCCACGATAGGTATTTCCTTGACAATGTTGCCGGATGGATCCTTGAGTTGGATAGAGGAGAGGGGATTCCTTATAAAGGAAATTATTCTGAATGGCTGCAGCAGAAATCAAAACGTTTGGAGCAGGAAGAAAAAACAGAAAGCAAGCGCCAGAAATATTTGAAGCGTGAGCTGGAGTGGGTTCAGAAAGGAGCGAAAGGACGGCAGGCAAAACAAAAAGCCCGTCTGCAGAACTACGACAAAATGCAGGGAGAAGATGTGAAATCAAAAGAAGAAAAGCTGGAAATATTTATTCCGAACGGCCCGCGTTTGGGAAATGAAGTGATCGAATCGAAAAAAGTTTCAAAAGCATTCGGCGATAAATTGTTGTATGAAGATCTGAGTTTCAAACTTCCTCCTGCGGGAATTGTGGGGATCATTGGCCCGAACGGAGCGGGAAAGACCACCATCTTCCGCATGATCATGGGCCAGGAGAAACCCGACAAAGGTGAATTTAAGATCGGCCCTACGGTGAAGATCGGTTATGTCGACCAGGCGCATACGGATATCGACCCGAACAAAACGGTATATGAAGTGATCAGTGGCGGCCTCGATAATATTCTGCTCGGCGGAAAGCCGATGAACTCCCGCGCCTACATTTCGCGTTTCAATTTCGGCGGTACGGATCAGGGAAAAAAATGCGGCGTGCTTTCAGGAGGTGAAAGAAACCGGCTGCATCTGGCGATCACACTTAAATCAGAAGCGAATGTTCTCCTGCTCGATGAGCCGACAAACGACCTGGATGTAAATACACTTCGCGCACTGGAAGAAGGTTTGGAAAATTTTTCCGGCTGTGCCGTGATTATTTCGCACGACCGATGGTTCCTCGACCGGGTCTGTACTCATATTCTTGCATTCGAAGGCGATTCTAAAGTTTACTGGTACGAAGGAAGTTATTCCGACTACGAAGAGAATAAAAAAGCACGTCTCGGTGATGTAACGCCGCATCGGGTGAGGTATAAAAAACTGGTTGTGTAAGTCATCAGCGAACACGAATCTTGTACGAATCTGCGAATCAGAAAATGCCGGCAATAATCAAACGACCCGACTTGGTTTATCCGGAATTAAGTTATAAGATTGTTGGTTGCGCCTTTGATGTTTATAATGAATTGGGATTTGGTCACCATGAGAAATACTATCAACGGGCCTATGCAGAAGCACTTCGATTAAAGAACTTAAAATTTTCCGAACAGGTTTATTTCCCTTTGAAATTCAAGGATAAGATAATCGGAAAGAATTTTTTTGATTTTCTTGTCGATGAAAAAGTAATAGTAGAATTGAAGAAAGATAACAGGTTCTCTAAACAACACATAGATCAGGTTAAAGAATATTTGAAGGTTTCCGAATTAAAGCTCGCTCTTCTTATCAATTTTGCAAGAACCGAGGTGGTGTACAAAAGAATTATCAATGAATAGTATTCGTAAATTCGAACTGATTCGTATTCGTAGATGAAACATATCCGCCACTACGAAAATATCCACATACCATTGTGGCTCATGAAGGATACGTGCTGGCTGCTTCAGTGGAAGATACTTGGCGTTACCATGATCGTCCCAACGTTGGGAGTTGCCATTATCATTACCATTAAAAATTTTCGTGAGCATGATGAGGAGGCCTGGATCAACCTGGCTACGTGTTTCTGGATCAGGGCCAACGCTTTCTGGATGTGCTGCGAGTTTTACAATCATGAGGAATTTAAATTCTATTCCGGAATTCCTTTCGCACTTGGGTTTGTAAGTGTTGGCTGGTTTTATTTGAAAAAACTTATCAGGAAATCTGATACTGTTCATTAAGCAAAAATCAAGTCGGTTTTAAAGTATTTCTGATAGTTCTCATTCCTCTTTTTTTTACTAAGTTCGCTCCGCTTTATTAAGTCGTATGAAAAACATTAGAACCATTTTGATCGTCGTGCTGCTCGTGGCAGTTCTTGTCTTCGTTAAAATTAAATTCCTTACTTCAGAAGATAAATCTGCCGGGACATCTCAGCAGGGAAAGCTGCAGATCGCATTGGTCACCGCCTGTGTTGCAGTGGAAGAAAAGCTGAGCAATAAAATTATTGTTTCCGGATCTGCGCTTGCAAACGAAGAGGTGATGCTGGTCCCTGAAACATCGGGTAAGATCACCGCAATTAATTTTAAAGAAGGAAGTAAGGTGGCAAAAGGTGCTTTACTGGTAAAGATCAACGATGCTGATCTCCAGGCGCAGCTGAAAAAATTGCAGCTTCAGGAAAAACTGGCTACTGAAAATGAAGCGCGGGAGAAAAAGATGCTGGATGTGAATGGAATCAGCCAGGCGGAATACGATGCAGTCCTCTCGCAGCTTAATACAGCGAAAGCCGATATCGAACTGACACAGGCACAAATTTCTAAAACGGAGATCCGTGCCCCGTTCGATGGATCCATCGGGCTGAAGAATGTCAGTGAAGGAAGTTTTGTAAATCAGTCAACCGCCATTGCATCTATCCAGCAAACGGATCCGCTGAAAATAGATTTTTTTGTCCCGCAGAAATATTCTTCGCTTATTGATGTGAATGATACACTCGATTTTACGGTTGAAGGCAACAGGGAACATCACAAGGCGGCCGTTTTTGCCATTGAACCTAAAGTGGACGTAAGCACACGCAGCATACACATCAGGGCCATGGCGCCCAACCGGTCGGGGAAAGTATTTCCGGGATCATTCGTAAGTATAGAATTTCCTCTCGGCCATGCGGAAAATTCCATTCTGATTTCTTCCCAGGCAATTATTCCTGTTATGAAAGGACAAAAAGTTTTTATCAGCAGGAACGGAATGGCGCAGGAAGCTAAAGTTCAGATCGGTTTCCGGTCGGAATCAAAAGTGCAGATACTGGATGGAATTCAAAAGGGCGATACCATTATCACTTCCGGAATTATGGGATTGAAAGCCGGAACACCTTTAAAAATTATCTCCATCAACAAATAGCGTATTCAATATGTGTACTAACTATTTAAGGCTCATCTATTACTTTATATTATTCGTAATTCGCCTCCATTCGTAATTCGTAGAGTATGAGTTTATCCTCCATCAGTATCAAACGCCCGGTTCTCGCCATCGTGATGAACCTGGTTATTATTCTTTTTGGAGTTATCGGCTATAAATTTTTGGGAGTCAGGGAATATCCTTCCATCGATCCTCCTATCATCACCGTTAAAACAAATTACCCCGGAGCAAATGCCGAAGTGGTTCAGGCGGAAATTACCGAGCCGTTGGAGAAAGCGATCAACGGAATTGCCGGCATACGTTCCATTTCTTCATCCAGCAATCTTGGATCCAGCATCATCACAGTGGAATTTAATTTAGGGTCCGATCTTGAAACGGCGGCTAATGATGTGCGCGATAAAGTTTCGCAGGCTGTCGGCCAGCTGCCAAAAGACATTAACGGTATTCCGGTGGTGACAAAATCAGATGCCAATGCAGATGCCATTCTTTCCATGACGATCCAAAGTGATTCGCTTTCACATTTACAGGTGAGTGATTTTGCAGAGAACGTAATTGCTGAACGACTGCAGACCATTCCCGGAGTAAGCACTGTTCAGATATGGGGGCAGAAAAAATATTCCATGCGTTTGTGGCTCGATCCGGCAAAACTTGCTGCTTACGGATTGACTTCCCTCGATGTTCAGAATGCGCTTGACAGGGAAAATGTGGAACTTCCTTCCGGAAAAATATCGGGCAACTCTACCGAACTTACGGTTAAAGTTCTTGGACGATTGAAGACGGAATATGACTTCAACAACCTGATCATTAAAAATTCGGATGATAAAGTCATTCGCCTGAACCAGGTCGGTGAAGCGAAACTTGGTCCGGAAAATGAAGAGACTTTGCTTCGGCAGTCGGGCGTTCCAATGATCGGATTAGGCGTAGTACCTCAACCAGGTGCTAATTACGTGGATATTGCCGATGAATTTTATAAACGCCTGGATCAGATCAAAAAAGAACTTCCCAAAAGTTACAAAGTGGATGTGGCGCTCGATAATACTATTTTCATCAAGCGTTCCATTTCGGAAGTAAAAGAAACGCTGATCATTTCCATCACGCTGGTTATCCTGATCATCTTTTTGTTCTTCCGCGACTGGATCATTGCGCTCCGTCCGCTGATCGACATTCCGGTTTCGCTGATCGGAACTTTTTTCATTATGTACCTGATGGGATTTTCAGTGAACGTGCTCACGCTGCTGGCCATTGTGCTGGCTACGGGATTAGTGGTAGACGACGGAATTGTTGTGACTGAAAATATTTTCAAGAAAGTAGAGAAAGGACTTTCTCCTATGAAAGCGGCCATTGAAGGAGCGAATGAAATTTTCTTTGTTGTCATTTCCACTTCAATAACCCTTGCCGCTGTTTTTCTTCCAATCATTTTTCTCGAAGGATTTGTCGGCAGGTTGTTCCGTGAATTCGGAATTGTGATCTCCAGTGCGGTGCTTATTTCTGCTTTCGTATCGCTTACGCTTACACCCATGCTCAACGCGCGCCTTTTGCGCAGTGGCGGAAAGAAAAGTCGTTTCTACGATATGACTGAACCGTTTTTTGTGAACCTCGTAAGCGGATATAAAAGTTCACTTGAAAAATTTCTGAAAAGAAGATGGCTGGCCTTCCTTATTATTCTCGGTGCGATGGGAATGATCTTCGGGATCGGGATGTTGATCCCGTCAGAACTTTCACCGCTTGACGACCGGAACTGGTTTCGTATTACTGTCACCGCTCCCGAAGGAGCTTCTTTTGAATACACGGATAATTTTATTCTGAAACTTACTGATTTTGTGAATGATTCCGTTCCTGAAAAAACAGTCCTGCTCACCGTAACTGCTCCGGGCTTTTCCGGATCGGGTGCTGTGAATACGGGAATGGTTCGCCTGAAACTGAAAGATGCTTCAGAAAGAAAGAGATCACAGCAGCAAATAGCAGATTATGTCACAAAGGTTACCAAAAAATTCCCTGAAGCGAAAACATTTGTGGTTCAGGAGCAAACGATTTCAGCCGGTGGAGGTTCGCGCGGTTCACTTCCGGTGCAGTTTGTTATTCAGGCGCCTAATTTTCAGAAACTTCAGAAGGTGATTCCGAAATTTATGGAGGCAGTAAATAAAAATCCTGTCTTCCAGGGTGTGGATTGTAACCTGAAGTTCAATAAGCCTGAATTAAACATTACACCCGACAGGGAGAAAGCCAATAATCTTGGAGTCTCTGAATTGGATATAGCGCAAACGCTTCAGTTCTCTCTCAGCGGCCAGCGCTTTGCCTATTTTACCATGAACGGGAAACAGTACCAGGTGATCGGGCAAATGAGCAGGGAAAATCGCGATGAACCACTTGATCTGAAATCAATCTATCTTACCAGCAATAAAGGAGAATTGATTCAGCTCGACAATTTAGTGAAAGTGGAAGAGCA
>JAHEYJ010000160.1 GCA_023251675.1 Bacteroidota bacterium
TCTTTCATTCTGCTTCTGTAAAAATCAGCAGCTAATTTGAGTTCGGCAATTGAAACACCCTTTTCATTCCCTCCGATTGCATCATTTTTTATATAATCGAAAAATCCAAAAGTACAAATTTTCAAAACGAAAAGTACGAGTTTTGGAATAAACACCCTTTAAACATCATTTAATCGGATAGTTGGCCGTAAGTACCTCTGTCTTACATTTGCGAGGCTTAGGACTGTTAGAGCCAACGGATACCGTTTGCTCAATCTCTACCTGATGCCATCCATGCTGCTTAACATATTGCTTTAAGATAGGGGAAGGGTAGGAACTTAATAAAAACTTTCCTTTTGCCTTTGCCAGGCATTTTAACAGCCCCTCAAAGTCCTCAATGGTATAACCATCATAATGCCCCATATCGGAGTTATAATACGGCGGGTCGCAATAAAAGAAGGCATCCTTGGTATCTCTTGCACGAATGATACGAAGGGCATCTGCACACTCTATTTGAACATTTTGCAGCCTGATGGCATAGTCTTCAGTAAATGACTCTCTTTTATTGCTTATTTTCTTTGTAGTGGTATTTTTGGCCACATCATAACCCCAACTTCCGTCAAGCATTGCAGCGAAGCTCTGTGTTGACAGAACCCATACAGCCCAGGCCCTCTTTATTTCCGAAAACATATCAGGATTAGTATAGATAACGTTTGCTTTCCGATGTAAATCACGACTATGCAGTGTTATCTTTATTTCCTTTTCAAGTCCAACATAATCATTCTGAACCGTCCGGTAGAAATTAACCAGCTCCTTATTTACATCGTTAATCACTTCCACTTTTGATGGCTCCTTTGCAAAGAATATTGCAGCACCCCCGATGAACGGTTCACAATATAGATTGTGTTTTGGTATCAATTTTAAAATAGTTGACGCAAGCTTCTGTTTGCCTCCATAATAGCTAATAGGTGTTTTCATGTTGTTGGTTTATTATTACATTTGTATTCTCTCACAATTTTTAATTAAAAAAAAAGAACGACACACGTTCCAAAGGATATTGTCCCTCGGTTGAACGTGTGTCGTTCTTAATTTATAAAGATGTGAGAGTCTTTATAGAACTGGGGGACGCCTTATTCCCATCAGTTAAATTTTATACTAATGCAATCGTTATTGTAAACCTGAAATCATAATTATTTAAGGCTCCAAAATCTGTCTTGTCTGCTTTTTCCAGCATAAAAGGATCTCCTGATCCTCCCGAACTTAAATCAACATTTACTACAACAGGCACTCCGCTTCCATCAGTAGCGTATTTACTGAATTTACAAAATCCGGTTCCAGTTTTGCCTTTTCCTGTCATTAATCCTGATGCCGGAAGAGACATGGTTATATACCTTACAGTCGTTAAAATACTTATATCTATGGATGACATCCTTATAAATAAAGTGTTATTTGATATTAGCCAGAATGCAGCAAAACTTGCAATTGTTACACCTGATGATACAGCACCATCAGAAGAATCATAGGCAGCAAATGTCGGAGTGTATGCATTCCAAGTTAATGCAGTACTAGAAGCATATAAACCGGAAGCTGCAATCACGGCTAATATTTTATTAGCTAAATCTGTATTAGCGTTATCCGCAGCAACCATTTCAACAATTAGCTTCTGAAGGGTAGGCGCACTGGATAGATGTAAATAATTTCCGGCATCAGCATCCAGTACGTTTATAATTTGTGCCTTTCTTACCTGATAGGCTTGGAAAGTTCCTCCTGATTCCAATACTCTGTCTCCATCCGAATCATAAGTAAGTAACACATCCCACACCCTTGTATGACCAACAGAAACACCACAACTCCCGCCATCGAATTTTAATATTTCTCCACCCAACGAAATATACCCTGGTTGATATACTGAACTAATCAGATTGCACCCGGAAATAATAAATGAATCAGCAATAGAAACGCCGAATGCTGAAAGCAAACCATAAAATGCATCCCGGACAGATTGCTGATCAAATGTTAAATCATCTAATAATTCTCCGAAACCCCCATTAGTTGCATAATTTGTTTTGTCCATGACTTATATTTTAATAAAGATTAATTATGTATTGTTTTGATGCGAACCTGTAATAATTTATGATTGCGTTCATCAATGTTTCGCTATATGTTAATGCAGACGGAACATTTACAATAAATCCTCCGGAAGAATTAAATTCCCCTTGCTGATGCAAAAAAATATTGATTTTATGAAACGCCCAATCACCACTATTTGTTGACGGTTGAGATCCCGTATTATTCGTCAATGCTTTATAAACATTATTTCCATCTACCGAAAATTCTCCAATTAAATAAGGTGTTCCGACCTTCCATTTGCGGTATAGATAGGTGACGGGTTTCAACTCAACTTTTCGATACAAATAATTTTCATTGAGCAAGTGCAAATCAGTAATATAAATTGCTCTGTTAGTTGGATCGAATTTGTCATTTAAAACTCGCTCTAAATAAATCACCTGACCGCTGTAACGTATCTTATAAATAAGATCATCGCGGAGCTGTAAAAATTCAACATGCATTAATTTAAACGGCTTAATCAGTGCAGTAATCCACGCTAAACGGAAAGGCTTATGAAAGAAAAGCGGAATGTTTTCCTTAATTATTTTATTCCAATTAATTATATAGTTAAACATCAGGCGTAGGTAATTGTTGTACTTAATGGAGTGGTATCATCAATGATTAAATATCCGGCATCAGCGATGTATTGCTGAGAAAATGAAACAAATGGATTAGCACCATATCGGGCCTGAGCATCTGTAATATATGCGCTGTCAACTCCGGGAACCAACTCTATTACATCAATGACTCTCATTAAATCCAGTGCGCCATTAAAAGGAAGATTTTTTATATGTTCCTGAATTGCATCTTCCACAGGAAATATACCGGGAGAGAGTAATGGTTCTCCAGTGTCCGATAAAACCAAAGGATTAAAATTGATTGTTATATATAACCGTAATTCATCAGGCGCATTGCTGATGATATGAACGTTCACTCCTCCAGGCTTTCTTTTATTAATGTATGCCTGAAAAGCATTTTTTTGAAGTGTTGATAAAGGAGCCGGTAAACTGCTGGTTAATGTTGCTACTTTCAGGATTACTTCACTTGCAGTTTCCTGAGATGCTGCAAACTTTATTATCTTAGAAGCAACATCGTTTGTAAGATATTTGTATTGATTGTTTTGCCAAATCAAATTATAACCTTCCTGATAATCTTTAGCAACCACAACATACCAAGGCAGCGAACCATAACGGCTGTTTTGTGCAATAGCAGCAACTTCCGTTTTAAATAAATCCAAAACGATATCAAATGCCATTGCACAGACAGCAACACACCAAACCCATAAACGCCAACGGGCCACTCTACTTGTGGTTGTTACATCAGTAAGCAATTGTTGCGATGTGTCAGAATTAGGCTGGTACCTATTCAGATTACTCATCGTGTCTTTTTCAGCGATGATAATATCGTACCAGTATGTTATTGGACGCGCCATTTAGTTTTGCTTTCTTTTAATTATGTATTATTTTATTTTGTTTTCAACTTTTTTTTCAAATGCGTAACATGCCAGGCCCATCCGTATATAAGAGGTGCTGCTATTCCTACAATCCAGTAATAAGGGATATTGCTTCCAACCCCATCAGCAACCTGTTTACCCATATTCCAGTACTTCAATGAATCAGTTACCTGAGCGAATCCGATACTGGATAATAATAAAAATCCAATAATTAAAGGCAATTTTTTTGGCGGGTTAAATGAAACAATCGTATTTGTAAGACTTCTCAAAACAATATTTAATAAAGAAGTTATAAAAGCCAGTATTATCAATGCTTTTGTTTGGTTTAGTCCGATTATACCAAACACAGTTAACAGGTCAGGATCTATTAATGCTATAACTGCTAAGAACATGGGAATAACGTTTACCCAAAATGTTCTACTTCTAAAAATGCTTTTTGTTTCCATGATTTTTTTGTTTTTAATTGTTAATTATTTATTGATTAAGGTTTCATTTCAAAATGATATGGATCTTTAAATGTTTCGTCTATTGTATTATGATTACGATTCCAGTCCCCTCCCCAAACATTATCAGTATTTAATGTCATCCAAAAATCTCCAAGTGGTTGAATAGTTTTAGCATCATTTATTAAAACACCGTTTTTGAATATATTAAAATCACCGGCTAATCTTTGAATGTGACGGCTGTCCATTGTTTTTGAACGTCCCGTTTTAAAATAAATAGTTTGTTGATCTACGGTGCGATCAAACTCTCCGAACGTTAATTCATAACCGTTTTTAAAAGCGAATTCAATAAGCAAATGGATATTGAATGTGAATACCGATTGTTTTTTTTGTAAACTCATTTTTTATTTAGTTTTATTCAATGATAAAATAACTAAACTTAGGACTGGTAGGCATTCCCGCGTCCGTTATGAAATATAAATAGAAATAGCCTGTAGTTGATGTTACGTAGTAGTTCAATCCCGGTAAGCCATACATATCGCTATTGGGCGTAATTTGTACCACTGGTGCAACCGCATACGCTTTGTTGAATGTTATTTTTAACTGTGTGAAAGCAGTACTATTATTAGCTCCACTGGTAGTTATAAATCCTCTTGTATCAGTACCTCCGGCTGTTATTAGCGGGGATGTCACTCCCTTGCCTGCAATAGTGTCAATGGTTGGGGCTGTTGTTTGGGTACTGCCGATATGGCCATCGTTGATTGCTAATTTAGTATTTGTGTTGGGTGTAATAGTTCCTATACCTACATTGCCATTTGATAAGACTGTCATACCACCACCTCCCCCATTTACCTGCAAAGCATACCTTGTAGCATCGTTAGCTGATGTAGAAATAAGCATACCATATCCAAGAGTAGCATTAGTATTATGAATATATGCTGCGACACTATTTCCTAAACCTGTTGAAACCTCTAAAGGGTATGAAGGTGATGTTACTCCTACACCAACAAAACTGTTTGATAATACTGTCAATCCACCACCACCACCAGTTGCTTGAAATGCGTATCTTGTTGCATCATTTGCTGCTGTTTGTACCAAAAGACCATATCCGTTTGTAGAGTTAGAATTATTAATATATGCTATTGTTTGTCCTGCAACAGATTTATTGACTTCAAATAAATTACTTGGTGCAGTTATTCCTATACCAACATTTCCTGTGCCTCTTAATGCTAAAGCAGTAACAAGTCCTGTAGTAGTACCATCGCAAACCTCAAAATTTAAACCGCAATCTGATGCCACATTGGAATGACTGCTTGTAATTTTGTTGGTATACGTTGTTAATAACGTACTTCTGTTAAACTGAATGACATCGTTTCGGGTCGCATAGGTATAACCATCTCCATTTGCAATCCTTAATAATGCGGGTGCATTATCTATGTTTGCACCTAATAAATCTAACTTGAATGTTGGGGTTGTTGTTCCTATACCTACATTGCCATCTTTATCAATTCTCATTTTTTCTGTTGTACTGGAAGGCGCAAATTTGATAACTCCATTTGACCCATTATTCATTAATACCAACCCTGCTAAACCTGCATCTGTATAAAGTAGTGATGAATTGGCCTCAGCAATCCCAGCAACGCCAGTTGAAGTTGAACTGTATTGTATTAATTGTATTTGTTTAACATCTGATTTAACTCTTAAACATGCCCTTGTGGCTGCATTTGCTGTTATATTGCTTACCAGCATATCTGTAGTACCTGCCCAATCTTTTACAACCTCCAAATTTAAAGCAGGTGCTGTTGTCCCTATACCAACGTTGCCATCTCCATCAATTCTCATTCTTTCTTGAATGCCAGCATTATAATTACTAAATGATATATATGATTTTGATAGTGAAGAATGCCATGCGCTTGTTATATTCGAACTTTCTACGTCATTTTTCATCCACCATGAAATTTTAGAACCTGCGCTATAAGCATCGGCATGGGTTAATCTGATTCCCTCATTTATCCCACTATTTGTATTCTCAATATCTAATTTTGCATCAGGACTATCGGTTCCAATACCTATATTGCCTCCATTAAATATTGCTGAATAATTACTAGTATATCCTGATTGAGCATTTACTGTTAATCCATAACTGTTAGTTCCGTTCGTTACTGTCCCTCCACCTATCGTTAAAGCATTGCTTATATAAGCATCTCCGTTTGTCATCAAGGGAACCTCCATAATATATAGGTCATCTATATACCATGAATACGCAGCCCCATTGTCTGCCAAAATAAAGAAAAATGTTTTAGTTGCAGAAGCTACATAAGTTATTGATTCTTCTTTCCATGATGCCGCACCAACTGGTATATGTGAACCTATTTGAACTGGAGACGAAAAACCTGCGGATGCGGCTGCATAAATATCTACTAAAAAGGATGAACCATCTCCATATATCCAAAAATTCACTTTATATGTATGACCTATTGTTGTATTAAAAGCCTGATACATACCTGAATTACTGCCTGCTGCTTGTGTGAATAATACACTTTTTGTACCTCCATGAGATTGTACCGTTGAACCTACGGCAGTTCCACTTCCTGACACAAATGCAGTCCATCCAGTAGGCATTGCTGGTGGTGTTCCTATTTCAAAATCTCCATTGGTAACATTTTTTCCAACATTTGCTTGAATGGCTGGAGTTATTAACTGTTTTAGTAATGGATTGTAAGATGAATAAGCTGCTGTATAAGGTACTGCACCCGTTAATGAACTCACAGCTAATGGATAGTATGTAGTATTAGTTGTAGTGTCATTAACCGCTGCACCCAACCCTGTTGTTCCTGTACTTCCCGTGCTTCCTGTTGTTCCTGTGCTACCTGTAATGCCAATGCTTCCAGTTGCTCCCGTACTCCCTGTATTAGCCGTTGAGCCAGTCGCTCCCGTAGAACCAGTTTTGCCTGTAGTACCTGTAGATGATGTTGAACCTGTCGAACCTGTTACTCCGACAACTCCCTGAATACCTTGTGAACCAGTACTTCCTGTTGAACCAGTTGAACCAGTTGAACCAATAGAACCATTCGTCCCATTTGTTCCGGTAGCACCTGTTGAGCCAGTTGAACCGATGGAACCATTCGTTCCATTTGTTCCGGTAGCACCTGTTGAACCAGTTGCACCAATAGAACCGTTCGTTCCATTACTTCCGGCTGCACCTGTGGAACCTGTCGAACCTGTTACACCAACTGCACCATTCGTTCCATTACTTCCAGCTGCACCGGTAGAACCTGTTGAACCTGTTACGCCAACTGAACCGTTTGTTCCATTACTTCCGGCTGCACCGGTAGAACCTGTCGAACCTGTTACACCAACTGCACCATTCGTTCCATTACTTCCGGCTACACCGGTTGAACCTGTTGAACCTGTTACACCAACTGAAC
>JAHEYJ010000243.1 GCA_023251675.1 Bacteroidota bacterium
AATTGCGAATTTTCTTCCTTTCACGGAATCGTTAAAAAACTGCCGGGTGATATTCAGCACCACATTGCCGTAGGAGTCGATATAGATGATTACGCCATGGATGTTGTTATTATCAAAGGCAGGTTTGAACAAGTCAACCTTTGAAAATTCATTTTGTTCGGCGCCTAATATTTCAAGCGTTCCTCCCCGGGCAATATGGCAGGCGGCTTTTACAAATACATCACGAACGGGGAAGGTGAGCAGTTCCGTATCCTGCCTTACATTGCTCAGGTCAAAGATCTTATCCGGCCTTTTTTCGAACAGCAGAGAAAAAGCGCCGTTATCGGCCCCGATGAAATAATGGCCGTCGCAATAGATTGCAAGATGCTTTTGTGTGGGAGAAGATTCAGCATTTACACCCAGGATATGAACGGTGTCTTTCGGAAAATTAGGGTAAGCGTTTTTTAATATGTAGGCGCCATGATGAATATTGAACGGAGGGACAAGATGCGTGATATCAACAATAACCGCTTCGGGCATTTGAGAGAGGATCGTTCCTTTCAGCGCTCCCACGTAGTGGTCGTTAATTCCGAGATCGGTGGTGAGTGTGATGGCAGGCATTGGTAAAATGTCAATAACTTATAAAGAAAAAAGCAAAAGAAATATTTATTTTAGCACTGCAAAAGTATAAACAATAAACGAAACCACCTTTCTTGAACGAATTATTGATCCGAATCGAATCCGACAATCCTGTGGAATTCTACGGGATAAACGACCGCCACCTGTACCTTATTAAAAAACATTTTCCGAAACTGAAGATCGTCGCCCGCGGTGACACATTAAAGGTTTTGGGTGAACAGGAAGAACTGGATCTTTTTGAGAAACGGATCCAGGCACTCCAGCATTATTTTGCCACCAACGGACGGTTGTCAGAAGATGTGATCGAAGAAATCATGAATGGCAATGGAGAAAAGCTGACGGCCAACTCTCCCGACCAAAAAGATGTTATTGTCTTTGGGAATAACGGCATTGTGGTGAAAGCGCGTACCGCCAACCAGCGCAAAATGGTGGAAAGCGCAAAAACAAACGATGTGGTTTTTGCCATCGGCCCTGCCGGAACCGGAAAAACATATACCGCTGTTGCCATGGCCGTCAGGGCGCTGAAAAATAAGGAAGTAAAAAAAATAGTTCTGTGCCGCCCGGCGGTAGAAGCCGGAGAAAGCTTGGGATTTCTTCCCGGCGACCTGAAAGAAAAACTCGATCCCTATCTTCAGCCGCTGTACGATGCGCTTTACGATATGATCCCTCCCGAAAAAATGGTTTCGTTCATCGAGAACCGTATCGTTGAAATTGCACCGCTTGCTTTTATGCGCGGACGTACGCTGGATCATGCCTATGTGATTCTTGACGAGGCTCAGAACGCAACAGAAGGACAATTGAAAATGTTTTTAACAAGAATGGGCGCTTCTGCAAAATTTATCATCACCGGCGATATTACCCAGATCGATCTCCCCAGAAATCATCCCTCCGGTTTGCCGAATGCAGAATACATCCTGAAAAACATAAAGGGAATAGATTTCATTCATCTCGATGGAAGCGACGTGGTTCGCCACCGGCTGGTGAGAAATGTTATTGAGGCGTACGCAATACATACAGAAAACACAAAATAAATTTTTCTATGCAGGCCATTACCTCCACTCATTTTAAATTCCCTGGCCAGAAAAGCTATTATAAAGGGAAGGTACGGGAAGTATATAACATAAACGATGATATCCTGGTCATGATCGTATCAGACAGGATTTCCGCATTCGATGTGGTTTTACCAAAAGGAATTCCTTATAAAGGACAGGTGCTGAACCAGATCGCATCAAAGTTTCTGAAAGCGACTGCTGATATCGTTCCCAACTGGGTGATCGATTCTCCCGATCCGATGGTGACAGTGGGAAGAATGTGCGAACCCTTCAAAGTGGAAATGGTGATACGGGGATATCTTTCCGGCCACGCGTGGAGAACCTACAAATCCGGTAAACGCGAATTATGCGGGGTGAAACTGCCGGAAGGAATGAAGGAGAACGATAAATTTCCTGAACCGATCATTACGCCGTCTACAAAAGCAAGTGTCGGCCACGATGAAGATATTTCAAAAGAAGATATTCTGAAAAAGGGAATTGTTTCAAAGGAAGATTATGAACAGCTTGAAAGATATACTCGTGCAGTTTTTAAACGTGGTACTGAACTGGCAGATAAAATGGGATTGATCCTGGTGGATACGAAATATGAATTCGGCAAGCACAAAGGAAAAATTTATCTCATCGACGAAATCCATACGCCTGATTCTTCCCGCTATTTCTACAAGGAAGGATACGCCGAGCGTCAGAAGAATGGAGAACCCCAGAAACAGCTTTCCAAGGAATTTGTACGGGAGTGGCTTATCGCCAATGATTTTATGGGAAAAGAAGGGCAGGTCGTTCCTGAAATGACGGATGAGATCGTGAAGCAGATA
>JAHEYJ010000034.1:0-8121 GCA_023251675.1 Bacteroidota bacterium
GTGGTTTTGTGAACTTTCGTTTTGTGAACGGAGGAATGGGATCGATCAATTATTCAACTTCGGTTTGGGATAAGAATTTAGAAAGCAGCATCACGGTTATTGGAAAAAAAGGAAGTGTAAAAGTGGGCGGCCAGTATATGGATCAGGTAGAAATCTGCCATATAAAAGAGTATTCAATGCCAGCGCTTGCGGAAACCGCTCCCCCCAATGATTACGGTGCCTATAAGGGCTCGGCAAATAATCACCATTTCCTGATACAGAATGTTGTTGAAACGCTGAAAGGAAAAAATACAATTACCACCAATGCGCTGGAAGGAATGAAAGTGGTTGATATCATTGAAAGAATATATTCATTAAGGAAATCAAATAGAAAATCATGATGTATAACGAAATTAAGAATAAGAAAGCAACGCTTGCAGTGATCGGTCTGGGTTATGTTGGATTGCCTATCGCACTGGCTTTTGCAAAAAAAATTAAGGTCATTGGCTTCGACATCAATCAAAAGCGGGTCGATATGATGAAGAAAAGCATTGATCCGAGCAATGAGCTTTCTAAAGAAGTATTTGAAGGATGCGATATCGAATTCACTTCCTCGCTGGATGTTCTGAAGAAAGCAACGTTCTTCATCGTCGCTGTTCCCACGCCGATCGACGAACACAATCTGCCCGACCTTAAACCCTTGTTAAGCGCATCCGCTACTGTTGGAAAAGTATTGAAGAAGGGAGATTATGTAGTTTATGAATCCACTGTATATCCGGGATGTACCGAAGAAGACTGCATTCCGGTTCTGGAGCAGAATTCAAAACTAAAATTTAAAAAAGATTTCAAAGTAGGTTATTCGCCTGAAAGGATTAATCCCGGGGATAAAGAACACACAATCACCAAGATCCTGAAAGTGGTGAGCGGATGCGATGAAGAATCACTTGAAAATATTTCAAAGGTGTATGAAATTATTGTAGAGCCCGGCACTCATAGGGCACCCTGTATCAAAGTTGCTGAAGCAGCAAAAATCATAGAGAACACACAGCGGGACGTAAATATTGCATTAATGAATGAATTGTCAATTATCTTTTCCCGTATTGGTATTAACACATTCGATGTGCTGGAAGCGGCCGGAACAAAATGGAACTTTTTGAAATTTTCCCCAGGCTTGGTTGGCGGCCATTGCATCGGAGTAGATCCTTATTACTTGACCTACAAGGCTGAAGCGCTTGGGTATCACGCAAGGGTCATCAATTCGGGTCGTTACGTGAATGATTCAATGGGATTTTATGTTGCCAAAAATCTTGTAAAGAAAATAATTGCATCCGGTAAAAATATTTCTGATTCAAAAGTCCTGGTGATGGGCGCGACTTTCAAGGAAGATGTAAGTGATATCCGCAACTCAAAAGTTGCAGACATTATTAAGGAATTGAAATCGTATAGTGTGAAAGTGGATGTGGTTGATCCGCATGCAGATTCTGATGAACTTGAACATGAATATGGCTTCGGTTTAAGCAAAATGGGGAAATCATATGATGGAGTTGTGGTTGCAGTCAATCACAAAGATTATAAAAACCACGATGAGAAATTCTTTAAATCTATTTTGTCTCCAAAAGGAATACTGGTGGATATAAAAGGAATGTTTAGAGGCAGAATCAAGGAGTTAACGTACTGGTCGCTTTAATGAAAACTACAATTCTCATAACCGGCGGCGCCGGATTCATCGGTTCGCATGTAGTACGGTTATTTGTTACAAAATATCCCGGCTGCAGAATTGTGAACCTCGATAAGCTTACGTATGCCGGCAACCTGGCCAACCTGAGAGACATTGAGAAGAATTCCAATTATGAATTTGTAAAAGGCGATATCTGTGATGCCGGACTGGTACAGCAGCTGTTCGAGAAACATGACTTTGGCGGAGTGATTCATCTTGCTGCAGAAAGTCATGTGGATCGCAGTATTTCCAATCCGATGGAATTTGTCAATACAAATGTAATTGGCACGGTTACTCTGCTTAACGCTGCAAAGCAGCATTGGAAAGCATCACTTGCGGCTGTTCTGAAAGGAAGACTTTTTTATCATATTTCCACAGATGAAGTATACGGAACACTGGGAAAGGCAGGCAAGTTCAAAGAAACAACAGCCTATGATCCACACAGCCCGTATTCGGCCAGCAAGGCAAGTTCGGACCACTTTGTTCGTGCCTATTATGATACTTTCGGATTGCCCGTTGTCATTTCCAACTGTTCGAACAACTATGGATCGTATCATTTTCCAGAAAAACTGATTCCACTTGCTATTAATAATATCAAGAACAATAAACCCGTTCCAGTTTATGGAAAAGGGGAGAATATCCGTGACTGGCTTTTTGTTGAAGACCATGCAAAAGCGATAGATGTTATTTTTCACAAAGGTAAAATTGGAGACACGTATAATATTGGCGGAAATAATGAATGGAAAAATATTGATCTGATAAATCTGCTTTGCAGGATCATGGATCAAAAGCTGGGAAGAGTAAAAGGCGAATCGGCAAAGCTGATTACGTTTGTGAAAGACCGTGCCGGCCATGATCTCCGATATGCAATCGATTCCTCTAAACTTCAGAGGAAGTTAAAATGGAAACCAAGCCTTAAATTTGAACAAGGGCTTGAACGGACGGTTGACTGGTATCTTTCAAATGAGGAATGGTTGACCAATGTAACCAGCGGCGAGTATAAGAAGTATTACGAGCTGCAATATGTAGCGAGGTGATTTTAGCCTGTACGCCCTAATGTTAAGATTGACGAATGAGTTTTTACTTTTATATTTAATTTTTTTTTAATATTTTATTATGTACGAAAAGAAATTTCATGATAAGGAACTTTCAGGCCATACGTTTCTTGTAACCGGAGGAGCCGGTTTTATCGGGAGCAATATTGTAGAATATCTTTTGAAGCACCAGGCAAAGAAAGTCGTTGTGCTTGATAATCTTTCCACGGGATTTGAAGAGAATCTTAAACCTTTTTTTTTAAATCCTGATTTCAGCTTTCTTAAAGGTGATATTTGTAATTTGAATGATTGCATTCAGGCGTGTGAAGGTGTTGAATATGTTTTTCATCAAGCAGCGCTTGGCTCTGTTCCAAGGTCGATTGAAAATCCGATCGCGACGCATAATGCAAATGCCAGCGGTTTTCTTTCTATGCTGGTTGCGGTTAAGAACTCAAATGTGAAACGGGTAGTTTATGCCAGTTCATCTTCAGTTTATGGCGACAGCACCGAATCGCCAAAAAAAGAAAATAAGCTGGGAAAGCCACTGTCTCCCTATGCTGTTTCAAAACTTATAAATGAATTCTATGCTGATATTTTTGTTCGAACATACAACATGGAGATCATTGGGCTTCGCTACTTCAATATTTTCGGACCGAGACAGAACCCTCAAGGCGCCTATGCCGCCGCCATTCCTCTTTTTATCGACGGCCTGCTGAATAATAAGCCGGTGTTCATTAACGGAGACGGAGAGCAGTCCCGGGATTTTACTTTTGTTGAGAATGCGGTGCAGGCAAACATCCGCGCGATGTTTTGCGCAAATAAAGAGGCGATTGGAAATGTTTTTAATATTGCGGTTGGAGAAAAGATTTCGATCAACGATCTGTTTTTTGCGCTTAAAAAAATAACAGATTCCTCTCTTTCTCCTACATACCGCGAGGAGCGTAAAGGCGATGTTAAAAATTCCTTGGCGGATATTACGAAAGCAAAAACCATTCTTGGATACAATCCTACAACTCGGGTGGATGCGGGATTATCTGTTACAGTTGACTGGTTTAAAAGTTATTTTACAAAATGAGCTTTCTCTCTTCTCTTTTTGGTAAAAGTCCCAGGACAAACATTCCGGCTGATCTTTCTGTGCTGAAATGCGATATGCATTCGCATTTCATCCCGGGTATTGATGATGGGGCGGAAACAATGGAGGATGCGATCGCCCTTATCCGTGAGTTTCATAACCTCGGCTATAAAAAGGTTATTACCACCCCTCATATCCTTGCTGACGGCTATCCGAACACACCTGAGAAAATAATGAACGGATTGGACCAGGTTCGTGTTGCGCTCAAGACAGCCGGAATTCCCATCCGCATGGAAGCCGCTGCAGAATATTATATTGATTTTGATTTCGGGAGGAAACTTTCCCAGGAAAAACTCCTCACCTTTGGGGATAACTATCTTTTGTTCGAGGTTTCCTATATCAATCCGCCGGATAACCTTGAGCATATTATTTTCCAGCTTCTCACCAGCGGGTACAAACCGGTGCTGGCCCACCCGGAGCGGTATAATTTTTGGCATCCTAAATTTGAAAAGTATGAAGACCTGAGAGCAAAAGGCGTTTTTTTTCAGCTGAACATCAATTCACTGGCGGGCCATTATTCTCCCGGAACGAAAAAGATAGCGGAACAGATGATCGAAAAGAAGATGATCGATTTTCTCGGAAGCGACTGCCATCATTCCGGCCATATCAACCTCATTAAAACAAAAGCGGTTTATCAGAAGTCATTACATAAACTGTTAGAGAGCGGGAGGTTGCTGAACAGCACCCTGTGATTATTTAATATCAAAGGCAAGTACTTTCTCTCCTTCCAGGTACGCTTCCAGTTTGTCGCCTATTTTTACCGGCCCAACACCTACAGGAGTTCCGGTAAATATCAGATCCCCGATCTTCAGAGTGATGAACTGTGAAATAAAGGAGATGATCTTGTCGAATGAATACAGCAGGTCGCTGGTATTTCCCTTCTGAACCGTTTTCCCGTTGAGATCAAGATGAAAACTGAGGTTGTTCATCGCCGGTAATTTTGACTTTGATACAAACTTGCCTACCGGTGCGGCATTGTCAAATCCTTTGGCTTTTTCCCAGGGAAGGCCTTTTGTTTTCTGTACCTTCTGGATGTCGCGGGCGGTGAAATCAATACCGACAGTCAGCTCATCGTAGTATTTATGGGCAAATTTTTCGTCAATGTGTTTGCCGAGACGGTTTATCTTCAGAACGATTTCGGTTTCGTAATGAATATCATTTGAGAAATCCGGAATGTAGAACGGTTTGTTGTCGGTCACGAGAGCGGTATCCGGTTTTAGAAAAAAAACAGGTTCATCAGGAATGGCCGAATTAAGTTCCTTGATGTGCGCCAGGTAATTCTGGCCGATGCATATAATCTTCATGATACTACGAATTACGAATTAGGGCGAATTACGAATATTTGGGTGTAAGAAATATTGCATTAACAGTCAGTTCGAGTAAGCGCGCCTCGTGCTGTATCGAGAACGGATCGAAAATACACATCTCGATACGTCCCGATCAAAGCATCGGGACTACTCGATGTGACCTCGCATAAAAAATAATGTTCGTGCAGTTTTTCTTACACCCGAATAGTTTAACCCGGTCATTCAATTGTTAGAATTTTTAGCTTTGGTTTTCTGATAAATGCCAGTAATTATTTTTTTTGTATGAAGGGAGAATTCCCCGTTCATCATCCATGAATAATAGGAAGGTTCTTTTATGAAAATTTCTTCAGCGGGTTTTCCTGCATGCTTGCCGAAATTGAAAACAATAATTCCTTTTTCATTATAGATGAATCTTCCGGAGAAGTCAACCCGTTTTGACCGGGAAGCGAAATTGTGAAGGAAGCCGACGTCATTCTTCAGGTCCGGATATTTTTCCAGCTGTGCTTCCAGTATCTCATGTGTGGCGGTGATATCCGCTTCAGCGCTGTGCGCGTTCTCCAGCGACTTTCCGCAATAGAATTTATAGGCAGCGGAAAGAGTTCGTTCTTCTTTTTTATGAAAAATGCCCTGCACGTCCACCATCTTCCGGTCCTGCATGTCAAAATCAATTCCTGCACGGAGAAACTCTTCCATCAGCAGGGGAATGTCAAAATAGTTGCAGTTGTACCCGGCCAGGTCGCTGTCGCCAAAAAACACAGCAAGCTCCTTCGCGCAGTCGTTGAATGTAGGCGCATCGGCCACATCCACATCGGTGATGCCGTGGATCTTAGTGACCTCTTTCGGGATCGGGATCGTTGGATTGATAAGAAGTGTTTTGCTTTCTTTCCTGCCGCCGTCGGGAGGGAATATTTTCAGAACGGATATTTCAACAATGCGGTCTGTTGCAACATTCAGCCCCGTGGTTTCAATATCAAAGAAAGCGAGGGGGCGGGTAAGATTTAGTTTTGCCATAGTTAGTCAATCATAATCCTGGTTACAAATTACATATCAAATACGAATTTTACTAATCCTGTATGAAGTGTTATTCGTAACATTCGTTTCCTATTTGTAATTCGTAAGCAGAAAAATTATCTTCCGATACTTGAATAAATAAATCCTTGTTCTTTCATTTCTTCCTTGCCGTAAAGATTTCTTCCGTCGAAGATCAGTTTTGATTTCATGAGCTTCTTCATCCGGTCGAAATCAGGAGTTCGGAAAACGGCCCACTCGGTGCAGATCACCAGCGCATCCGCTCCATCCAGTATCTCATAGCAGTCGTTGCCGTAAATGATCGTATCGCCTGCCTGTTGTTTTATATTGGCCATCGCTTCTGGGTCATAAGCAGAGATCTTGGCGCCTGCTTTCAGCAACTCTTCGATCAGGAAGAGGGCAGGAGCTTCGCGGATATCATCCGTATCCGGTTTGAAGGCAAGTCCCCAGAGGGCAATGTGTTTGCCTTTGAGATTGTTTTTGAAATATTTTAGAATTTTTGCCAGAAATAATTCCCGCTGCCTTTTGTTCACCTCCATCACGGATCTCAGTATCTTGAAATCGTATTTATTGTCTTCTGACGATTTTGCCAGCGCCTGAACATCTTTCGGAAAACAGCTTCCTCCATAGCCGATGCCGGCAAACAGGAACCTTTTGCCGATCCGGTCATCTGAACCGATCCCCATGCGCACCTTATCGACATCAGCTCCCACTTTCTCACAGAGATTGGCGATCTCGTTCATGAAAGAGATCTTTGTGGCAAGAAACGAGTTGGCCGCGTATTTCGTAAGCTCGGAAGATTTTTCATCCATAAAGAGGATGGGATTTCCCTGGCGGACGAATGGCTTGTAAAGATCTTCCATTACCTTTTTAGCGCGTTCAGACGAAGTGCCGATCACCACGCGGTCGGGTTTCATGAAATCATCCACGGCAAAACCTTCACGAAGGAATTCCGGGTTGCTCACTACATCGAATTCTGTTTTGCAGTTCTTGGCAATGGCCTTTCGCACCAGTTCTGCAGTGCCAACTGGCACCGTGCTTTTATTGATGATGACTTTATATTCTTTGATGATCTTTCCCAGTTCAGTGGCGGCATCCAGTATGTGGGAGAGGTCTGCCGAACCATCTTCGTCGGGTGGAGTAGGGAGGGCGAGAAAAATAACGAGCGAATGATCAACTGCATCTTTAAGATCAGTTGAAAAAGTAAGGCGCTTCGATTTTGTGTTCCGCTGGAAAAGTCCGTCAAGATGCGGCTCATAAATAGGGACAACACCGCTTTGCATCTTTTTTACCTTTTCTTTGTTGATGTCAATGCAGATGACATGGTTTCCGGTCTCGGCAAAGCAAGTGCCGGTGACGAGGCCAACGTATCCTGTTCCAACTACCGCTATATTCATACTCTACGAATTACGAATTTGTCCGAATTACGAATGATTCAACTCCTACTTACAGAAAAACAAGACACTATCAGAAATATACTTCAATGTATCTTCATCAAGTTCCGTGTGCATCGGCAATGAAATGACGGAAGCGCATAATTTATCAGTGACCGGGTATTTTTTTCCTTCATTGACCGGGTGCCGGTAAGCCGGCTGTGAATGAAGCGGCACGGGATAGTAGATCATCGCAGGAATATCCTTCGCTGCCAGGTGTTCTTTTAATTTATTTCTGTCAACTCCATTCAGCACCAGCGTGTACTGATGAAATACATGCGAAGAGTTTTTGGAGCGTTCCGGTGTTTTGATCTTTGACTTTCCTGCAAACGCTTTGTCGTACCAGTTTGCTGCTTTGTTTCGTTTCGAAGCATATTCATCTAGGTATTTCAGTTTTACTTTCAGTACCGCTGCCTGCATCGAATCAAGTCTTGAATTCACACCAAGCACTTCGTAGAAATACTGGGTCTTCTGCCCGTGATTGACGATC
>JAHEYJ010000034.1:8131-21202 GCA_023251675.1 Bacteroidota bacterium
TCCGGCATTGTTCTGCAAGTTTGTCATCGTTGGTGAATAAAGCTCCTCCATCACCGTATCCCCCTAAGTTTTTAGAAGGAAAAAAGGAGGTGGTGCCAATGTTCCCCATTATTCCAGCCTTCTTCTTAGAACCGCTGGAAAAAGTGTAATCCGCGCCAATGGCCTGAGCAGTATCTTCAATTACGTACAGGTTGTGTTTCTTCGCCATGGCAAGGATCGGTTCCATATCGGCGCATTGCCCAAAAAGATGCACCGGGACGATCGCTTTGGTTTTCGGAGTGATGGCTTTTTCAATTTCTTTCACATCGATATTGAACGTGCCGGCATTCACATCCACCAGCACCGGAACCAATCCCAGGAATGCAATAGTCTCAACCGTTGCAGCAAACGTGAAATTCGAAGTGATCACTTCATCGCCGCGCTGAAGGCCGAGCGCCATCATGGCGATCTGTAACGCATCCGTTCCGTTTGCACAGGGAATTACATGTTTGACGCTTAAATATTTTTCCAGGTCAGACTGAAATTCTTTAACGGCGGGGCCGTTGATGAACTTTGCAGATTGGATCACCTGGCTGATGGCAGCATCAACTTCATCTTTGATATGTTCATATTGGCTGACCAGGTCAACCATTTCTATTTTTCTGCTTACTTTTACCATGATCTACGAATTACGAATAATAATCGCGAATCTACGAATTAAGTATGAAATGTAATTTCAAAATATTAATCGCTCTTTCCTTTTGGTGCTTGTCATTTGCAATGAACGTAATATCCCAGAATCGAAAGGATTCATCTATGTTCATCCCGATGGTTAAGTTTTCCTATGCGTTTCAGATCCCGGGCGGGGATCTGGCGGACCGGTTCGGATACAACTCCAATGTGGGTATCAATTTTTCCATCAAGACGAAGAAAGACCTGCTCTTCGGCGCCAGCGGGAGTTTTATCTTTGGCGACCAGATCAAAGAAAATGGCATTCTGGATAGCTTGAAAACATCTTCCGGCTTTATAATAAATCAAAGCGGAAATCCTTCCATCGTGCGTTTGTTTGAGAGAGGGCTGGTCGTTTCTCTTTATATCGGAAAACTTTTTCCTGTTCTTTCTTCTAATAAAAATTCGGGGATCATTGCAACGGCAGGGCCTGTTTTTATGATACATAAAATTAAAATGGATGATATCGGCCGCCAGTCTCCCCAACTGGTGAGCCCTTACCCTAAAGGGTATGATCGGCTGACGGCTGGTTTTGGCGCGAATGAATTTATGGGTTATATGTATATAGGGAAAAATAGGATCCTGAATTTTTTCGGAGGATTTGAATTTACCCAGGCGATGACAAAAAGCCAGCGTAGTTTTGATTATGACCTGATGCGGGCAGACACGAAGAAACGGCTCGACCTGCTGAGTGGCATTCGGGTGGGATGGATCCTTCCTTTGTATAAGAAAACTCCCGACGAATTTTATTATCATTAAATGATTTTTTTCTACCAGATACTCATTCGCCTTTTCAGTTTTTCTGTTGGCGTTGCTTCTTTATTCAATAAGAAGGCAAAACTCTTTGTTGGCGGAAGAAAGAATATTTTTATAAAATTAAAGAACGCACTCTCCGAACTCCGAACCCCGGACTCCCAACTTATCTGGTTTCATTGCTCTTCACTCGGGGAATTTGAGCAGGCGAGGCCGTTAATTGAAGGAATAAGGAATAAGGTATCAGGTATCAGGATTTTGATTACTTTTTTTTCTCCTTCGGGATATGAGGTCAGGAAAAAGCAGGAAGACGCGGATCTTGTTTTTTATCTGCCGGTGGATACAGCCTCCAATGTCAAAAAGTTTTTGGATATTGTAAAACCGTCGCAGGCGTTCTTTGTCAAGTATGATTTCTGGTATAACTATTTGAACCAGCTCCATAAAAGAAAGATCCCTTCTTATCTTGTTTCCGCCAACTTCCGGGAGGAGCAGTTTAACGGGTTTTATGGCGCTTACCTTGAGAAAGTGTTGCCTTTCTTTAACTTCATCTTCGTTCAGAATGAATCATCATCTAAACTACTTGCCGGAAAAAATATTCATAATGTTATCGTCAGCGGCGATCTGCGCTACGACCGGGTTTCGCAGTCGGCAATTAATTTTAAGAAGATACCGCTTGTTGAATTGTTCAAGGGCGAAAGCAAACTTATTATAGGCGGAAGCACCTGGCCGGAAGAAGAAGCGATACTTGCCGGTTCGGACCTGCAGAGAAGAGGAATAAAAATTATTATCGCACCGCACCAGGTGGATGATGACCATATCAAAAAAATAATTTCACTTTTCCCGGATGCGCTGAGGTATTCTGTTATTAGTAAAGAACCGGTCTCTTCTGCGTTGGGAAAATTACAGAGCGCAAAAGTTCTCATCATCGATAACATCGGCATGCTTTCTAATTTGTACCGGTATGCCGATGTTGCTTTTGTTGGCGGCGGGTTTGGCGCTGGGCTTCATAATATTCTTGAGGCGATCGCATTCGGCGTGCCGGCGTTGTTCGGGCCGAACAACAGTAAATTTCCAGAAGCAGGCGAACTCATCACTGCCGGCGGCGCTTTTGAAATTGCAGAAGCCGAAAGTTTTAACAAAACCACCGGGTTTCTTTTTTCTGATGAGCTGATCCTTAAAATGGCATCCATGACCTGCAAAAATTTTATCGGGCAGAAAAGAGGGGCGGTGGAAAGGATTCTTGAAAAGATAAGGAGTGATGGGAAATAAGAGTTAGCGATAAGACAAATAATATTACATGACACAATTCCTTTCTAGAATATTAAATGTAATTATTCTATTTCTGTATTGCGGTCTTTGTTTTCAATCCACAACTTGTAATGGTCAGAATCAGGATAGTATATGTTTGAAGAAAAATACCTTTTATATTGAAGGATTGGGTAATGCTGGTCTTGGGTTATATTCATTGAACTATGAAAGAAAACTTTATGAAAATAAAAATGGTTTCTTGGCACTAAGAGCGGGGCTTTCTTGTACATACGAATGGTTTTTTCCATTATCAATCAACGGCGTGTTTGGCGAGGAGAATCACCATACTGAAGTTGGTCTTGGTAAGACCTTATGTTTTAAGGTGCCTTTGATAAATAAGCATGGCGCTAAATTAGATAAAGATTTTAGTTCAATAACTGCAAATGTAATGTACAGATATCAGAAGCCTGGAGGAAGATTTATTTTTCGTATTGGATGGACACCTGTATTGTATTACAACTATATAAGACCATCATGGGGAATTATTCTAATCACACTTCTTGATTGTGGAGCGAGTTTTGGCTACGCATTTTAAGCCTAGCGCCTAGGCGGTCTCGCTCTAGCAGAGTAGAAATTGTTAAAAGAAAGCAAATTTACATCATACGGTTTTGGAAGTGCAGTGCTCTAACCCTCCAGCACCAGTTTCTCCTGTATCCCAACTTTTTCAAATTCCTTTTTGATTCGTGCAAATGCATCGTTGAGATTTAGGTCTTCAATGGATTTTATTTTGCTGCACATCTCCATGAGGATCCGGTCCTGGATCTGCCCGCGTTTCATTGCTAACGCATAGGGAATTCGGTGAAAAGAGACCATGGAATATTTTGAGATGAAACTTTCCGGGAATTTTTCTTCCAGCAGCGCGTCGGCTTTTTTCTTCAGCAGGAAATCTTTATGCGCCACGAGGTCGCGCATCTCAACAAAATTTTCTATGGCGAGATCGGCAATGGCATCGGCATTTTCTTTCCGCAGGTCGCTGAATTCGGAATATATTTTTCCCCAGTCGCTTCCGTATTTTTTCACCAGTGTATCAAAATAGTAGCAGTCTTCAAACCCGCAGTTCATTCCCTGTCCGAAGAACGGAACGATGGCATGGGCAGCGTCGCCCATCAGCAGCGCTTTGCCGCCGACGTTCCAGGGATAAGATTTGATCGTCAGTAAATTTCCGGTCGGGTTGCTGAAGAAATCATCCAGCAGCGATGGCATATGAGGAACGGCATCCGGCATGATCTCGTTGAAGAATTTGCTGACCGATTCCCGCGTGTTGAACTTGCTGAGGTTCATCTCGCCTTTGTGATGCGACATGAACAGCGTGCAGGTGAAATCACCTTCGCGGTTCGGAAGCGCGATCATCATGTACGTTCCCCGTGGCCAGATGTGCAGCGCATTTTTTTCTATTCGGAATCCACCTTTGGCAGCCGGCGGAATATTTAATTCTTTATAGCCGTAATTCTGGTAGTTCTGGGAGAAATTAAAGAATCCGGATTTTAGAAATTCCATTCTTATAGCTGAAGCAGAACCGTCTGTGCCGATCACGGTTTGTCCGATTATTATTTTCTGTTCCGAATTTGTTTCATCCGTGAAATACGCTTCGCCAGATTCAAGGTTCATTCCCGTACACCGCTGGTTAAAAAACAGTTTCACATTCGGAAATTTCTCAGCGGCATTCATTAAAATAACGTTCAGTTCCCTGCGGGAAATGGAATTGATGTATTCATTCTCATTTTTACTGTAAGGCTGAAAGCTCAGCTCTCCTTTTACGGGATGTATCAGCCTTCCTTTCATAGGAATTGCGTTCCGAAGTACTTCCTTGTCAAGCCCAACCTGTTCCAAAGCGTGAATGCCGCGGCGCGAAATGGCGAGGTTGATGGATTTTCCGGCGCTGATCTTTACTTTGCGCATGTCGGGACGGCGTTCATACACTTCCACTTTAAATCCATGGCGGGCGAGGTAAATAGATAAAAGAGAACCGGTAAGACCGGCTCCGACAATAATTACTTTCTGGCTCATACGAATATTATTTTTAGTTGCTGAATTAACTGAAATACATCCGTGAATGAATTATACAAAGGCGCCGGTGCAACGCGGATGACATCTGGTTCCCGCCAGTCGCAAATGATGCCATGTTCAATTAATTTATTGAAAAGGGTTTTGTTGCTGTTCATTATCCGGATCGAGAGGTGCGATCCGCGCCGGGCCGGATCTTTTGGCGTGATGATCGAGAAATTCTTGCTTTGGATGCTGTTCAGAAGAAATTCCAGGTAACCGGTAAGTAAATTTCTTTTTGCAGAGATCGCATCCATCCCTGCTTCATCAAAGATATCCAGCGAAGCGCGAAGGCTTGCCATAGCTAAAACCGGGGAGTTGCTGAGCTGCCATCCTTCCGCTCCTTCGATCGGAATGAAATCAGGGCCCATGAGGAACCTTGTTTTTTTGTCGTGGCCCCACCAGCCTGCAAAACGGGGAAGGTCTTTGTTCTCTGCATGGCGTTCATGTACAAAGCATCCTGCAATTCCGCCCGGGCCGCTGTTCAGGTATTTATAACTGCACCAAACGGCAAAGTCAACATCCCATTCGTGAAGGTAAAGTTGAATATTTCCGGCAGCGTGGGCAAGGTCAAATCCAACGACAATATTTTTTTTATGCCCCAGTTCGGTGATGCGTTTCATGTCAAAGGCTTGTCCGGTATAATAATTAATTCCCGACATCATGATGAGCGCGATCGAGTCTCCTTCTTTTTCGATCAGCGATTCAATGTCTTCTGTGCGAATGAGGTCTTCTCCTTTTCTCGGATGAAGTTCGATCAGCGAATCGTTAGGATCGAACCCGTGAAACTTGAGCTGTGATTTTACTGCGTACTGATCGGATGGGAATGCGCTTGCTTCGATCACAATTTTATTTCGTTTGGCTGTCGGCCTGTAAAAAGAAACCATCATCAGGTGAAGGTTTACCGTCAAGGTATTCATCACAACAACTTCCACCGGCTTTGCTCCAACGACGCGCGCCATTTTTTCAGTGAGCAGTTCATGGTACGGCATCCAGGGATTCTTCGCGTGAAAATGTCCTTCAACGCCCAGTTTTTCCCAGTCGCTAAGTTCCTGTTCAACAAATGCCCGTACGGTTTTCGGCTGAAGCCCCAGCGAGTTGCCGCAGAAATACAGCATGTCGCTTCTGTCTTTTTTCTTCGGAATAAAAAACCGTTCGCGGAATTTTCCCAGCGGATCCTTCGCATCCATTTCTTTTGCAAACGATTCGTCTGTTCGGAATGATGTTACAGCCGATGCTGTCGCGGTTTTCATAGTGAAATTATTTAAATGAACTTTCTTGTTGGTTCAGCCACTCCAATGCGGTTCCAGAGAGCAGGCGGTCTTTTGTTTTCTTGTCATACGGCATGCTTTCGATCAGTTTGCCGGGTTCGTTCTCTCCAAGCGGAAAAGGATAATCAGTTCCCAGTGCAATCCGTTCGGCTCCCATTAATTTTACTAAGAAGTCGAGCATCATGGGATCGTGAACAAGCGAGTCTAGATAAATCTTCTTCAGATAATTTCTTGGGTTGATGTTATTATCCACAGCGCAAAGATCAGGACGGGAATTAAATCCGTGTTCTATTCTTCCGATGGTAGAAGGAAAAGATCCTCCGCCATGGGCGAAAGCAATTCTCAGCTTCGGTAATTTTTCCAGCACACCGGAAAAGATCATCGAACAAATTGCGCGGGAAGATTCCGCCGGCATACCGACCAGCCACGGCAGCCAGTATTTTACCATGTCTTTTTCTCCCATCATTTCCCAGGGATGAACAAAGACCGCCATTCCCAGTTTTTCACAGGCAGCAAAGAATTCAAAGAAGCGTTCTTCGCCTAAATTAAGTTGGTTCACATTTGTTCCGATCTGAACTCCTGCCATGCCGATCGTTTTGCATCGCTCCAGTTCTTTGATGGCCAATTTTGTATCCTGCATCGGAGTGGTTCCGAGCCCGATGAACTTTGTAGGATACTTATGAACGATCCCCATGATATGATCATTCAAAAACATGGAAAGGTCAAGACAGTCCTGCGGCTTTGCCCAGTAGCTGAATAGGACAGGCACAGTAGAGAGAACTTGCACATGAACTCCATGATGAGCGCAATCTTTTATCCGGGTTTCCGGCGACCAGCTGTTATCCTGAATTTCTCTGAAAAATTTTCCATCGTCCTTCAGCATCCTTGCACAGCAGGGTTTATGATGATCCAGTTTAATAAATCCTCCATAGCCGAACTTCTCTTTCCAGTTCGGAATATTCTCAGGAAGAATATGAGTGTGGATATCAATTTTCATATTCAGTGGGAACTTTCCTGGTTTGATTGTTTGGGCTCTACCATTACATGTCCGCATTTTTTGCAGGTGCGGTGTTCTTTGCTTCCGTAAAAGCGGCCAAACACTTCCTGGAACTGGGTCATGATGTTGGTGAGCTTGAAATATTCTTCGTACAGTTTGTTATTGCATTTCTCGCAGAACCAGAGCAATCCGTCTTTTTCATTTTCTCTGCGCTTGCGTTCCATCACCAAGCCGATCGTGTTGGCACCCCGAACCGGATTGTGGGGAACACGAGGTGGAAGAAGAAAAATATCTCCTTCGCGGATCGGCACTTCAACGGGTTTGCCGTCCTCCTGGATCTTAACGGTCACATTTCCTTCCAGCTGGTAAAAGAATTCTTCGCTTTCATTATAGTGATGATCCTTTCGGGCGTTGGGGCCGCCGACCACCATCACGATGAATTCTGTATCCTGGTAAACCACTTTGTTGTTTACCGGCGGTTTGAGCAGATGCCGGTTCTCATCGATCCATTTTTTGAAGCTGAACGGTTTTTGTATGGGCATTTTAGTTGCGTTTGGGGGTGAATGTCATTTATTTTATAGAAGCCATTTCGAAAATTCTTTCGCCACCAAGGCTCAAAGGCACAAAGGTTCACGAAGTTAATTTTCTTTGTGCTTTCTTCGTGCCTTCGTGTCTTTGTGGCAAAATTACCATTCAATTTTCATTTTTGAGATGACTTGTTATCTATTGTTGCGATCACTTTGAGCTCAATGGCAATAGGAGTGGGCAGGCAGTTTATTTCAACGGTGGTCCGGCAGGGGAGATCGTCCTTGAAATATTCTGCATAGATCCTGTTGTATGTTTTGAAATCGTCTTTCATGTTGGTGAGAAAAACAGTGACGTCGATGATCTTATCCCAGCTTGAACCAGCATCTTCAAGGATCATTTTTACATTCTTGAAAACGGAATGACATTGTTCTTCGATATTGTATGAAATAATTTTTCCGTTCCTGTCAAGTTCAACGCCGGGAATCTTTTCAGATCCTTTCTCGCGCGGCCCAACCCCGGAGAGAAAAAGCAGGTTCCCGACCCTTCGTGCATGGGGATAAGCTCCCAATGGTTCCGGAGCTTTGGATGAATGAATGATTTTTTTGCTCTTCGGCATAATGATGTTCTATTTGTTTGAAGAAAAATTATGTTCAATAGATCCAAAATATCTTGGACTAAAGTAGAAATTAATAGTATAAGCCATTTCAAAAAGGTAATTCTGCCACGAAGGCACTAAATCACAAAGGCGCACAAAGAATACAGAGAACTTTTTGCGGCTTAGTGCTTCCTTTGAGTCTTCGTGTCTTTGTGGCAAAAAAGTATTTTTTAATCAATATTTAATGCAAACATTTTTCGCTTCAGTAAAGAATCGCATGGCTTCCCATCCGCCTTCCCGGCCGACGCCTGAATTTTTCATTCCACCAAAAGGTGTGCGCAGATCGCGCAGCAGCCAGCAGTTCACCCACACGATACCGGTCTTCAATTCTCCGGCAACGCGATGCGCACGGGTAAGGTTTTCAGTCCAGACGGTTGAGGCAAGTCCGTACGGCGTGCTGTTTGCGTACTGAAGAACTTCTTCTTCTTTGTCGAATGGCATGATGGTCACTACGGGCCCGAATATTTCTTCCTGGTTGGTACGGCAGTCAAATGAAAGTCCTTCTATGATGGTTGGTTCAATGAACCATCCGTTCTTGCAGCGGCCGGAAACCGTTGCTCGTTTTCCTCCGGTTAAAACGTTTCCGCCTTCCTGCTTTGCGAGTTCGACATACGAAAGAACTTTATTCATATGTTGTTCTGAAACCACTGCACCCAATTGCGTATCCTCTTCGAGCGGATCACCAACTTTTAGTTTTTTTGTTTTTTCGACAAAATCTTTTTTAAACTTCTCGTAGATCGGCCGCTCAACAAATATCCGGGAACCGCAGAGGCAGATCTGTCCCTGGTTGGCAAAGGAGGAAAGCATAACGGTTTTCAGCATCTTCTCGTAGTTACAGTCAGCGAAGATGAGGGCAGGATTTTTTCCGCCGAGTTCCAGCGAAAGTTTTTTGAATAGGGGCGCTGCCGTTCTCGCAATGCTCGCGCCGGTCAGCGTTCCACCGGTAAACGAGATGGCCGTTATCAGCGGATGTTCCGTGATTGCCTGGCCCACTTTATTTCCTAATCCATGAACGATATTCAAAACTCCGGGAGGAAGTCCGGCTTCGGTACAAATTTCAGAAAGAAGAAAAGCGGTCATTGGAGTGATCTCGGATGGTTTAGCAACGACGCAATTTCCTGCAGCAAGCGCAGGTGCTATTTTCCAGGAAAATAAATATAAAGGAAGATTCCATGGAGAAATGCAGCCTACTACTCCGATGGGTTTGCGCAGCGTGTAATTGATCGCGCCTTCTTCCATGTAATGCGATTCGCTGGCGAAGTGCATCAGGCCGGTGGCATAGAAATAAAAATTGCTGGCAGCGCGCGGAATATCAACGGTCTTTGCCAGTTTCAGCGGCTTGCCGTTATCAACCGACTCGGCCATAGCCAGTTTGTCAAGGTTCTTTTCGATCAGCGCGGAAATTTTCAAAAGGATCTTCGAACGTTTTTCAGCTGGGGTGGAGGACCATCCCGCAAATGCTTTTTGGGCGGCTTCGGTTGCCCGGTTCACATCCCTTTCATCAGAGTCAGGAAGTTTTGCGTAAACTTCTCCGGTAGAAGGATTGTAAATATCAATGTATTGTCCGGATACCGGGGCAACCAGCTGCCCGTTGATGTAATTGGCTATGGGGGTCATAAGGTGAATTTACATAACTAATAATTCAAGCACTACGAATTCCGAATCCCGATAGCTATCGGGACGAATTACGAATTTGATTGCCGGTATACTCCCATTCGTAATTCGAAGATTCGTTATTAGTAGGATTTACGAAGGACAAAGGAACAAAAAAAAGTTCAGTAAGGGAAACGGTGTATTATTCTGGTAGTGGGTCAGTTTGGCTGTTCTTTGCGAGCATTTTCTCAGCGATCTTAGCGTGAAATTGTATTTTAACCCGCCTGCCGCCCATGTTTTAATGATGGCGGGCACAGCCATTCACGCAGAGTGCGCAAAGAAACAGCACGCAGAAAATCACAGAGAAAAACAAAAAATGAAACTGACCCACTATCATTATTCTGCCTGATGTTTGTTTAATGCCAGGATGAAATCACGGAAATCAGCATGAAAGATATTTCCCATTCTCAAGATTTATTTTTGCGCATTGAAAAGGAATGCCTGTCAAGCCTCGGTGGATCAGATAAGTTGAAATTAAAAGCGACGCTGTTTAAGTAAAAGGCAGCACTAAGTCGCTCTTCAAGGGATTTCGTCTTCCAGTATTTTATTGCAGGTTCACTTGCATTGTGTGAGCTCATTGAAAAGGCAGATCGGTCCAGTTTGTAAGGCATAGTACAAACTTACAGTTTTCTTTCTTTGTTGTTTTAAAAACGAAAATTGGGCAGTGGGTCAGTTTGAGTCACTTCGTGGACAGACGCCTCGTCTGCCGTATCGAGAAGTGGCCTGTACAAATTTGTTCTCGATACGCCTCCAAAAACCTCGGCTACTCGAACGGACATCCCCATAAAAACTCAAACTGAGCCACAACTGAAAATTGGTGTAAAGCAAGGTGTTAAACAAAAAAGTGGTAACAGGTTTTATCCCATTACCACTTTTGCTTTTCAGAAAAAAAAATTATTCCATCGTTTTCAGTTCAGCGACCAATTCAGTAAGCGCTTTCTTAGCATCACCGAAGAACATGCTTGATTTAGGATTGTAGAAAAGTTCATTGTCAATGCCTGCATAGCCTGCGTTCATGGAGCGTTTGTTAATGATGATGTTCTTTGCATTTTCCGCTTCCAGGATCGGCATTCCGTAAATCGGAGAAGCAGGATTGTTTTTTGCCGCAGGATTAACCACGTCGTTGGCGCCTACGATCAGCACGACATCGGTAGTTGCAAATTCCGGGTTGATCTCATCCATTTCTACCAGTTTTCCGTAATCCACATTTGCTTCGGCAAGAAGCACGTTCATATGGCCCGGCATGCGTCCGGCCACGGGATGGATGGCGTATTTTACTTCAACACCTCTTTCTTCCAAAAGCAGTTCGAGTTCATGAATGATATGCTGCGCCTGAGCAACGGCCAGTCCATAGCCAGGAACGATCACTACTTTTTTGGAATAGTTCATTAAAACCGCAACGTCAGACACGGAAGCTTCTTTAATAGTTCCCCCTGTAGTGCCGCCTGCTGCTGCTGCTGCAGTGCCTTCCCCGAATGCTCCGAAGATTACATTGGACAAGGAACGGTTCATGGCTTTACACATCATAATGGTCAGCAAGGTTCCGGCAGAACCAACAAGAATACCACCGGTGAGCATGACTTTATTATGGTACAGGAATCCGCCAAAGGCAGCCGCCAGGCCGGTAAAAGAGTTGAGCAAAGAAATGACAACCGGCATGTCAGCGCCGCCGATGGGGAACACGAACATGATCCCGTAAAACAAAGCGCTCGCAAAAAGAAGGTAAGATAAAAGTGAAGTTCCGCCGGAGAAAATCATATATCCTCCAAATGACAGGACTCCAAGAAGAATCAGGTTGTTGAGTAAGTTGTATGAAGGAAGGCGAACCGGTTTTGCCATAGTTCCGTTCAGTTTCAGGAAAGCGATCACGCTGCCTGAAAATGAAATGGAACCGATGATCAGTCCGGCCATGATAGCGATCAGTGTTCTTGTAGGGGCTACTTCGCCGAGAGAAATAATCTTATTGAACTCCATAAGGGAAATTAAAGCAGCGCAGGCGCCTCCCATTCCGTTGAAGATGGAAACCAATTCAGGCATGGCCGTCATTTTAACTTTCTTGGCCGTCATCCATCCCACGATAAATCCCAGTGCAATGGCGCCCAGGATTAATCCGTATACAACAGGCGTAACTGCATTCTCGTGAAGTAATATTGTAGCAAGGATCGCAATGGTCATTCCCGCTGCGCCGATCAGATTTCCATTTCGTGCAGTCTTTGGATTTCCCATCATCTTAAGCCCGAAAATAAAAGTTACGGAGCCGAACAGATAACAGATGGATGTGATAGAAAGTGAAAACATAATAGAGTGGTTAAGATTTTAGATTTCGTAGTTTCGTTTTCTTTAGATGGTCAGAGATTATTTTTTCTTTTTGAACATTTCAAGCATCCGGTCGGTGACAACAAAACCACCCACCACGTTCAGTGTGCCGAGGAAGACGGCGAGAAATCCAAGAGCCATTGCGGCGATGTTGGAAGGGTCGACATTCAGCATCACGTGGATGGCGCCGACGATCACCACTCCGTGAATGGCGTTTGCGCCTGACATCAACGGCGTGTGCAGTACGGTGGGTACATGTCCGATCACTTCTACTCCGACAAAAACAGAAAGAATAATAAAATAAAGCATCATTTCGTGGCCGCTGATAAAACTGATTACTTGGTTCATAGGAAATAATTTTACGGTTGTGTGAATGGTTGTTTCTTGTTTGTCAGAAGTGCCGGATTTTGTTTTTCAGATATGCCGGCAACCGACCGTTATGCAGTTACTGCTTTTTTTACACTTGGATGCACGGCCGCTCCTTTGTGAACGATCAGGCTTCCTTTGGTTATTTCTTCTTCCATCTCCCATTTGAATTTGTCTTTATCAGCAAGGTGGAGTAGAAGGGTTTCGATATTCTTTGCATACAGATCGCTGGCATTCAGCGGCAGCAATGAAGGGATGTTTCCTTCGCCGATAATGGTCACGCCGTGTTTCACAACTGTTTTGTTGAGCTCGCTGCCGATTACGTTTCCGCCCTGTTCAACGGCCATATCCAGAATGACAGAACCAAAGCGCATGCTCTTCACCATTTCTTCGGTGACCAGAAGAGGGGCTTTTTTGCCTGGGATAAGAGCGGTAGTGATAACGATATCGGCTTCCTTAATATGTTTGGAAAC
>JAHEYJ010000034.1:21260-26452 GCA_023251675.1 Bacteroidota bacterium
GCCTTCCATCTTGATGGAATCATCGCCTTTCACTTCAATGAATTTTCCGCCGAGCGACTGCACCTGTTCTTTTGTCTCCGGGCGGATATCGGATACTTCCACCACAGCGCCTAAACGTTTTGCAGTTGCAATGGCCTGCAATCCGGCAACACCGGCGCCAAAGATCACCACTTTTGAAGGACGGATCGTTCCAGCAGCGGTGGTCATCATGGGCAGGATCTTTCCGATCGTATCGGCGCACATAAGAACAGCTTTATATCCGGCCAGGTTTGCCTGGGAGGAAAGCGCATCCATTTTCTGGGCGCGCGAAATACGGGGAACCGCATCCATTGAAAAGGCGGTAATACCTGCTTTGGAACAGGCTTCAATTAGTTGAGGATTTGTGCCGGCAAACATGAATGAAATAAGAATTGCTTCTTTCTTCATCATGGAAATTTCTTCCGGAAGAGGGGCATTCACCTTCAGCAACACATCGGCATCAGCATAGCATTTGTTTTTGTCGACAATTCTTGCACCGGCAGCTGTATAGGCATCATCAGGGTAAAAAGAATTAAGCCCTGCGCCTGATTCAATCATAATTTCAAACCCCTTTTTTACGAGCCCTTTCACCACTTCGGGAGTAAGCGCTACGCGATTTTCTTTAAGCTTGGTTTCTTTTGGAACGGAGAATTTCATATTTCTTTTTTGGTTTTAATAAAACAAAAATCCCCATCATCAGGCATGGGGATTCGGTTTTAGGAGCTATTTTCTTTTTGAACAGATTTTCTTCATATATTATTTAATGGGGGCGAAAGTAAAAATATTAGTCAAATACCAAACATGACAAATATCATAATTATCAGTATTATTAGGTATTGTCTAATAATATTCATTTATCAGTGGCCAGGAAAAAAGCTCATAAACATTTGAGGTCCAACCGGATAAATAAAGGTCAATCAACCTTTTGGTATTTTTCGCCTGCGGATTTCAGGGAAGTGCCGTTGAAGTGCCACCATTCAGTGGTGATACCTGTAAATCCAGCTTCGGTCATTACTTCACGAAGGAGTTTGCGGTTTTCAAACTGACGCCAGGTGAGTTTTCCTTCTTCAAGCATTCTTTGTTCAGCAATGGGATGCCCTAGTTCACCGAAATAATCGTAAGAGGTACCCATGTCCATTTCCCAACCGTTTTCGTTGACGATACTTGCATCAACAGCACATCCGTAGTTGTGAAGCGAACCTACTTCAGGGTTGGAAACATATTTGTCTTTTAATTTTTCAGGCACTTTCACTTCGTCCCACATCATCTGCTGAATGCTGAGAGGACGAACCCCGTCGTATATAATAAGGGAGTAAAAAGGATATTTTTCCTTCAGAATTTTCTGGGCATTAACTAATTTGCCGGCAGTTTCTTTCTGCAAGTAGCAGTTTTTAAGCTCGCCATATAAATTTTTATGAAGAAAATTATCTTCGGTTGCGTATTTCAGGCTGACGGCTATTGAATGGTCGACATTACTGATATTGACCAGCCCGTAAGTGATTAAGCGTTGCTCCAGGAAAGTAATTTTGGGAACAGGTTGATGTTTAATATTTGGTGTTTCAGAAAGGGATGCAGAAAAGAACCGCGGCAGAACAGATGCGCCAAAAATATTATCTCCAAACATAACTTGTTCAAATGTGCGTGGAATACGGACCGCATCTTGCATCGGAGTGCGGAAGAGATACAGCAAAAGCACTTCAACTGAAATGACCGCTAAGGCCAGAAAGGAGTATCGTTTTAAAAAATTCATTGATTACCGGTCATTAGCCCTAATGACGTTTACCTTGTTGCTGATAATTAATTGTGCGAAATTAATCTTTTGGCGCGAATGTAAAACAGGATGATTGCAGTTAAAATTATCATTTCTCCTGCCCAGAAGATCAGCCAATTAAAACAAGAAGGAATAAATTTCGAAACGGCTTCAATGGATGTTCCTTCATAAGCCCGAATGAAAGAGAAGCAGTCAGCAATAAATGAAAGGATCACAATAAAGCTTCCGCAAATAAATAATATCCATTCTTTTGAGTTTAGTTTTAGTGAAACACTTTTTTCATTATAGGAAATTAGCAGGAGCGCAAGCAGGATCATGGTGGGGGCAATAATGCAGGGACAAATAACAGGAGACGCCCAAATCACGGGTATTAGAAAAAGAATATCCCAGGCAAAGAATGATTCCGGCCAGTTGAGAAGGGCTTTCAAAAACACATAATAGACAATATCCCAAATGGCAAAACAGTAGAGAAACCAGGCAAAACGTTGTGTGCCGTTTTTCCCGGCAACGATTCCTATGCCGGCCAGCATGATGATGGTGGCTGCTTCTCTTCCTATTTCGGTAATTGCAATGTGATCATCCAGGCGGACAAGCGGGAAACTAAAACCATGTGGATAATAAATAGCACGAAGGTAGATCACTACTGCTGTTTCAAGATAGCCCATGGCAATACTGAATAGGGTTAGCCAGAAAAAGTTTTGTTTAAAACTCAAGGTTCATGGTTTAAAAGCTGAGGCGAGAACGCACTGTTTTTACAAATATTTCAGGCATTAATAATTGCCCTCTTCTTTTCAATTCTGCAAATGTACCATAACTAAAACTTTATCTTTACCGATAGCTTATTTATCCCTGAATAAATAATTATATTTTTGACAACTCAATCCTTGCAATGAAAGAGATCGCGGTCTATAACATCAAAGGCGGTGTAGGCAAAACAGCCACATCAGTCAACCTGGCTTATGCTGCCGTTGAAGACAGGAACAAAGTTTTGCTCGTCGATATGGATCCACAGGGTGCATCTACTTTTTATCTTAACACAAAACAAGGGCACGGGGAAAAACTGAAAAAGACTTTTTTCAAGGGAAAAGCGATGGATGAAATGATACGGCAGACCGAATATGAGAACCTGGATATCCTGCCTTCCGATCAGCGGTACAGGAAACTGGATGCTTACCTGGGTGAAATGAAAAACACAAGCAAATGGTATCGAAAATTATTCAAGCCTGTCAAGAAGGACTACGACTATGTGATCATTGACTGCCCGCCAAACGTCACAACACTGGCAGAAACGATTTTTGAAAATGCGGATGCCATCCTGGTTCCGGTCATTCCCACTACACTTTCGGTACGAACCTATGAGCAATTGAAAGAATATTTCAGAGAGAATGCACTTGAGGAGACAAAACTATATCCATTTTTTTCAATGGTAGAGCGAAGGAAAAATATGCACAACGATACGATGGAACGTTTCTTAAAAGCGTACAGCGAATGCATTAACATCGCCATTCCTTACAATGCGGAAGTGGAAAAAATGGGTGAATACAAAGCCCCTATTGTGAAGAAATATCCTTATGCCGAAACGTCAGAATCATTCAGGGCGCTTTGGAAAAAAGTAAAAAGCAAGATCTGATGCTCTACGAATTGCGAATGGCCGAATTACGAATACGATCATAACAGCTTAAACGCAGGCCAAGCGGGATTCGTAATTAGTAGTAGTAATTGCATATCATGAACGTTCCAAATATAATAGAGCAGCTGGTAAAAGGCAATTCCTTATTTACGCAGGAACATAGCCCGGAATATTTCGACTCGTTCAGACAGCATCAAACTCCCTATATCACTTTGGTTACATGTTCTGATTCCCGAGTCCCGTTACAAGCGCTCATGCCCGATACTTCCAACAGGATATTTACAATTAAAAATATAGGCAACCAGATTTTTTCTACAGAAGGATCGGTAGATTACGGCATCTATCACCTGAAAACCTCTGTTTTGCTGATCCTGGGGCATTCTGACTGCGGTGCAATCCGGGCATATCTGAAAGGGTTTTACGAAGAGACATTCAATATAAAGCACGAACTTGATTTTCTTCGCCCACTGATAAAAGACAATGCCACTGAATCTGAATTCGGAAAGATGCACACGCAAGCTATTGAAAACAACCTCGATTACCAGGTGAACATTGCCTGTAAAAAATACAAGCAGTTAATTGCTGACGGAAAGCTTACCGTGATCGGTGCCTATTATGATTTTGCCGATGCATTTGGGAAAGGGCAGGGCAGGATTGTAATTGTCAATGTAAATAAACATAAAACCGAGGGCGAACTGCGAGACTTGCCTTTGTTTGATCGGTTGAGTGATGATGAGAAAGAGAAATATATTGGCAGGCTTCATCCATAAATCAACTTGTTTCTTTCATGTTCCTTTTGTATGGGTCGATTATGAAGATTTCATGAATTTCTTAGAAATTATTTTTGTTAAGTTTTGGAATTATGCCCTATTAATGGCATAATTTTGGATTTACGCCTGACACCAATCAATGACATGAAAAAACATACATCCAATAACATTCGGTTTGTCACCTATTCTGATATTGAACTGACGATGATAACCAACGATATTTCAAAATATATTTTAACTTTGTCTGCCTCAAAAACAAATTCTAAGAATAAAGATTTACAAATACTTTTAAATTAATAATTGTACTGCCATGATTAAAAAAACAATTCTCCCATTCGGTTTTTTACTTTGTTTAGGTATTGTTTCCTTTGGACAGACAACTCCTCCAACAAGTCCTGCACCCAATGCACCTTCAGCAGTAAAACCAAATCCTAACGCTCCTGAACTTACTTTTGAAGAAACTTCATTTGATTTCGCAACCCTTCAAAAAGGTGACGAATGTTCGCATGAATTTAAATTTAAAAACACGGGTAAAGAGCCATTGATTCTTTCCAACTGCCAGGCTTCCTGCGGATGTACGACTCCTTCTTGCCCTAAAGAGCCAATTGCAGCCGGTGCGAGCGGAATCATTAAAGTAAAATACGACAGCAACCGGGTAGGGGTATTCTCTAAAACAGTAACGGTAACTTCTAATGCGAAAAATTCACCTGTGACCCTTTCAATAAAAGGTAAAATTGATGGACCTGCTCAGGATGAAGCTTTCCCAGGTAAGAACAACAGCGGCATGGGCCAGTAATTTTTAAACTAATCACGGACTAAATAAAAAACAAAAACAACAACTATGAAAAAGACAATTACAGTAATCTCTGCGTTTATTTTTGCAGTGTTTGTTGCTCAGGCTCAAGCACCATCAACCCCTCAAACCGGGACAACTGCTACGCCTGCAGTTCAGGACAACCCCAATGCTCCTGAAGCCGTTTATGAAAAAGAAGTTATTGATTAC
>JAHEYJ010000161.1 GCA_023251675.1 Bacteroidota bacterium
ATCTGCTGCTGCGAGAAGTTTCTCAATCTCGGCCAGTTTTGTTTTCGGATAGACTTCGTTAGGTTTTATTCCGTTTGCTTCGGCATATCCTGATTTGGCTGTGGCATAATCCTTTGTACTGAATGCATTGTCTCCTTTCGTAACCGCTGCTTTATATTTATCATCGATCTCTTTCTGCTTGGCTGCCGCATCGGCGGAGGCAAGAAGCTTATCAATCTCTGCCAGTTTTGTTTTCGGATAGGCTTCGTTAGGTTTAATCCCGCTTGCTTCCGTATATCCTGATTTGGCAGTTTCATACGCCTTTGAATTGAATGCATTATCTCCTTTTGTTATTGCTGCCTGGTATTTTGCATCAAGCTCTTTTTGTTTGGCTGCATCGCCCAATAATTTATCGATCTCAGAAAGTTTTTGTTTGGGATAGGCTTCATTTGGTTTTATCCCGCTGGCTTCAGTATATCCTGATTTTGCATTCGCATAATCTTTCGCATTGAAAGCATTGTCTCCTTTCGTCACCGCTGCTTTATATTTATCATCGATCTCTTTCTGCTTGGCTGCCGCATCGGCGGCTGCAAGGAGCTTATCAATCTCGCCAAGTTTTGTTTTCGGATAAGCTTCGTTCGGTTTTATCCCGCTGGCTTCAGTATATCCTGATTTTGCATTCGCATAATCTTTCGCATTGAAAGCATTATCTCCTTTTGTTATTGCTGCCTGGTATTTTGCATCAAGCTCTTTTTGTTTAGCGGCATCACCCAATAATTTATCGATCTCAGCCAGTTTTTGCTTGGGATAGGCTTCGCCGGGTTTTATTCCACCGGCTTCGGTATAGCCCGCTTTTGCGGTTGTATAATCCTTTGAATTAAATGCATTGTCCCCTTTTGTTTTAGCTGCCTGATATTTTTCATCAAGTTCTTTTTGTTTTGCAGCATCGCCAAGAATTTTATCGATCTCTGCTATTTTTTGTTTTGGATAGGTTTCACTTGGCTTAATACCGGCCGCTTCTGAATAAGATGATTTTGCAGCGGCATAATCTTTAGATCCAAACTGCGTGTTGGCTTTTGTAATTGCAGCTTGATATTTTGCATCTAATTCTTTCTGCGCATTTGCATTCGCTAACAACTTGTCAATATCCGAAAGTTTTTGTTTGGGATAGGCTTCCTGTGGTTTTATCCCAAGCGCTTCATTGTATCCGGTTTTTGCTGTCGGATAATCTGCTGTACTGAGAGCTTTATCCGCTTTCGCGATTGCAGCTTTATATTTATTATCTGTTTCCAACTGCTTCTGCGCTTCCACTGCAGCATTCTTTGCTTTGTCCTGCATTTCTTTCTCCACTTGTTTTTGAAGATCTGCAAGTTCAGAAAGTTTACTTTGAATTACTTGCGTGTATTTCTCATCATAATTGAAATTATTTTCTGCGGGGATGTATTGGTAAATAGCGATGGGCTGACTGAGAATCGCTTCAACACGCTTGGCGATTTCCGGCGAAGTTGGCATTTCAAAAAGCGAAACATCCGGTTCAAAAGGATTGAAGTTGCCTGCTTCTGCCCTATCGGCCGGTACATTGGCTGTTACAATCTTAAATTTCTTCGTAACAAAACCGGGCTTGGTAATCGCAATGATATATTCCGCATTTGGAGTAAGTTCAAAACTGAACTTTCCGTTAGACGTCGTTACGACCTGTTGCAATTGCTGTCCGTTTTTAAAAAGGGTAATTACACCGCCAGCGGTTTTTTGGCCGCCCACCAGTACTTTCCCATCAACTGGCATTACCCATCCCTGAGCATTGACAAAGGAAGAAGCAAAAAGCAAGAGACAAGAAGTAACAATCCAAGGTGAAGGGCAAAAGGATTTCAAAATATTACTTACTGCAATTCGTCTCATTATAGAAATACCTTCTTTATGGATTGTATTCTTAGGGTAGCAAATGTCGTGATTTTTATTGAATTTACGAGTGGATTCATATTTCCAATTACTATGCCATTAAAAACGCTTCCTTCTTGAATATGTTTCAAAGGAATATCAACAGAATAACAGGATAAAATATAAAAAGAATTGCAAACAAGAAAAGAACATACAATCTGTCGTTAAAATTTGTTAACAGGACGTATGGAATCAACTTTGTTATTTATGTTTACATTAATCAATTAAACTATAATTCTTATGATGATGTTTGATCCCGTTCTGATGGTTATTACCCTAGTATTCATGGGCATTGGAATGTTTGTGAGTGCACGTTTAAAATCCAAATTTTCAGAATATTCTCAAACACCGCTGCATAACGGAATGAGCGGAAAAGAAGTAGCTGAAAAAATGCTGCACGACAATGGAATCATGGATGTGAAAATAACTTCTGTAGAAGGGCAGCTTACAGATCATTACAATCCCCTAACAAAAACGGTAAATCTTAGTTCTGAAGTTTATCAAGGAAGAAGTATTGCTTCTGCTGCCGTTTCTGCACATGAATGCGGCCATGCGGTTCAGCATGCGCATGCTTATTCATGGCTTGCACTTCGCTCGACACTGGTTCCTGTGGTCAACATTAGTTCAAAAGCAATGAACATAATAATCCTTGCCGGTTTTTTCCTTGGATTCATGTACAAAATGTATAACGAAATGCTCGTGATGATCATTATTTGCCAGGGTGCCATCACCCTCTTTTCGCTTGTCACGCTACCCGTCGAACTGGATGCCAGCAAACGCGCACTGGTTTGGCTGAACAATTCAGGAATTACCCGCGGGGAGGAACATGCAAAGGCGGAAGACGCGCTCAACTGGGCCGCTAAAACTTATTTTGTTGCCGCCCTTGCTTCACTTGCCCAGCTGATGTATTTTATAATGTTATTGCTGGGAAGAAGACGAAACTAATTCACAAATTTACAATTCACAAGCCACAAGAAAATTCAATTGCCCAACCTTGTGATTTGCAACTTGCGACTTTATTCCTTGATCACCCTGACCTCTGTCCTGCGGTTCTTCTGCTTTCCTGATTCAGAATCATTGGAAGCAACCGGCTGCGTGTCGCCATATCCTTTTGCTGAAACGCGTTCTTCAGCAATTCCTTTTTTTAGCAAATACGACCGGACAGAATTTGCTCTACCGAGAGAGAGCTTTAGATTTGATTCGGGAGTTCCAACATTATCCGTATGCCCTGCTATTTCGATCTCCATGGTTTTTTTCAACTTCATGTATTCAACCATCTCGTCAATGTATTTAAATGAGGAAGTCTTAATATCCGCCTTGCCGGTCTCAAAATAAACATTATCGAGCGTATATACTTTTGGAAGTTCAAACTGAATTGTAACTTCAAAACTCAACAGTTCGCCTTTTTTATTTGGAACATCCAGCACATTATAATTTTTATCACTTGATATAGTTTTGTATTTGATATTGTATTTATCTCCTTTGGGAACAAGAATATCAAACTTGCCTCCTTCCTTTGTTATCCCGGAATAAACTTTTTTATTGGTTACGCTTTCAAGCAATACCTGCTCTCCCACCTGGGGTTTTTCCTTTTCATTAATAACTGAAACCGTAAGCAATGCGTGTGTTTCACTGGGCTCGAGTTTTTGAGAATACAAGCGAGTGGATATGCCAACCAGCAGTAAAAGAAAAAAGATATTTTTCATTGCAATGATTCCTTTTAACCCTACCAAATAACGGCCCGCTCCGCCTCATTTCGATACATGTTGTTTCCTGGTTTAACGCCAAATGCATCATAAAATTCCTTCATGTTTGAAAGCGGACCAAGCACCCGGAATTTTGAAGGAGAATGTGGATTTGTCAGCACCAGTTTGCGCATGAACTCAGGCGTGTATTGAGCACACCAGCTTCTTGCCCAACTAAGGAAGAAGCGCTGTTCAGGAGTAAACCCATCAATGGTCACTGGCTTTTTACCTTCCTGCGATTTTTTGTAAGCATAAAACGCGATGGTGAGTCCGCCAAGGTCGGCGATGTTTTCGCCAAGCGTAAGACGGCCATTTACGTGAAGTGTGTCGATCGCAGCAAAACCGTTGAACTGATTAACAATCAGGTTTGTTTTCTGTTCAAACCTTTCATGATCTTGTTTTGTCCACCAGACTTTCATGTTCCCATTTGCATCAAACTGGCTCCCTTCATCGTCAAAGCCGTGCGTAAGTTCGTGCCCGATAACCGCACCCATTGCGCCATAATTTAAAGCATCATCCTGGTTGATGTCAAAGAAAGGGGCTTGCATGATTCCCGCAGGGAAAACAATTTCGTTCATGACGGGATTATAATACGCATTTATTGTCGGGGGAGACATGGACCATTCAGTGCGATCAACGGGTTTGCCGAGTTTATTAATAATATATTTCCATCTGTAAATATTGCCGTTCATTGCATTTATAACATACGATTCCCGTGTAACGGACAAGCTGCTGTAATCCTTCCACTTATCCGGATATCCTAATTTCTTCATCACCTTATCAAGTTTTGTCAACGCCTGCTGCTTCGTGCTGTCACTCATCCAATCGCGGCTTTTGATTCGCTCCTTATAAACAGCGATCAGGTTGTTCACCATTTCCGTGACACGTTTTTTTGCTTCAGCAGGAAAATATTTATCTACAAATATTTTTCCAAGCGCATCACCTAATGCGCGGTCCGTCGCCGCGAGAACCCGTTTCCAGCGGGGCTTCATCACTTTTACCCCGCTAAGCGTATGGTCATAAAAATCAAAATGTTCATTTACAAAAGAAGCACTAAGAAATGGAGACAATTCATCCACCAACCCGTAAGCACAGTATTTCTTTATAACATCCAGGGAGGTTGCGGAAATTATATTGCCAAGGCCGGAAAAAAACGAAGGTTGCCCTATAACAACTGAATCAATGCCGTGAATGCCTGCTTTATCAAAATAGACTGCCCAATCAAAAGCAGAGCAAAGGCTTTCTAGTTCTTTAAGGCTTTTTTTATTGTATGTTTTTACAGGATCGCGGTTCTCAACTCTTGTCCAGGATACAAGCGCCAAGGCCGTTTCAAATTTCATTATAGAATCAGCATCTGTTTTTGCAGTTGCTTCGTTTTCCCCCATAAGTAAAAGGACATTCTTGATATGAACCACATATTTCTCGCGAATATTTTTTGAACGATCATCTGTACGGGAATAATAATCGCGATCGGGAAGTCCAAGCCCCCCTTGAGATAAACTGGTAACCATCCGATCGCTTTTCCGCGCATCCTGGTCAACAGAAGACGAAAACAGCACTTCAATAAGCCGGGAATGGAGTTTGGAAGTAAGGGTGCATAATTCTTTTTTGTCTTTCAAAGCATTAACCCCGTCCAGGTATTCTTTAAGAGGAGAAATGCCGGCCTTTTCAATCTTAGAGGAATCCATTCCACTTGCAAAAAAATCTCCGGCAAGTTGTACATTACTTCCTTTTGGAGAACCCGGCTTTGATGCGGCTTCATCAAGAATTGAATGCAGTTTTTTCAGAACTTCATCCTGCAAAAGATTGATCGTACCCCAGGCATATTCAGAAGGAGGAATGGTGGCTTTCTTAAGCCAGCCGTTGTTGGCATACATATAAAAGTCATCGACCGGCTTAAAAGTGGTGTCGAGATACGTTTTGTCAATACCTTTTACTGGCGGTATGTTTCCATCCTTTTTATCAGAAACGAATTTAAAAGAGATGAGAAAAAAAATGCTGGCTGCAATTGAAATAAATAGAGCTTTTTTCATGTGTTTGAATTTTAATAGAAAAATATAAAATTAAATTATTAAATCTGACCCAATTATAGGCAATTGAAAAATTCCTGCAAATGTATGAATGATCTGTTTCAAAATATTGAAATGAATATACGCTCAAATCAAATGACTTTTAAAAATCAAAAACTCAGCTTTTTTTTGCATTTTTCATAGGTGCCGTTTCTGGAGTCAATCCTTTACAAACCAACCCGCTTGAATCACTACCAAATAATGGTGCTTTTTCTTACTGTTTTATTCTTATTACATCTCAGATATTTATTTATCTTCGCAATCCTTTAAAAAACGGACCCGGGCAAGTCCGAAACACTAACCGTTCCAACGCCTGTGCGGAACAAAGTCTCAGGGACTGTAATCCTGAAAAACAGAATGTCACAAGTAAAAGAAAAAGGAACTTACAAAGATGTTGAATCAACGATCCAGTATGAAGCAGTAGACTGGACCACTATCGGGAAAAAGCAGGACGCTTACACTTCTACCGAAAAAAACCGACTCGAAGGAATTTATTCAACCACCATTAACAACATTCAGGAACATGAAGTTGTTGAAGGAGTTATTGTATCGAAAACTGAAAAAGAAGTGCTCATCCGCATCGGCTACAAATCCGATGGCGTGGTTGCGCTCAATGAATTTCGATACAATCCGAACCTTGCGGTAGGAGATAAAGTAGAAGTTTACATTGACAAGCAGGAAGACAAAGACGGGCAACTTCTCCTTTCCCACAAAAAAGCACGTATTGTAAAAGGATGGGATCGCGTAAACGCAGCGCTTGAATCACAGGAAATCGTTAAAGGATTTATTAAATGCAGAACCAAAGGCGGCCTTATTGCCGATGTTTTTGGCATCGAATGTTTTTTACCGGGATCTCAAATTGATATGAAGCCTGTTCGTGATTACGATCAGTACGTAAATAAGCTAATGGAACTTAAAGTGGTTAAGATCAACCAGGAGTTCCGCAACGTGGTTGTATCTCATAAAGCACTGATCGAAGCAGAAATAGAAGAACAAAAGAAAGTTATTATCTCCAAAATGGAGAAAGGCCAGGTGCTTGAAGGTACCGTTAAGAATATCACTTCCTATGGTGTATTCATTGACTTAGGAGGTGTTGACGGGTTGATCCATATCACTGACCTGACATGGGAAAGAATCAATCACCCTGAAGAGATCGTTAAGCTCGATGACAAGATCAATGTGGTTATCCTCGACTTCGATCACGATAAACGCAGAATTTCTCTCGGGCTGAAACAATTGAAGCAGCATCCGTGGGATAAGCTCGAAACTGAATTAAAGATCGGCGATAAAGTGAAAGGACGCGTTCGCGCCATTGAAGATTACGGAGCTTTTGTTGAAGTAATGCCCGGTGTTGAAGGTCTTATTCACGTTTCTGAGATTTCATGGTCACAGCATCTTCGCTCTGCAGGAGATTTCCTGAAAGTTGGCGAAGAGATCGAAGCAGTAGTGGTGATGCTGGATAAAGAGACCCGCAAAATGTCTCTCAGCATCAAGCAAATGACTCCCGATCCATGGAGCACCATTCTTGACAAATATCCGAAAGGATCAAAACATACCGCTGCCGCAAAGAACATCACC
>JAHEYJ010000162.1 GCA_023251675.1 Bacteroidota bacterium
CCATTGTTACGTTTGCTGTTGAACAGCAGTTGTTTGGAGAATGTTATGGTGTAAGGTATTCTGAAGTTGGCGATTCGTTGCGTTCACTTCAGCGTACTATGGGAGTTGATCCGAATATCATTAACCGCCTCATAGCTGAAAAGGCGCAGCTTGAAGGAAAAATTTCTCAAACACACGAAGACATAGCCATGATAAGGCATATTGTAAGCGTGCTGTTTTATATCCTTTCTGCTGTTCTTCTTTTATGGCTGCTTCGCGATTACATTTTCAAATACGCCAATCTTAAATTCGTCAATCCTAACGATCTTGCCTTCTTTACTACCTTGATTTTTTTGGTTCACCCGATTCATACCGAGGTGGTGGCCAATGTGAAAAGCCGCGATGAAATTCTTTCCTTTCTTTTTATTATTCTGACATTTATTTTTGTTCTGAGAAACGAAGAGAAGAAAAATACAAAAACGCTTATCCTGGGTTTGTTCTTTTATTTTATGGCACTTCTTTCAAAAGAATGGGGAATTACCCTGGTGATACTTATACCCTTTGCTTTATACATTTTTAGAAAATATTCTATATGGGATAGTATTATGAAATCACTTCCCTATATTGGTGTTGCTGTATTTTATCTTCTTCTTCGTTACAAATTTGTAGGATCCGGCAAACAGGGAGAAATAACTGAAGTGCTGAACAATCCTTATGTATTTGCCACTCCTATTCAAAAACTTGCTACAGAAATTTTTATTCTTATAAAATACCTGCGCCTGCTTATTTTCCCCCACCCGCTTTCGGCTGATTATTCATGGAAAACAATTCCTTACAATAGTTTTGGGGATTTGCTAGTATGGGTTTCTATTGCCGTTAATATGGCCATGGTCTATTTCATGTTCACACTGCTGAAAAAAAGAAATTGGATTGCTTTTGCCATAGCCTTTTACCTTTTACATCTATTTCTTGTTTCCAACCTGGCCATGCCAATAGGCGCCACTATGGGGGAGCGTTTGATCTATCATTCTTCTCTCGGGTTTGTGATGGTGGCTGCTTTTGGGTTGCTTACATTGCTCTATCGGTTTATACCTTCTGAAGAAGGGACGAATACAAGGAAAATATTTTTTGTTGTTCTTCTGCTTTTACTGATTGTCCCGATGGGATATAAAACCATCGAACGGAACCCCAACTGGGAAACCGATAATATTCTTTTTATGCACGATGCTTGGGTCGTTCCCAATAGTGTTCTTGCGAATGGAAATTCCGGAAAAGCTTTCATTGAAGGCGCACAGAAAGATACCGCGAACCGGATAGCGTTGCTTGACTCCGGCATCTACCATCTCGAAAAAGCGGTGGCCATTCATCCAAAATACGTTAACGGATATCTCAATCTTGGCCTTGCCTGGTTTCAGAAAGGAGACCTCGATAAGGCCGAGTACTACTGGGGAATGGCCCGGACCTATTTTCCTACACACCCTTTTTTCCGGCAGTCATACGATCCGGCACTTGCCAATGCTTTTGTGGAAAAAGCAAGGGAGCAGGGAAAAATAGGCAATGTGCCTAAAGCCATTGAGTTTATAGCACGGGCTTTAAAATACGACAGTTCTAATACTGAAACCTGGTATCATTACGGAGGGGCCAATTTTTCTATAGGAAATCTGAAGGAAGCTTATCGCGGATGGAGTAAATGCCTGCAGTTAAATCCCAATCATCAGGAAGCCCGAAAAGGCATGGAGGCGTTGATGGCCAGAATGAATCCCCAGCAGCCTGCCAACGTGCCAAAGAAATAAACAGCACCTGAAAATTTTAATTTGCAAATGTTGTTTTGATTATTAAGTTTGCAATACCTTTTAACAATCAAGAATAATTTATTATGCTAAAAAAAATCATCTTTTCTGTTTTCGCATTCCTTCCGTTGATGGTTGTTGCTCAAACGCCTGTCAAAGGCCCGCTTGACGGAAAAATATATCTTATAGATGTATATAAAGAAGGCAAGAAAAAATCTTTTGATTCTGATGAATTGAAATTCAATACCGGGAAATTCAAAAGCAAGTTATTTGCTGATTGGGGTTTTACCAAAGCCAATAAATACCAGATCACTTCGATCGATTCAACTTCTTCAGAGACTAAAATTTATTCCTGGACAACTGAATCTGTCAGTGATATCAAAGAAACAATGACATGGAACGGGACCATTAAAGGCGAAGATATTGAAGGCACTTCTGAAATTGTAAATGTAAAAGGAGATAAAACCTACGCTTTTACTTTTACCGGCAAGCTGAAAGGAAAGCCGGCAAAAAAATAATCAATTCGTCTCCAGCACTTTCAGAAGCTCATCCAATTTAGGGGTAAGGATAATTTCCGTTCTTCGGTTTTTTGAACGCGCTTCTTTGGTTTTGGAATCGTCCAGCGGAAAATATTCTCCCCTGCCTGCCGCCGTAAGGCGTTTAGGGTCCATTGTGCTGTTCTGTGTAATTATTTTCACAACCGATGTAGCTCTTACCGCGCTGAGATCCCAGTTGTCTTTTACATCACCCATACCTTTCATTTGTACATCATCCGTATGCCCTTCTACTAATACGTTTATATCCGTATTTGCTTCCAGTACTTTTGCAAGTTTTTTCAAAACTTCTACGCCTTTTGCTTCTACCGCCCATTTTCCGCTCTGGAACAATAAACTTTCTTCAAGCGATACATATACTTTTCCGTTTTTCTGAGTAATGGTAAGCCCTTTCCCTTCAAAGCCAAGCAACGCATCAGAAACTTTTTTCTTGAGCGCATTCACGGATTCTTCTTTCTGCTTGAGAACATCTTCAAGCTCTTTTACCCTGTCTTCCCGCTTTTTGAGTTCAGTGGTGAGAAGATCGAGATCTTTTTTCTTAAGATCGAGTTCGGCAGCCAGTTTTTTCAGATCATCTTCCTTGTGCTGTAATTGTTCCTGTGTTGCAGATAATTGCCCGCTCAATTTCTGGCTTTCAGAATTACTGCCTGATAAAAGCTTATTGTATTTGTCGATCAGGCTTTCATTTACCTGGTTAAGCTTATCGTATTTTGAAGTAAGATTTCTATAGTTGGTTCCAATGATAGATGTATCTTTTTGCAGGCCGTTTAGCTGCTTTTCCTCATCGGTCATTTTATTTTTCAATTCGTTCAGTTGTGTTTCAAGGCTTTGCGAAGAAGTTTTATAATTTGCAAGTTCTTTTTCACAATTTTCTCTTTTTGCTTTTTCATCCAGAAATTTTCGCTGGGGAACACAAGCAATAATAGTGGTGACAAGCAGTAAGGAGAAATATTTTTTCATGATTTTGATATTTAAGGTAAAATTAGATGCTTTCTACAGGTTTTATTTCGCTGTCGGCTTCAATTATCAACAAGCATTTGCTGATAATTACAATACAGGGTGAAACATTCTATTTTGATTTTCGTTAATATTTGTGATCTAATTTCAAAAATCATGGCGGAACTTACCAAAAACTGGCTCACTGAAAAGTGCATTGACTTTGAATACAAAAAGTACCTGTTGCTGGCTTATCTTCAGGATGTGAAAAAAAAATTTGATACGACCCGGCTTTACCCCTGGCTGGGCGAACTGATTGAGCATTATAAAAACATTGTGTCGGTACGCGACAACAAACAAAATCTTATGCAGCTTTTTCCCCAACGGGTATCCGGTATAAGTGAAAACGGGCATTTAACCTACGATTATATTATTTCAGACAGTGACCTGATGAGAGAGCTGGAGAGCATTGTAGCGTATGCAATCCCTCAGATTGAAATTCGAGTTGAAGAAGGCAAATCTATTTATGACATTGTGGAGGAGCATCTTTACATTCAGCCGGTGGGAGTGATCCCTCTACACCCGGATTGCGGATACATGCTTCTGAAAGGTGGGGAAAAGGCCTCTACAAATGTTTATGAATACCAGGTTACTTTTTTTGAAAACGCTTCGGAAAAATACAAAGCAATACACACCCATTTTATTAAATCATTTTCAAAAAACATCTCTACCACATTTCAATCGATTAAAAGTGATCTGATCCGGGAGAACAAGCATATGCCTAATCCGGCCGCCTATGCGATTGAAACAGAAATGACATTACCGCTTGAAGAAACCTTCCTTCCTATAGCAAAAAGAATGCTTGTGAGGTATATCTCACAAGCATAATCTGGTAAAATTTAAGAAAAATTATTGCGCCGGTTTCTTATTCTTTTTTTCTTCGGGAACAAAATAAATGCGTGTAGCATCGCGGTATTCCATTGCATTTACATCAAAATCTTTTACATTATTTTGGACAAGACGGTAGATCTCATCGTAAAAAATGGGCATCATGGCTCCTTCATCAATGGCCACCTGATCTGCCTCTTTATATAGAGTATACCTTTTTACATCATCTACTTCTTTCATAGCAAGCGTAAACAATGAGTCGTATTTTGCATTTTTAAAACGAGTCGTATTCAAATACGAACGCTCTGTTAATGTGGCAGGCACATGGGGTCCATAAAGCAAGGTAAGAAACGTTTCAGGATCGGGATAATCAGCTACCCATCCCGATCGCCAGAAAAGTGACTGCCCGCTTTCAATTTTATCAAGGGATTGAGTAAAAGGAAGGGTTTCAATATTTATGTCAATGTTCAGATTTTCTTTCAACATACTCTGAATGACCTGTGCCGTTAATACGTTACGGTCGCCACCGCCACTGTTTATTTGCAAAGTAATATGCGGAAAATTATTTCCATTGGCATATCCTGCATCTGCCAAAAGCTTTTTGGCTTTATCCGGATCGTAGGTATACCCTTTAATGCCCTTGAAATCATATCCTTTTGATTCAAAGTTTGGTGAAGATGGAACGATTCCATAAATAGCAGGAACGCCTTCTCCTTTCAACGTAAAATCAACAATTTTTTGTCGGTCGATGGCATAGTTAAATGCCAGGCAAACACGTTTGTCATTGAAGGGTTTTGATTCGTGTAAAAACCCATAGTAAAATAAACTCATGGCAGGAGTAACCTGAAGTTCAAATGCTTTGTTTGTTTTTGCATTATCAAGTTCACCCAAAATATCTCCGATATTTTCTGTAGGTATCCGATACAGCATATCCAGATTGCCTTTCCTGAATTCAAGAAGTTCCTGTTTTTTTTCCTTAATAAAAGAATACCTGACAGCATCAAGATAAGGTAATGGATTGCCGTCAGCATCTTTTCCCCAGTAATCCGGATTGCGTTCTAGTATTACCGCCTCACCTTCTTTTACTGTTTTCAACATAAAGGGGCCGGTGCCAACTGTTCTTGCCCGCATGCCATCTTCACCGTATTTATCAAGCGCCTCTTTTGGATATAAATAACATCCTGGCATTGCAAGGATATTTAAAAAACCAGCTAATGGGTTGTAAAGGGTTATTTCAAGCGTATAATCATCAATAACCTTTACTCCGCTAACGCCTCCTTCAAGCGGCTTTTTATCTTTTGTAGATTGATAGAATTCATCAGCACCTTTAACTCGTTTATTAAAAGTATTTGAATACATCTGGTTATGCGGACTGGCAGAGCACAAATTGTCAAAACACCATTTGAAATCTTTTGCGGATATTTCCCTGCCTTCGCTGCCTTCAAAACATTCATCATTTTGAAATTTAACTCCTTTACGGATTTTAAAGGTCCAAACAGTGGCGTCGTTATTTTTTGTCCAGCTTTCTGCAATACAAGGAATTACGGTAAGATCTTTCTGGGACAATTTTACTAGGCCTTCATACACCTGGTTTGCAATATGAAAAGAGGATACTTCTGTGATATCCAGTGGAAAGAGGTTTCTGAAATCCTCTACTTCGTTCATACGAAGTACTCCTCCTGAGAATTTTCCGCCATTAAGCGGCTTAAGCCCATCTTCCGTTGGTTTGTCCGTTCCGCAAGAATAAATAAATGCTAAAGCGATGAAAGGAATGATAAATTTTTTCATATTAATATAAAGAAAAAAATGAGTTTTTTAGTCAGCATGCAAATATAAAATTTAATTCATTCTGTAAAGAATTTGAAAGCGCCTTTTCGTAGTTAAAAATCTATTTCCAAAACCGTTGGACAATGGTCAGAATGCTTTGCTTCTGCAAGTATAAGGGCGCGTTTAAGCTGCTTTTCAAGGGAGGAACTGACCGCCTGATAATCTATCCTCCAACCGAGATTCCTGGCACGTGCATTGAACCGGAAGGTCCACCAGGTATAATTATGGGGTTCCTGATTAAAATACCGAAAAGTATCGATGAACCCGCTTTTGAAGAATTTCTCCATCCATTCACGTTCTTCGGGTAAAAACCCTGTTGAATTGGCATTTGAGACCGGATTGTGAATGTCAATGGCTTTATGGCAGATATTATAGTCTCCGCAAATAATAAGCTTGGGACGCTTCTTTTTCAGATTGTCTATATACTTCTGAAAATCATCCAAAAATTCATATTTGAAATCCTGTCGTTCATCACCAGATGTACCGGATGGAAAATAAACGCTCATTACCGATACGGATCCGAAATCGGCACGAATGATCCTTCCCTCATCATCGTATTTTTTAATACCACAGCCGTACTCCACATGATCCGGTTTTTTTTTAGAAAAAAGAGCAACACCGCTGTACCCTTTTTTTTGTGCCGGGTACCAGTAAGTGAAGTCATGCAGCTGATCATGAACTTCTTTATTTAATTGTTCCGGCATGGCTTTAATTTCCTGAAGGCATACGATGTCTGCATCGGCCTTTTTGAGCCAATCCAGCAAGCCCTTATTGACCGCCGACCGAATTCCATTTACGTTGTATGAAATAATTTTCATTTGTTTTGTTTTCTCCTTATAAAGGGGGTTCTCCGGCAACAAAAGTATTAAATGCTCGTTATTCAGATTGAATTCCGATTTTTGTCTATTCTTAAATCAAGTACATATTTCAGGTGGTTTGTATTATTCGCTTTACTGGCGGGTGGGGTTAAAGCATCTTTTAGCCAGTCAAACCTGCGAAACAAAAATATTATTCCGGATCATGACACGGTCCCTTTAGATACACTCAGTATCATTCCGGGCACCGTTTCAATAAAAAACCTGAAAGGAGAAAAAGTTGATTCTGCTTTATATAAAATCGATTATGTAAATGCTTTGCTCCTCCGGTCTCCTGCGCAAAAAGGCAGAGATTCCCTTAGGATTTCATATAAAGTTTTTCCGTATCTGTTTTCGAAAAAATACCAGCACAAGGACGTAAGCAGAATCCAAAACAATCAATACGGAGAACCCTATGTATATACGTATGATAAAAAAAATGAAGTTGATTTTTTCAAAACCGAAGGGTTGACAAAAAG
>JAHEYJ010000035.1:0-8956 GCA_023251675.1 Bacteroidota bacterium
TAAGAGGAAGGATATAATTGTTCTTCCACACCGCCGTTTCCCGCAGAACAACAGAGCAGGCAGTTTTTATTAATAGCAGCATAATCAATAATATCCTGTCCGTAGGATCCACCGCCGGCGCCTCCCCATGAACAGTTAATGATCTTGCATCCGTTATCGGCAGCATACGTAATTCCGGCATAAGCGGCCACTAAGGCGCCGGAGGCGTCAGCAACTTTTACCGGCATGAACTTGCAGTTAAAGCCGGGACTGGAAACACCAAGTGTATTGTTGGTTGCAGCACAGGCATCACCCGATGTAGCGCATCCGTGATTGCTTCCCTGCCAGGTAGGATCGTTATCGTTCATGGCAACATCGTATCCCGGAACCATGTTGGGTGAAAGATCGGGGTGAGTGGGTTCGGTTCCGGTATCAACAATTCCCACGATCACGCTCGTGTTTCCGTTCTCAAGACACCATGCCGTATTTAACACATTGATACTTCCTGTTACATTTCCTTTAAGGTGATACTGAGAGCCAATGCTGGGATCATCAGGCGTACAGACCAGGTCGATCTTGGGAACGTACCAGGGTTCTACATATTCAAAATAGCCGAGTGAAAGCATGCTGTTAATCACTTTCTCCAGCTTCATCTGGGAATTGTATTTAAAAGAATAGATCAGAGAAAGATCAGCCAGTTTTTGTCCAAGTGCGTTGCGTTCCTGTGCAGGCGCCGTATGATTCGGATAGATCTTGGAAACATGCTGCGCACCAACTGACAGAAACAAGTCTTGAACCGGAAGAATATTGTCAACAGAATTTACTTTGCAGTTCTGCCTGTATTGTGATTTTACTTTAAAGATCACCGTGTTGGGAAGATAATCTCCTTCTTTTACTTTAGGAGACATCTGAAACCGTTTGGGCGAATGATCGCCGGGGATGATTACTTCCGCTTTGTTTCCGGCAAAAACAAGTGCGGAAGTAAAAGTGAAAATCACCAGGTGGAAGATCAGAGTAGAATTTTTCATAGGGTAAGTTGGTTTGGGGGGTTATTGGTTTGGTTGGTAAAGGTATAAATCCCGATAACAATGTCAAAAATAATTCGGATTAATTTTCAGGAAATTCAGGGAATGTTTTCAGGAAGTCAAAACGACTGCCTGCATCATTCATTTTACAGCAGTAATGTTTCAATCCATTGGTAACTGCAAGGTATTGTGTTTTAGTGGTGTTGGACATATTGTAAACGGCAACCTGGTTAAAGGTTTCCTGTGTGATTTTAATATCCGGCTTTTTACATTCTATGATCATCCAGGCATTGCCTTTGCGGTCGTAAATGAGGATATCGCTGCGCTTCTTCAAACGGTTGTACGTGAGGCCGGTTTCAATGGCGATCAGTGAAGCGGGGTATTTTTTTTCTTCTATCAGGTATGAAATAAAATTCTGCCTGACCCATTCTTCAGGTGTAAGCGAGACGAATTTTTTTCGCAGCGGATCAAAAATCCTCAGGCCCTTTTCGGATTTCTGAATGCGGAAATTATATTCTGGGAGATTTAGCTTTTTCATGCTGCGCATTACGAATTGAAACGTATTACGAATGTATGCAATTTGATATGCCCCTATTTGTAAATTAGTATTCATATTTAACTTTATTCGTAATTCGATAACATACGTAAATTCGTAGGAGAAATGGATTTCGACAAAATAATATCCGATTTAAAGAATAAGGTCTACCACCCTGTTTATTTCCTGATGGGTGAGGAGTCGTATTTCATTGATGAGATTTCAAATTACATAGAGAAGCATGTGCTGGATGATTCTGAAAAAGAATTCAACCAGAGCGTTTTGTACGGGGGAGAAACAACGATCTTTCAGGTTATCAGCGAGGCAAAAAGTTACCCGATGATGAGTAATTACCGGGTGGTGATCGTGAAGGAAGCCCAGAACATGAAAGATCTTTCTCCCCGGCATTCTTCAAAAGAAGAAGGCGCCGAAGAAAAAAAACATCCGTTGGAGATGTATATGGAGAATCCGCAGAAGACCACTATTCTTGTTTTTTGTCATAAGTACAAAACGGTAGATATGCGGACGGCCTTTGCGAAAACACTTTCCAAAAGGGCGGTTGTGCTGAAGTCGGATACGCTTTATGATTACAAAGTACCCAAGTGGATTGAAGGGTTTGTGGCTTCTAAAAATTATTTGATTGAGCCGCATGCCAGCGCCCTGCTTACGGAGTTCCTCGGAAATGATTTAAGTAAAGTGGCGAATGAACTTGAAAAACTTTTCATCAATATTCCTTCTAAAACAAAGATCACGCCTGACCATATTCAAAAGTTTATAGGCATCAGCAAAGAATACAACAACTTTGAACTGAACGATGCCATTGGCAAGAAAGACACCCTCAGGGCAAACCGCATCATACAGTATTTTTCTTCAACCCCCAAAGACAATCCCCTTGTCGTGACGATCGCCTCATTGGCAGGGTATTTCAGCAAAGTGCTGGTCTATCATTCGCTGGCGGATAAATCTCAAAACAATGTCGCTTCGGCGCTCAAAGTGCCTCCCTTTTTTGTAAAGGACTACACCTTGGCGGCTAAAAATTATTCCTTTCCGAAGGTCGCAAATATTATTTCCATCCTGCGTGAATACGATATGAGGTCAAAAGGTTTTGAAAGCGCAGCCGTAGCAGAAGGCGAACTGCTGAAAGAACTGCTATACAAGATCATGCATTAATTTTTTTTTCAAAGTAAAAAATGGATCAATAAAAAACCCCATCAGAAATTTTCCTGATGGGGTTTCTCTTTTAAGAGATTCCTTTACGGGATCTTTACAATTTTTGTTTCACGTTTCATATCACCGGATTTGATCTCAATAAAGTAAACTCCGGATGGAAGTGATTCGATCGACATTCTTTCCGTAAAGCTTCCGTTTGTGAAGAAGGTCTTATCCTGCATTTTTTGCCCAAACATATTCCAGATATTCACCTGGAGGTTTGCAGCAGCAGACATAATTCCTTCTATGAAGATTTCATTGTTGGCGGGATTCGGGAACACCTTAATCGTGCCGTTATCCGTTAACGTGGATATTCCTGTTGCGAAAGGAATATTCACACTGGAACAGGTTACGCATCCCATTGCATCGGTTACGCAAACCGTATAATCAGTGCTTGCGCAAAGATTATTTGCTGTTGCAGAAGTTTGAACAGGAGTTGTGTTCCATGCATAGGTATAGGGAGCCGTTCCTCCAGTCGGTGCTGCAGTTGCAGTTCCATCACAGCAAGAGCTGCAGGATGCCGCTGAAGTGGTTGGCGTTGGCACACTCAGTATGGATGCATTCACAGTAATGGCCTGGCAACTGGATGCGCTTGCTCCGCAAACGTTATCCGCAGTCACACAAACAGTTCCCGACGTACTTCCGAACGAAACCGTAATGTTCGTTGTTCCCTGGCCGGAAGTGATGCTTCCTCCCGAAGGGACCGACCATGTATAAGAGGTTGCATTGGCTACAGCAGAAATTGAATAGCTCACTCCCGATTGGCTGTTACATACCGTAGTTGCCCCGGTTATTCCACCCGGCATTGCAGGTGCTGCAGGAGAAATGGTCACCGCCGTGCAATTTGCCGAAGTGGTGCTGCAAGAGTTGCTGGCATCCACGCAAATATTTCCGGATACATTTCCAAAGTCAACTGTAATTGTATTTGTTCCTTGCCCCGATGCAATCGTTGCAAGGGTTGGAATGGTCCAGTTATATGAAGTTGCATTGGTTACGTTTGCGATCGAATAAGTGACACCTGTTTGTCCTGCACATGCTGCCGCAATACCCGTAATGGTTCCAACAGCACCCAGCGCGGGGTTTGGATCTACCGTGATCGTTTGACAACTTGGAGCGCTCATTCCGCAGGCATTGCTGTCAGAGACACAAACAGTTCCTGAAGATGCACCGAAGGTGATGGAAACAGAATTTGTTCCCTGGCCAGCGTTAAGGGTTGCTCCTGAAGGAACCGTCCATGAGTAATAAATGGTTGCAGGATCCGAAGCAACTGAAAATCCTACGCTTGCTTGCGCATTACAAACAGTTGTAGGTCCGGTGATCGTTCCGGGAACGTTAGGAATGTTCGGAGAAACGGTTACTGTCATACATTTTTGAGGACTTGTACTGCAATTGTTAGCAGCTGTCACACATATATTTCCGGAAGTACCTGCAAAATCTACAGTGACGGTTTCAGTTCCTTGTCCTGCCGTTATGGTCGCAGTTCCGGGAACAGTCCAGGTATAGGTTGTTGCTCCGGTTACAGCAGGAATAGAATACGTAACTCCTGTTGAATTTGCACAAACAGCGGCCGGCCCTGAAATCGCACTAACGGTTCCTACTGTAGGATTTGGATCTACTGTAACAGTAATGCAATTGGGTGCGCTTGATCCGCACGTATTGCTAGCAGTACAGCAAACAGTTCCTGTAGTAGTACCAAAAGTAATTGTCACTGATCTTGTTCCTTGCCCAGCGATAACTGTTGCTCCGGGAGGAACTGTCCAAGTTCTTATTGTTCCAGCTGGTGCACCTCCATTTGGAACAGTATAAATTGCTGTTTGACCACTGCATACAGTGGTTGGTCCTGTAATAGTTCCAGGCGTTGCAGGAATAGTAGAAACACCAATTGTGATACACTTTTGTGGACTGGTACTGCAGCTGTTTCCCCCTGTAACACAAATATTTCCATTTCCGGTTCCGAAGTCAACCGTAACCGTTTCAGTTCCCTGGCCTGCAGTGATAGTCGCAGTTCCGGGAACGGTCCAGGTGTATGTTGTTGCTACTGATACTGAAGGAATAGAATAGGTAACACCGGCATCATTTGCACAAATGGTTGTTGGTCCTGTAATGGTACCAATAGTACCTACTGCAGAATTCGGATCAACTGTAATTGCTTTGCAATTAGGGGCGCTTATGCCGCAAACGTTGCTGTCAGAGACACAAACAGTTCCTGAACTCGCACCAAAAGTAACCGTAACCGATCTGGTTCCCTGTCCTGCCGTAACGGAGGCTCCGGAAGGAACGGTCCATGAATAATAAGTTGTTGCAGGAACTGTTGCTACAGAATACGCAACACCGGATTGGCCGCTGCAAACGGTAGTGGGTCCGGTGATGGTTCCGGCCACGTTAGGAATTCCGGCAGTTGCTGTTACTGCTATACATTTTTGCGGACTTGTACTGCAATTATTTGCAGCAGTTACGCAAACATTTCCGCCATTGGCAGCAAAATCAACAGTAACCGTTTCGGTTCCCTGCCCGGCAGTTATGGTCGCCGTTCCCGGAACCGTCCAAGTATAAATAGTGGCTCCTGTTACAGCAGGAATAGAATAGGTCATGCCGGTAGAGTTTGCACAAATTGCAGTGGGCCCTGTGATCGTTCCGATCGCACCTACCACAACACTCGGATCAACCGTAACTCCTTTGCAATTGGCTGCACTCATTCCGCAGGCATTGCTGTCAGATACACAAACGGTTCCTGAAGAAGCCCCAAAAGTTACGGTGATAGAACGTGTTCCTTGTCCAGCAGTAATTGCAGCTCCGGAAGGAATGGTCCATGAATAATAGGTTGTGGTAGGAACGGTTGAAACAGAGTAGGCAATTCCGGACTGACCGGCGCAAACTGTAGTGGGGCCGGTGATCGTTCCGGGTACGTTGGGAATTCCAGGGGTAGCTGTTACTGTAATGCATTTTTGCGGACTTGTACTGCAGCTGTTGGCAGCAGTAACACAAACGTTTCCTCCATTCGTTCCAAAATCAACAGTAACCGTTTCAGTTCCCTGGCCGGTAGCAATAGTTGCACCTCCGGGAACAGTCCAAACATAAGTTGTTGCTCCCGTTACGGAAGCAATAGAATAAGTAACTCCGGTTGCATTTGCGCAAATGGCAGTAGGCCCGGTAATGGTTCCTATGGTACCGACAACAGCACTCGGATCAACCGTAACTGCTTTGCAATTTGCAGCACTCATTCCGCAGGCATTGCTGTCAGATACACATACTGTTCCTGAAGAAGCGCCAAAAGTTATTGAAACCGATCGGGTTCCCTGTCCGGCATTTATTGTGGCTCCGGAAGGAACCGTCCATGAATAATAGGTAGTAGTAGCTACGGTGGCTACAGAATATCCGACATTGGTTTGTCCGCTGCAAACTGTAGTGGGTCCGGTAATAGTTCCGGGTACGTTGGGAATCGAGGGAGATACAGTTACAGTTTTACAAACAGGTGTACTGAAGTTACAAGCATTGCCCGCACTCACACAGATATTGCTGTTAGTTCCTCCAAAATCAACCGTTATCGTATTGGTTCCCTGTCCTGCCGTCACGGTTCCTGACCCGGTTGCCGTCCACGTATAGGAGGCTGCGTTAGCAACGGGTGCAATATAATAGGTAACACCGGTTTGGTTTGCGCAAACTGAAGAAGCTCCGGTGATCGTTCCTACCGTTCCAACTTGAGGAGTAGGATTTACTGTAACGGTCAAACAACTTGCAGCGCTTGATCCGCAAGGATTACTTGCGGTACAACAAACCGAGCCTGAAGTTCCGCCAAAAGTTATGGTAACTGATCTCGTTCCCTGGCCGGCGATAATACTGGCCCCTGATGGAACAGTCCATGTTCTGATCGTTCCGGCAGGTACACCTGTAGTCGATACTGTATAAATAGCTGTTTGTCCGCTGCAAACTGATGCAGGACCCGTTATTGTACTGGGTGTAGGAGGAGGAACTGTATTAATTACAACATTCACATTTGCTGTGTTTGTGCATCCGCTCGAATTGGTTCCAACAACAGCATAGGTAATATTTGCTGTGGGTGTAGAAATAACAACAGAACCCGTAGTCGTATTTAGTCCGGTTGCCGGGGACCAGGAATAGGTAGCGGCACCGTTTGCAGTCAGCGTTACCGAACCAAGCGAACAAACATAGCCCGGTGATGGAGTAACAGTGGTTGTTGGTGTTTGAAGAACAGTAATGTAATTTGGTTTATACATGGTGTCAATACCGTTGGTGCTTGTTACGATCAATGTAACACCATACACGCCGGGAACACTGTAATTTCTGGGGCCGGGGTTCTGAATGGTTGATGTTGGATTTACTCCTCCGGGAAATTGCCATGCCCACGTTGTGGTTCCTGCTGTGCCGGTTGTGAGATTGGCCCAGGTGACATTACCTCCGGCACAAAGTGTTGTAGGGCCTCCGGAGAAATCAGCTACGGGTTGAGAAAATGAAATGCCTGATAAAAGCGCGCAGGCAGCTAATGATGTAAAGAGTTTTTTCATAGTAGATATTTTTTGTTAATACAGGCTTAAGTTTTATAAAATGAATATGAAAATGTTTGCGGGGGTTTTTAAAATTTCAGACGGACAATTTTTTTTGAAGAGAACGAATGTAGAAAAATTGAAATAGAAAATACTATTATTATAAGTTTTTTTATTATAGAACTCAAGAAATATTCTTTTTAGGATATTTCTTTTACACTATTGTGACGAAACTTTTGAAATTAAGGTTGGAAGTAGTTGATATTTAGCTTAAGAAGCCAGCTTGTATCTGTAGTAAAGTGTTGAAATCTCAATGTATAAACTTATTGAGAAATGAATTTTGATAATGGATATTGTCAGATATTTGAGCATAATCCATGAAATACGGATATTGACGCATGACGATAGAAGAAAATAAATCCCTCCTCCGGTACAATACATTTGGCATGGATGTTTCTTCCAGGTTCTTCCTTGAAATAAATTCCAGCTCGGATATTCAGAATTTTTTACTCGATAAAAAATTGAACGATCTTCCATTCCTTGTTTTAGGAGGAGGCAGTAATGTGCTTTTTACAAAGAATTTTGATGGCATTGTATTGAAAAGCAACATTAAGGGAATTGAAGTGGTGAAAGAAGATCCGGATCATTATTATCTGAAAGCAGGAGCCGGTGAGGTGTGGCATCAGTTGGTTTTGTATTGTATTAAAAATAATATCGGTGGGCTTGAAAATCTTTCCCTGATTCCGGGAACGGTGGGCGCGGCTCCCATTCAGAACATCGGTGCTTACGGAGTGGAGCAAAAAGATGTTTTCCATGAACTTGAAGCGATTGCTATTGCCGAAAATAAAAAAGTTACCTTTTCAAATCAAGAATGTGCGTTTGGTTATCGCGACAGTATTTTTAAAAACAAATCAAAAAGTAAATACATAATTTCTTCGGTGACATTCCGTCTTTTTAAAAAAGCACAGTTCAACACCAGTTATGGTGCGATCAACCAGGAAATGGAAAAAATGGAAGTTAAGGAGATTTCGATCGAAGCTATCTCTCAGGCAGTTTGTAATATCCGCAGAAGTAAACTTCCCGATCCGGAGAAAATAGGTAATGCAGGAAGTTTTTTCAAAAACCCCGTTGTGGTTAATGAAAAATTTGAATTATTGAAGAAAGAGTTCCCTTCCATAGTTGCTTATAGGAATTCAGATAAGGACATGAAACTAGCAGCCGGCTGGTTAGTGGAGCAAAGCGGCTGGAAGGGACGGTCATTCGGAAAATACGGAGTTCATAAAGACCAGGCATTGGTGCTTGTAAATTACGGAGGCGCAAAAGGAAATGAGATTTTTGATCTTTCAGAAAAGATCATTCTTTCTGTAAAAGAAAAGTTCGGCGTAGTGCTTGAACGTGAAGTCGTAATTGCATAAATGAATGAAAGCCGGAAAACAACTGGAGCTCGGATTTAGAACTTACTTCAACGCTATTGGTTTTATTTTTTCAAAAGGATTATGGTGGGCCTTTTTAATTCCTCTGGTGCTGAATATCTTGCTTTTTGCCGGCGGATATACATTGATCAGTGCAGTTGCAAATGAAATTCAAAACTTTTTTGTCCAGGCAATAGGATTCCACGATAAAAACTTTTTTTTATCAGGATTGCTGGCCGGAGTTTTAGGAGGCTTGATCTGGCTTTTGCTGAGAGTAATGTTCTTTTTTGTTTT
>JAHEYJ010000035.1:8966-13371 GCA_023251675.1 Bacteroidota bacterium
TACCTCTCGGAGCGGACAGAAGAAATTATTTCCGGGGAAAAATATCCCTTTAATCCTGACCAGTGGATGCGCGATATTGTAAGAGGCGTTCTGATTTCACTTAGAAATCTCTTTATTCAGACCGGATGGATGGTTTTATTTTTCGTATTGAGTTTTATTCCTGTAATCGGATGGCTTAGCGCAATTGCCCTTTTTATCATATCCGCCTATTTTTATGGATTCTCTTTTATCGATTATACAAGCGAACGGAGGAAAATGAAAATTCATCAGAGTGTTCAGTTTATACGCTCATACAAATGGCTGGCTGTTGCCAACGGAGCGATCTTTTGTCTGTTCCTCATTCTTCCATTTTGCGGCGTATTGTTCTCGGGATTTGCGGCTATCGTTTCAGTTGTGGCGGCAACGCTAGCCGCTAATGAGATCGTCCCTGTTCAGAAATAGACTTCCTGAAAAATTCATTTGAAAGAGTAATATTTTACATTTGGACATCTTATGAAAAAACAACCGCTTCGTATTTCTGTCGTTTCTTATATCAATTCCATGCCTTTTGTTTATGGAATTAAGAAATCTGGTTTTATGAAAAATTATTCTCTTTCACTTGATGTTCCTTCTGTGTGCGGGGAAAAATTAATGAAAGGCCAGGTAGATATCGGCCTTGCCCCGGTAGCCACCCTCCATCATCTGAAAAAATATTTTATCCTCCCGGATTTCTGCATTGGAGCGGTGGGGGCTGTAAGTTCGGTGATGCTTTACAGCGATGTGCCGCTTCATGAGATTAAAAACATTTTTCTCGATAATCAATCCAGGACATCCGCCCTGCTTGTGCAGATACTTGCAAAATATCACTGGAAAATAAAGCCGGACTTCATTCATGCGCAAAAAGGGTATGAGAAAAAGATAAAAGGAAACACGGCCGGACTGATCATTGGGGACAGGAATTTTAAAATGAAAAAAAAATTCGTTCATGTTTATGATCTTTCAGAAGAATGGAAGCATTATACAGGTCTTCCGTTTGTTTTTGCCTGCTGGATCTCGAATAAGAAGCTTGATAAAAATGTAACGGATGCTCTTTACAAGGCATTAAAATTCGGAGTCGATAACAGGAATAAAATAGTTTCCGGGCTTGAAAAGAAATACGATAAAAGATTGATGCGTAAGTACCTTAATGAGTACATTAATTATCATTTTGATGCTCCCAAATACAAGGCCATGGAACTTTTTCTGAAGCTTGGAAAAGGGATGGTTTAGTTGGATAATGTTGTAAAACTTTCATTTTGGCTTTTGAATCGGAATCGTTATGTTTGCCCTTTATTTCGGAATAAGCGCTTTTTATCAAATATTCTAATATGAAAAATATTTTTTCCTTGTTGATGGTCTTGATTATTACCGGGCCCGTCTTTTCACAGAAAAGTGACGGAGGTAATGTTTTAAAAAAAGGAACGGATGAATATAAAATGTTTATGGCCCGCCAGGAATTTTTCGGAGGAGATTACCGTTCAGCATTAAATAAGTATAAAGAAGTAGAGAAAAACCGTCCGAACGATGCGGCGGTTCATTTTTATATTGGGGAGTGTTACTATATGATGAAAACATATGAAGACGCGCTGGATGAACTTGAAAAGGCAAAATCGATAAACCCTGCAGCAACGGCTGAACTGTCATTGGTATTGGGAAGAACCTATCATACCCGGGGAATGCTTGACAAAGCCATTGATGAATTTAACATTTACAGAAAAACAATAGCTGACAGCCCAAAGAAAATTGCTGAAAGCGAAGTGGATGTCGAGATCGCCCAGTGCAATACAGCTAAACAAATGATCGCCCATCCGGTCGATGTGAGATTGATTTCTTTGTTAGATATCAATTCCCAGTATGATGACAAAGGCCCTGTGCTGGCCAATAATGATAAAACATTAATCTTTACTTCCAGGCGGCCTTCCGGTGATAAGTCTAAAATAGATTTGGAAGGTGATTATGGTTTTTATGATGATGTGTATGAAAGCGTCTGGAATGATGAAAAACAAACATGGTCTGCTGCTGATCTGATCAGGGGGCCGATAAACACTCCTGGCTATGATGCCTGTAATAGTATTTCAGCTGATGGAACAATGATGTTTATTTATAGAAATGATCCTTCTGAAGCGCGCGGAGGCGAAATATTTCTGGCTAAGAAAACTACATCCGGAAAATGGAAAAATCCGGAAATTCTACCGAAGCCAATAAATACCAGTTATTATGAAGATGCCGGATGTATTTCCCCTGATGGCAACACGTTGTATTTTGTCAGCGAACGCCCGGGAGGATTAGGGAGAGGGGATATCTACACGTCCAAAAAAATACCCGAGGGGTGGAGTGAGCCCATAAATATGGGCGCACCCGTTAACACGCCATTTGATGAGAACGGATTGTATCTAACTCCTGATGGCAAGACTCTTTTCTTTTGCAGCAATGGCCCGTTATCGATGGGTTCCTATGATATCTTCAGAACAGTGTTGGGATCAGACGGAAAATGGACAGAACCGGTAAACCTCGGCTATCCGATTAACAGCGTGGCAATGGAAACCAAGTTTGTAATGACAGCCGATAAAAAAACTGCCTATATCTCTACCGTGCGAGACAGTGGAATAGGTGAAAGGGATATTGTAATGGTGGATATTTCCAATTATGATGCTATGGCCGGGGCCACTGCGACCAGTACAGCTGCTACGGCCAAGTTATCCGGTAAGATCATCGGGTCTGATAATTCAATTATATCCGCTGAAATCAGAATATTAGATAAGTCCCTAGGTACTCAGATTACGATGACAAGATCAGCTGAAGATGGGTCTTACGCTCTTGAATTTCCGGGTGACAAACTTGTGATTATTGAAATTGCCCCTGAAGGCTATCAGAAATTTTCAATGGAAATGAACCTTCCGGCAGGTAAAATAGAGTCAAAAACCATCACGCTGCAGAAAAATAATTAGGGTGAAATAGATTTTGTCATTCGGATATTTTTACGATATTCGCGTCCCTTTTGCAGAAAAGTTAGCAATGGGAACTTGGTGATGGGAAATCAAATCCTAAAACCAATTTAAACAAAAAACTTAAAACTTTTAAAATTTCAAGATGGCAGCAATTATTCGTTTATCACGTCATGGCAAGAAAGGTCAGGCATTTTATCACATTGTAGTAGCGGACAGTCGTTTTGCCCGTGATGCTCGTTTTATAGAAAAGCTTGGAACTTATAATCCTCGTACCAATCCCATTACAGTAAATATCAAGTTTGATAATGCAGTGGCATGGATACAAAAGGGCGCAAAACCTTCTGACACGATGCGCTCAATCCTTTCTCATAAAGGGGTGATGTATAAAGCGCATTTGCAGAATGGGGTTAAAAAAGGTGTTTTCACACAAGAACAAGCAGATGTCAAGTTTGCTAAGTGGATGACCGAAAAAGATGTAAAAACCAGCAGCACTAAAAATTTGGTTGAAACTTCCAGGAAAGACGCTTATAAGAAAAGAATTGCTTCAGAGTCGGCTTCCAGAGAAAACCGTACTGCCAAACGTAAGGCAAAAGCGGAAACAGTGGCTTCTGCAGCAGAATCCACTCCTGAAGAACCACAGGCTTAGTTTATTGAATAGCCTTTTTTTACTGTTTCTCTTCTCTTTTTATTTGATGTAACAATTTAGTTTCTACTTTCGTAGGATACGAAGTATTTGCTTTATGCGGATATTTCCTTTTAATTACAAGTTATCTCATGTATGAGCAACTCTGTTTTTGCTTTTAAGAAGTTCACAGTAAAACAGGACAAGTGCCCAATGAAAATATGCACTGATTCTGTTTTGTTAGGTGCATGGGCAAAAACTGGAAATGCAAAATCAATATTAGATATTGGTACGGGTACGGGCATCATTTCACTGATGCTTGCACAACGATCGGATGCCGCTATTGATGCGATCGATATCGATGAAGAATGTTATAAGCAGGCAAAAGAAAATTTTTCTGGTTCTAAATGGAAAAATAAATTAACGATTTACAATACTTCTCTTCAGAAATTCTCTTCTTCAAAAAAATACGATATTATTATTAGTAACCCGCCTTACTTTCCTCTTCCTCATTCGCATAGGGAAAAAGACGGTGCCCATGCTAAGTACACGCATTTGCTTGGCTTTGAAGATTTAGTGGAGGGTGTGCTTAAAAGATTATCTCCAAAGGGCAGCTTTTATGTGGTCTTTCCTGTACATGAAGGCGCTTTTTTTACGAACCTGGCTGAAAAAAGAAAATTATTCCTCACCGATTATGTTTGGGTAAAGACCACTTCAAGAAAAAAATTTCCGAAGAGAATTCTGATGAAATTTGAATTTGTTGAAAGATTCATTGTTGATGATAAAGTGCTGGTAATTCAAAATGATAATTCTTATA
>JAHEYJ010000035.1:13381-26231 GCA_023251675.1 Bacteroidota bacterium
CAAAAGAGTATTATATGAAGTTCTGATCCTCAGTCGGCAGGCCGGTTTTGTGTTGATAGTTCCATCTCCAACCCCGTTGTGCTTTTACACCCTTTTCTTAGATTTGTAGACCAATAGCTAAACATTTATTATGCAGCAGATATTTACTTTTTCTTTCTTCTTTCTTTTTTCTTCTTTTCTATGCGTTGCGCAAACAGATCCAAATGTAGTGAGCGGAAAAGCAAAACAAAAAGCCGGAAATCATAATGGTGCTATTTATGATTTTTCATTATCAATAAAACAACATAACGATGCAGTGCAGAAGTACTTTAAAGCACTCGAAGAGTTTGATAAAATTCCAGATGCTGAAAAGGGAAACCAGGCGCCTGCGGTTGATGTTGGCATGGCCATTCCCTATTTATTGCGAGGACAATCTTATTCGGTCATGGGTAAAAACGATTATGCTATTAATGATTTCAATAATGCCATCAGAATAAATCCCAAAATGGGCGCCGCCTATTATGAGCGTGGAAGAATACTATGGACAGTAGGTAAGCAAGATGAAGGCTGCATTGATTTGGGAATTGCCGGAAGCCTTAAAGATTCTCTGGCTACCGAAATGTTCGATGAAAAATTTTGCTGGAAAGAAGCCGTGCAGAACGCAAATGAAGCGGCCACCAAACTCCGTATTAATGATTTTCAGGGAGCCCTTGATAAGATACAGTCTTCCGTAAGATTGTGCCCTGACAGCGCCCGGTATTTGGGATTAAGGGGCAGAGCCTATTTAGGGTTGGGCATTATCGACCTGGCTATGAAAGACCTGGAGAAAGCGGTTATGCTCAATCAAAACAGTGTAGATGCTTTTTTAGGAAGAGGCATCGCCTATTATATGAAAAATAAATTCCAGGAGTCATTCGATGACCTTTCAAAAGCGATTGATATGAACAGCAAACTGGCCGACGCTTATTTGTTCCGCGCTTATGCGTGCGAAGGTTTGGAAAAAGACCAGTCGGCTTTATTTGACTATCAGCAGGTCCAGCATCTCAAACCCGGAAATGCACTGGCTTACATGAAAAGCGCCCAGCTAAAAATAAAAATGAATGATCCGAAAGGCGCCTGTATGGATTATAAAAAAGCAGCTGATCTTGGCAATTCTGAAGCGCAGGATATTTATGAAAAATGCAGCAAGGCAAAATAGCTCTTCATGAGAATTAGTACAAGGATATTTATTTTGTTTTTTATTGTTTGTCCTTTTATTTTCTTCTTTTCGTGCCGAAAAGAAAGAAAATCCCCTTCGTGGGATACGGATATTCTGGCTCCGCTTGTTAAATCTACGTTGACAATAAATAATATTATCCCGGATTCGGTTCTGACGCATAACGCAGATAATTCGCTTAAAATCGTTTATAATAAAACTCTTTTTTCATTTTCAACTATATCCATTCCCGATACAACTATTGATACTGTATATATGTATCCTTTTCCGGTTTATGTTGATTCCTGTGATGTCATTCTTCCTGAGATCATACAGGAGAATGTGATTAAAACAGGAGCTGCCCAGCTCACAACGGCTCGTATTCATGCAGGTATTATGAGGGTGGAGTTAAAGAACAAAACAAGAAAGATTGTGGATGTTAACTATCAAATACCCGGCGCTACAAAAAACAGTGTTCCTTTTAACCAAATTATTTCAGTGCCTGCTGAAACAGGTTCTGTTCCCGGAACTGTTTCCACTGATTTTGATATGAGCGGCTATTCACTGAACCTGACCGGTTTGAATGGAGGGAAATACAATACCATTTACACGAAGGTCAGCGCAAAGGTCAATTGCAATGACTTTGCTAAGGATACGATCTTTGGGGGAGACTATATTTCAGTTTCAAACGGTATCCTGGGTTTAATACCTGAATACGCCAAGGGTTATTTTGTGGAAAGTGATACTGCATTAGTGGGATCTTCCGATTTATCGCTGTTCAACCATATCATTGGCGGAGCACTTCATCTTGCAGACTTAGATCTGGGATTTGACATAACGAACGGAATGGGGGTCGATATACAATTCCTTATTAATAACCTTTCTTCCATAAATTCAAGAACAGGTATTCCTGTTGCATTAACTCATACGATTATAGGTACTCCCATTAACATTAATCGCGCGGTTGATAACAACGGCAATGTCACTTCCTCTTCTTATTCAGTTTCTATCAACCCTGGTAATTCCAATGTAAAACAGTTTGTAGAAAATCTTCCCGACAAACTGAGTTATAATATGGCTATGGAAATAAATCCGCTTGGAGGGACTATTTCAGGCGGCAATGACTTCTATTATTATAAAGCACCCATGAACGTAAACATGGATATTTCCATTCCGCTTTCGCTTGTAGCCAATGATCTTACAATGACCGATACGGTAAACTTTAAATTGAATTCTAATGCTGATAACGTGAATTACGGAACACTGTATCTGTATGCCAGCAACGGATTCCCTTTTACTGCTGCAGCTCAACTGTACCTGATGGATGAGCACCTTGCCATTGTTGATTCGCTCTTCAGTTCTGCCGATATTATTCAAGCGCCGCCGTTAGATGGAAATTTCATTTGTGTTGGGCAGCAAATGTCTAAACTCACCATACCGGTGGATGCAAAAAAAATGGACCTGCTTCGATCGGTACGGAAAATGGTTGTTAAAATAAAATTCAATACAACCAACCAGCCAAATTATATTAAAATTTATAGTTTTTATAAAATGGATGTCAGTTTAGTAGGCGATTTTAATTATGCTGTTGGAAAATGATACAGGTACGAATTATATATATATCATTTGTAATCGTTTTGCTTAGTGAACCCGTCTCTGTTTTCTCGCAGGACTCGTTGATTGCAAAAAAAAGACCCGAACAAAATATTGAGCTCACTGGATTTGGTTTTCTGAATTCAAACACCATCAATAATGATTTTGTAAAAGCATTTTATTATGGAAATTTTATTGATGAAGATATGAAGCTGAATTCAAAAGATAAAATACGTTCGGATAATGTATTGGGAGGAATGTCACAAGTTGGATTTACCTATTCGTATCTTTCCCTGGAAGGGCTTAAAAAGCCAACTTTCTCTTTTTCTCTTTTTGACAGAACGAATCTGGACATGAAATTTTCAGACGATTTATATAATACGATCTTTTATGGCAATAAGATGTTTGCAGGGAAAACAGCATCGCTGGGCAATTTTTCACTGAACTTTCTGCGTTATCAGCAAGTGCGTTTTGGATGGGGATGGAAAGGGGATGCTTTTCATGGCAGCTATGGTTTTGCATTTTCTCTTTTGAGCGGAGAAAAAAACCTCTCTGTTAGAATGCCGACAGCTGATTTATATACTGCCGATAACGGCACCTATCTTGATCTTGCCGTAAAAATGAAGGTAGATCAGACGGATACTGCGCATAAGCAGGTTTTTGCACAGAACGGAATGGGCCTTTCAACTGATTTTTATTATGAAATGCCCTATGTATCCTGGAACAAACAGGGGACCCTGCATTTTGAAGTGAAGGATCTTGGTTTCATCCGGTGGAGCAGCAACTCAATGCACTACACGGTTGATTCCTCTTATCATTATGAAGGAATAGCGGTGAGCGATCTTTTTAATGTAGATACGATGCTTTCCCCACTCAACATTGACAGTGTTATTGATAAGAACACAGCGTTTAGCCACAGGCAATATTCAACTTCGATTCCCGGACTGATGGATGTACATACAAAATCTTTCTATGGTAAACAGTTTGCTTTTGAGAAAGGATTTATTTGGAGATTCAATACACATGCAAAACTGTATTACTATGCCAAGCTTCATTTTTTTATGGGGAGAAACAAAACTACCGACCTTGCTTGCCTAATCGGGTATGGCGGCTACGGGCGGTTCAACTCAGGGTTTGATTTTACCATTGACTTTGCAAAACATTATTCGTTTCAGTTAATGAGCGACTATATTTTTTCAAGTGTAACGGCACAGTCCACTCCGGGCATGGGAATGTTTGTGAAGCTGGTTAAGAAATTTTAGCGAATAAACAGGAGATACGTAACTACAAAGGGCGAAGAAATAAGAACAGCATCAAACCGGTCAAGAATGCCACCGTGCCCCGGCAAAATGTTTCCTGAGTCTTTTACTCCTAAGCTTCGCTTGAACATGGATTCAACTAAATCGCCCAATGTTCCTGTAACCGAAACAATAAATGCAAGTACAAGCCAGTGAACAAGCGAAAGCTCGGTGACATAGAGTGAGAACAGGTAAGCGATTCCTTGCGTGCAGATGATTCCTCCAATAAATCCTTCCCAGCTTTTCTTTGGAGAGATGCGTTCATAAAGCCTGTGTTTTCCGATAGATATGCCGACTAAATAAGCAAATGTGTCGTTTGCCCAGATAAGAAAGAAATAGCCAAGTATGATCCTTGTGTGGTTGCCGCTGCTCCAATAACTTTCGGATGAATAGGAGAGGATCAGCAAGCAAAAGGGAAGAACGACATACAGGATTCCGAATAAGACAGGGGAAAAAAGAATCAATACACTTCCCTTCCTGAATAACTGAATTATCAAAAAAACAGGCAAGACCAGCACTAAAAGAAAGAGCCCTTTTGAAAATAAACCTTCCGCAACCGGGTAAAAATATTTACCGCATGAAGCGGCAATTAAAATTAATCCTAACGCAATGCCCGCTGCTTTCTGAGAAGAACTTATTCGGTTCTTCATTAAAGAAAAAAATTCCCAAATACCAAGAATTGATACCAGTGTAAAAAGAAACATATACGACCAGAAATTCCACAGAATACCTCCGATCATTACAGCCAGGAAAACAGCTCCGGTCAATGTTCTTGTAATCAAGTTGCTCATGGTGTGATATTGATTCTGATGGATTAGTCCAGATCTTTATTTTCATCCAGAACCGACTTTGCTTTTTCAACATCGCGGCTGTTTACATACACTTCAAATTCCCCGAACATATAGGAGGAATCCTGCTTGTTGATCACTACGCTGTTAATTTCATTGAAGGTAAGCAGCCCTTTAATGATCTCCGCTTCCTGCATTTTTTGTGAAGTGTATATGCAAATCCAGTCCTTCATTCTTTTCGAAATAAATAACGTTACGAATGTACAAATGAAAACACTAAAGAAGGAAATAAAGAATTAAAAGAGAATGCCGGCGATCTTCTATTCATCAACCAGGAAAACATAAATTTCTTTTGGGCCGTGTGCTCCCTGAACCAGCGTTTTCTCAATATCCGCCGTCCGGCTTGGGCCGGAAATATTTACGATCATGGAAGGGAAATCATTTCCATACCTCTTTTTAATTCCATTAAGGGCTTCCTTAATAGAATAAACGAGCTGGTGAGAATAGGCAATGACTATATGATAGTTGGCAAAAGCAGGCAATCTTCTGCCGGAGAATTGACGTGACGAAACAAACACGCTGCCGGTACGCGCAGCCAGGAATTCACAAAGAGAAACGCCAACATTCACATGGGAAACATCTTTTTCATTTTCAGAAAAACCAATCTTTGCTTTTTTTAAAACTTCTTTTGCTTTCTTTTCTAAACAGAAAATCTTATCCCATTTATTTTCCTCGACAAGAATTGAAAGATTCCCGGTAAGTTCTTTTTCGTTTTCGCAATAAATAAATTTTCCGTTAAGTTTGGTCAGCTGCTGGGCAAAAATAATCTCAAGCGGCTCTTCTGCGTTATGAAAAACAGCACTCTCAAAATCCACGTTTACAGAGCCGGCTGATTTGTGGATTAGCGCCTTTCTGACTTTTTTCAGAATTTTCTCTTTCGTCGTGCTTTCTTCGTACATAGATTTCAGCGGCAAATGAGTCGAAACCTCCAAATGAAAAATAGTAACTATAGTGTGCTTTCTGTTTTCTCTTCAGGTTTTTGTTCGGCCAGGCCATTGCTTCCGTTAGCAGAAATTTTTATTTCCGCCACTTCCACTTTGTCAAAAGGCCGTTTACCGAAAATAGCTTCGAGATCTTCTTTAAAGATCACTTCTTTTTCCAGCAGGTAATGCGCGAGTTTTTCCAGTTCTTCCTTATGTTTTCCAAGTATCTCTTTCGCCCTTAAATAGGCATCAGCAAGGATCACATTCACTTCAGAGTCAAAGCGTTCAGCTGTTTTTTCACTATAGGGTTTATGAAAAGATGACTCATAAGCACCTGTGGAATCGTAATAACTGATATTGCCTATTTTTTCATTCAGTCCGTAATACATCACCATTGCATACGCCTGTTTAGTGACTTTTTCCAGGTCGCTGAGAGCGCCGGTAGAAACTTTTCCGAATATCACTTCTTCAGCAGCACGGCCTCCTAGAGCTGCACAGATCTCATCCAGCATCTGCTCACGGGTTGTAATTTGTCGTTCTTCCGGTAAGTACCAGGCGGCGCCGAGGGATTTACCGCGTGGAACAATGGTGACTTTTACCAACGGGCTCGCATGTTCCAGCAACCAGCTTACAGAGGCATGTCCTGCTTCATGATAAGCAATTACTTTTTTCTCGTCAGCTGATATGATTTTATTTTTCTTTTCCAGCCCGCCGATCACCCGATCAACGGCATCCAAAAAATCTTTCCGTTCAACTACTTTTTTATCTTTTCTTGCTGCGATCAGAGCCGCTTCGTTGCAGATGTTAGCGATGTCGGCTCCTGAAAACCCGGGCGTCTGTTTGGCAAGAAATGCGGTATCGACATCTTTCCCAAGCTTAAGAGGTTTGATATGAACTTTAAAGATTTGTTCGCGTTCATGCAGATCGGGCAGATCAACATAGATCTGCCGGTCGAACCGTCCGGGACGAAGAAGCGCCCGGTCCAGAATATCCGCGCGGTTAGTAGCCGCGAGAAGGATCACTCCACTGTTAGTGCCAAATCCATCCATCTCGGTGAGAAGCTGGTTGAGTGTGCTTTCGCGTTCATCGTTAGCGCCCTGGATCATTCCGCGTCCGCGGGCTCGTCCAATTCCGTCTATTTCATCAATAAAGACAATGCAAGGAGCCTTTTCTTTTGCCTGGCGGAACAGGTCACGAACGCGTGAAGCGCCAACCCCGACAAACATTTCGACGAAGTCAGAACCGGAAAGAGAGAAGAAAGGAACTTTTGCTTCTCCGGCAACTGCTTTTGCAAGCAAAGTTTTTCCTGTTCCCGGTGCACCTACCAATAAGGCGCCTTTAGGAATCTTCGCTCCGAGTTCCGTATATTTTTTGGGGCTTTTAAGAAAATCTACAATCTCTTTTATTTCAATTTTTGCTTCATCCAGTCCGGCAACGTCATTGAAAGTGATGTTTACTTGCGTGTCTTTGTCATAGAGTGCGGCTTTTGATTTTCCAATACTGAAAATTCCACCGGCGCCTCCGCCCCCGGAATTGCCGGTCATCCGGCGCATCAGTAAAAACCAAACAGCGGTTATGAGAAGAATAGGAAGTATCCAGCCCATGTATTCGCTGAGGCCGGTGTGTGTTTCACTGCTGGGAGATATCCAGTCTTTGTCGCCCCTGGTGAGGTGCATTTCCGTTTGAACCGCTTCAAGGTCGCGGGCGAAAGATTCTTTCGCTACTTTCATCACATAATGCGGCCCCGGGTTTAATTCTTTTGTAATCGGGCGTTCTCTTACTTTATCAAATTTGGATTCTTTGAGCCGATCGGTTTTGATATAAATTTCTGCTGTTTGCTCGTTCACAATAACAATCCGGCGAACATCTCCCGGCTTAAGATAATTTTCAACAAACTCCTGCCATTCTATTTTTTGAGTATTGTCAGTGAAATTGGGAAACCACATCAAAGCAAGGCCCACCAGGATCACTATGTAAATCCAGTAGAAATTAAAATTACCCGGACCTTTTGGGAACTTTTGTTTGATCTTTTTTAAATGCCCCTTTGCATCATTGCTTCTTTTTTTTTCTCCGGGGGAGTCATTTTGATCCGGTTTTGAAGATTCGTCTTTTATGTTTGGTTGCTCGCTCATTTGCAGGGTTTGGAAATTTGAAAAATTGAATACCGGCGTTTTTCCCGATCGTTTCAATCTATCCATCTTCCGGGTTATATCATTTTCTTTTTTTTACTCTTGTTGTTTTTCTTTTTGAAGACGGGGCCTTTTTTTTCTTTTTTGCCTTGGGTTTTCTTTTCACTACTTCTTTGATTTCACCATCAAATTTCCTGACTTCAGCATCCGCCCACATGTTCTCAAGGTTGTAATGGCTCCTGGCTTCCGGCTGAAAAATATGAATGGCAACATCCACATAATCAAGCAAAACCCATTCTCCGTTTTCAAGGCCTTCAACGTGCCACGGCCGGGAGTCGGTATTCTTTTCTACAAACTCTTCTACGCTTCCCGCAATAGCCTGCACCTGCGTTCTCGAATTTCCTTCGCAGATCACAAAGTAATCGCAGATGTTGTTTGGAATTTTCTTCAGATTGATACAGACGATCTCATTTCCTTTTTTCTCTTCGATGCCTTTAACAGCATACCGGACCAAAGTTGATGCACTCGCTTGTTTCTTCTTTGCTTTTTTCTTTATTTCTGACATATTTTATTTAAGAGAACAAAGATAATGTTTTTCTACCATAATACTTACCATCTTTGCACCATCGGATTACCTGTTTATGAAGACGCTTTTCATCGGACAATATTGTATAAAGCCTGATCAAACTGATTCCACTAACAGTTTTTTGACCCGGGCGCTATCCGAAAAAAATTTGCCTGAAGGAACAGCCGTTATTACTGAAAAACAAGAGCAAGGCCGGGGCCAGCGTGGAACATTCTGGGAAAGTGAGCGGGGGAAGAACCTTACTTTTAGTTTCCTGCTGTTTCCATCGTTTCTGAAACCGGACGAACAATTTATTTTAAGTAAGTCGATAGCATTGGCTCTGAATGATTTTGTCGGATCTTGTTTTACCGGGGCGGGATCGTTGACTAAAATTAAATGGCCCAATGACATTTATATTGGCGACAAAAAAGTTGCAGGTATTCTGATTGAAAACTCGGTCAGCGGGAATCAGCTCAGTCATTCAATTGCAGGAATTGGAATTAATATTAACCAGGAAAGATTTTCTTCTGCATTGCCGAATCCTGTTTCATTAAAGCTGATTACAGGGAAAGAATTTGATTTAAAAGAATGCTTCGAGGATATGTGCTCATGTATCGAAAGCCGGTACCTTCAATTGAAGCGAAAAGAAAATTCGAAGATTGATTCGGATTACATTAAATCCATGTATCGTTTCGGAGAGTGGAGCAGCTATAAGTTTAAAGCAGGAATTATTAATGCGAAAATTTGCGGAGTGTCTGAAATAGGAAAACTGATTTTAGAAAAAGAGAATGGAGAAAAGCTGGAATGTGATGTAAAAGACGTGCGCTTCTTATAGTACATCTTTCATCTTATGTGCAAGAAAATTACAGAATTTAGTTAATGGCTTTTCCACCATCATGGTCATCATTGGGTTTAGGTCGGATTCAAGGATGATCTGGCCGGTTGTACTGGAAGCGCCGGTTTCAGTAAGTAAAATGTTCATGGTAAATTCAAAAGGAACTTTCCCGAATGAGGTTAAGCTAATAAGAGAATTAGGCGTTTTTTGAGCGATCTTCATCCCTATGGTTGCCATGCCTTTAATAGTGAAAGAGCAGTCATTTTCAGTGCTTTGCCAGTTCGTCACCTGCTCCGGCATAAGTTTCTGAAAGTTATTAAAGTTGCTAAAGAAAGAAAACACTTCTGAAGAAGGTTTGTTGATCTCTGATTTATCGCTTTCTATCCTCATGCGAATATATTAATGCGTACGAATGAAACGAATAATACAAATGATACGAATGGCTGTTTTATTAGTAGCATTAGTATGTGCCGTTTATTAGCATGCCACTTTATTTCATTCCTCCCATTGGCCGAACGGGTTCTTTTCCGTCCTGCCCCCATTTTTCAGGAGCTTCACGCCAGGATTTTAGCAGGGCGATATCCGCTTTAGTGATTACATTTTTCTTCAACGCCTCTTTTGTAAGTGTTTCGTAATCGCAAAGGTGATACATCGAACATTTTTCTTTTTTGAAAGCATCTGCAGAGATCTTGAAATTGTAAGTGAAGATAGAGATCATGCCCTGAACAATACATCCCGCATTGCGAAGCGAGGTAACCGCCTTAAGAGAACTTTTCCCTGTAGAAATCAGATCTTCAATGATCACCACTTTCTGGCCTGCGCCGACAACGCCTTCGATCAGGTTTGTTAATCCATGCACTTTTGCTTCAGCCCGTACATAACAGAAAGGAAGATTCATGGCGTCAGCGATCATCATTCCGTGTGCGATTCCTCCTGTAGCAACGCCGCAGATCACATCGGGTTTCCCCATTTTTTCATTAATGACCTTGATAAATTGGTCCCGAAGGTAATTCCGGATCTTTGGATAGGAGAGCGTTCTCCTGTTGTCACAGTAAATGGGCGCTTTCCAGCCGGATGCCCAGACAAATGGTTTGTTGGGTTGTAGTTTTATTGCTTTAATTTGCAAAAGTTGGTCGGCGATCTTTACCGCTGTTTCCTGGCTTACGATCATAAAATGAATATAATTATTACAAATGTATAAAGTTTTTTCAGGCGAGAGGAGTATAATAATTTCCGAAAAGGCTTTGGAAACGGAGAAACAGGGTACAAAAGTTATTGCTTTTAGTTCGGCGGAAGAGCTTCATAAGGAATACAAGCAATTTTCGCGGTCGTCCGATCTTAAACATTTGCTTATCACCGGAAATGAAGAAAGAGCATGGAAAGTATTTCGCTCTTTATTCGTTTATATTAAGGCCGCCGGCGGACTTGTGCAAAATGACAAAGGCGATCTGCTTATGATCTATAGAAATAAACACTGGGATCTGCCCAAGGGAAAAATGGAAAGCGGCGAAACTCCGGATCAGACCGCCGTTCGCGAAGTGGAGGAAGAATGCGGAGTAACCAAACTGAAGATCACCAATGAATTAATGCTGACGCACCATATATTTTTTCAAGACAAATATGAATGCATCAAACGTACTTATTGGTATGAGATGAAATGCAGCGATCTGGCTAAGCCCAAACCCCAGGCGAAAGAAGGTATTCTTAAGGCGGAATGGCTGCGCAGAGATGATGTAAAAAAAGTATGGAATAAGATTTATCCTTCCCTGCGGGAAGTGATTACTGCTGCTTCTTTTTGATCTTTATGAAAACCGGTTCAATTTCAGATGGGCCGGGAGCGGGCGACTTGAAAACATTTCCTTTCGGATCAAGCATAAAATAAGCAGGCACTGTAAGTACATTGAACTCTTCTTTTACTTTTTTGTAATTGTCGCAATAAAGAAAAGTCCATCCGTACCCGGATTTATCGGCGGATAGATGGGCGTTCTTTTTCAAAAAATTATTCATTGTTTCCTGGCTTTTGTCAAGGCAGATACTTATGAAAGCAATTTTATTTCCATATAGTTTCTTCAGATCCGGGATCAGTGTCATTTCCTGTGTGCTCGCAGCGCTCCAGGAGGTCCAGAACGTGAGGTACACATATTTCCCCTTGAAATCAGAAAGTGAAACTTGTTTTCCGTCACTGTTCAGAAAACCCATAGCCGAAACCGGTTTGCCGGGATTCATCACGGATAATTTTTTATAAATATTTTCTGCACTTTCCCGGTTTGTTGCGGATTTGCATTGTTTTTCAGCCTGTTCAAGCAGGGCCAGCACCGCAATGGTTTTGTAAGAAGAGGGGTACCGGTAATATTCGGATAGGGATTTTAATACTGCCATTTCACAAAGCGTATCATTGCTGAGAAATTTATTTTGTTTGTACAATTCCAAAAGAGAAGAAAAGATCTGTTTGCTGTTGATCTCCATTTGGGTCTTTCCCGATTTCATCAGCATATCCGTAGTGGAGGAGAAGAACTGATGAAAAAAGGCCATATAGTCGTAATTGCCGGGCTGGATCTTTCTTCCCCGGATGTATTGTTCGTAGATCTTTTGTTTCCCTTTAAGTGAAACATTTTCTTCCAGCGAGGCAAAGGTGTATTCAATAAAATTATTCAGGTAGGAATTATTATAGGCCGTGTACTTTTTTGTGAATAAGGTTTTGATCGTATCAATTTTTCCAAATAGGGCGGGTTCTTTCTTGGCGATCATGCCGCGGTGATCTTCAAGAAATGCTTCGTATCGGTTTGAGAAATCGGCCATCAGGTAATTCAGTTCCGTATCGCTGGAGTTGCTGAATTCAAGGCCGGTCGGAATGGAGAAGCTCAGCGTATTCACCGCGTCCGAATCTTTCGGAAGGAATTTTATTTCATACGTTTTGTTTGGTTCGCATATCATTTCTGCTTTGGCGTTGTCCACCACCAGGTAAATATAGGTTGGCGCATTGATCGAAAAATTCATAGTGAAGTTCCCTTTTGCATCCAGCAAGCCGGATGAAAGTTCTTTTTCTTTATAGGAAATAAAATCTTCATCGGTGTAGGCGTAAATCGAACGGGCAGCCGAAAGGTAACTTGAGTCGGCGTTTCCTTTGATTATTACATTTTGAGAGAATACGGGGCCGGGAATCCATAAGGCAGAAAAAAAAGAAAAAAGAATAAAATTCTTTGCTCCGACTTTCAGCATTCGAAATACATTATACATGGTCCTTGAAGGAATTATTTTACTTCCTTTCTAATGGCAGAAGGAACAAATTTGCCGGCATCGCCGCCATTGCGGATGATTTCCCGCACCACGGTGGATGCGACTGCCGAAAGCTCAGGAACGGAAAGGATGAAAATGGTTTCAATGGTGTCGTTCATTTCACGGTTCATCTGGGCAATGACACGTTCGAATTCAAAATCGGCAGAAGTGCGGAGGCCGCGTAAAATGTATTTTGCATTTACTTCCTT